>CAYNHC010000403.1:1727-2887 GCA_964396705.1 uncultured Paludibacter sp.
TAAATCCGATTACAGTTTAAAATATACAAAAAAAACGCAAGTTGCAGATTCAATTGTTGTAAACGTGAAACTCAGTTAATTTCTACTTTCCTCTCGAACTTTTTATTACCTTTGTAATTCATATTTATGCAATGCAAAAATAAGTAAAAACATTTATCTTTCCAACCTTATGCAAAGAGTTCATTTTATAGCAATTGGAGGTGCAGCCATGCACAATTTGGCAATTGCTGTTAGCCGAAAAGAGAATATTAAGGTTACCGGATCAGATGAAGAAATTTTAGAGCCCGCACTGAGTAAACTTAAGCAATATAAACTTTTACCCGAAAAATCAGGTTGGTTTCCTGCCAAAATTGAAAAAGGATTAAATGCTGTAATTATTGGAGAATCTGTAACAAAAGACAATCCTGAACTAATCAGAGCAAAGGAGTTAAGCCTAAAAATCTATTCAATGCCTGAGTTCCTGTTTCAGCAATCACGAAGCAAAACACGAATAGTGGTAAGTGGAAGCTATGGAAAATCAACAACTACGGCAATGATTTTGTTTGTTTTGAAACAAAACAAAATTGACGCAGATTATATGCTGGGAACCAAGTTTGAAGGATTTGAGAACTTGGTAAAGCTCACATATGAAGCGCGTATTGCAGTATTTGAGGGAGATGAAACACAAACATCTCCTATAAATCTAAGTCCGAAATTTCATCAATACAAACCTCATATTGCCATATTAACAGGCATTGAGTGGGATCAAAACAACAATTATCCTAACTTTGAAAGTTATGTGGAACAATTCAGAAAGTTTGCTGAATTAATGGAAATGCAAGGGAGATTGATTTACTATGACGGTGATGAGAATCTAAAAAAAATAGCTGAAAAAATCCGGCGCGATATGGTTTCATTTCCATACAATATACCTGATTACGAAATAATTAACGGTATTACGCACTTAAAAACCAAAAAAGGCTTAGTTCCACTAAAAATATTTGGTGAATATAACTTACAGAACATTGAAGCTGCCCGCTATGCTTGCCGACAAATTGGTGTTTATGACGATCAGTTTTACAAAGCCATTGCTGAATTTCCGGGAATTGCAAACAACTTGCAAAAAATTTCTGAAACGGAAAATACAGTCGTATTCAAAGACACAGCGCAATTACCTTCAA
>CAYNHC010000404.1:0-2881 GCA_964396705.1 uncultured Paludibacter sp.
TAATAACTATTTTCTTTTAACGAAAAAGGGCTGTCCAACTTTGAGACAGCCCTTTTTGTAGTATATAATAGTTAACACTTAAATTATCAATGAATTAACATCTATTTGTTTGTGATTTTCTATTCTATTTTAAATAAAACGATGTTCGTTAAATCCAAAATCATCAGTCATTGCGTCTAATTGTAAAAATATAGCATTGCAATGTAATATTCTCATTTTTCTATCGTCAATTAAATAGATATCAAAAAAATCAACAAAAAATCAAATAGAATGAAACTGAAATTTATAACCTATGTTTTGATGTTTTGCATTTCAATACAAACAACAACTGCTGCTACCAATGCAATGACTGTAACTGTAAAAGGTACAGTTACCGATGAAAAAAATCAACCCGTTGAATTCGCAACTGCAACACTTATTAGTCCTCAAACGCATGAAATTGTAAAAGGTGAGGTGTGTAATAATAAAGGTGAGTTTAAAATTGAAAAAGTAACTCAGGGGGATTATATTCTTACTGTAAGTATGTTAGGCTACGACAAACTTCAAACTGAAAAACTGGTGGTTGATGGAAAAACTCCGGTAATTGAGCGAAAAATTGTACTGCGTGAAACTACCGAATTGCTCAATGATGTGGTTATTACTGCCAAAAAGCAATTCATTGAACAGTCGGTTGATAAAATGGTCATCAACCCTGAGGCTTCCATAACATCTGCTTCCGAAAATGTATATGAAATATTGCGCAAACTACCCGGTGTAACCATCGACAATAATGATAACATTAGTCTGAAAGGACTTCAGGGCGTCAAAGTGCTTATTGATGACAAACCCACTTATGTATCAGGAGCACAATTAGCCTCCATGTTGAAAGGAATGCAGGGAAAAAATATTGATAAAATTGAAATCATCGAAAACCCATCGGCTCGTTACGATGCAGAAGGAAATTCGGGAATAATTAATATCAAAACCAAGCATACAAAAGCGCCGGGATTCAATGGAAGTGTAAATGCAGGAGTAAATTATGCAAGTGCGCCGGGTTGGAATGCCGGACTGGATATGAATATGAACTATGGCAAGTTGAATATTTATGGGAGCTATTCGAACAATGGCTGGGCCGGTTGGAACAGTATGGATGCTTCACGCCGCTTTACAAGCACCGAACTCGAAGGAGCTTATCAGTTGATTTACAACAAAGGTGATTATAAAGGAAGTTCGCATAATTACAAAGTGGGTGCCGATTATTATCTGGCCAAAAATCATGTTTTGAGTGTGATGTTCAAAGGAAACAACGGACACAATGCAAACATTGAGAACAGCACCACCAGTTTTGCCGATAAAAATAAAACTGTTGACTCTTCGCTTGTTACTGCAGCCACACAAAATAACAAATGGTTTAATCAGACTTACAATTTGAATTACAAATGGGATATAGATTCAACCGGTCAGTCACTTTCGGTAGATGTGGATTATGCACATTTCGGATTTGAAAGCCCGAACGATCAAATTGGAAAATATTTCGATAAATATAATAATGATTTGAATCGTGGGATTACAGTTTCGACTGAGCAGGGGAATAAAATTAATATATACACTGCAAAGCTTGATTATGTTTTGCCGGTGGGGAAGAATTTCAATTTCGAATCAGGACTTAAAACCAGTTTTGTGAATACAGATAGTAAGATTGACATGATGGGTTATCTCACTCAGTCCGATCATTTTGTATATGATGAAAAAATTCAGGCTGCTTATGTAAATGGTCGTGGTCAATTCGATAAAACTACCGTACAACTTGGTTTGCGATTAGAAAACACTATTTCGACAGGAACTTCATTGGTAACCCATCAGATAAATGACACAAGTTACCTGAGGTTATTTCCTTCTGTTTTTATTCAGCTAAAACTCAACGACAAACATAATTTGAATCTTAAGTACAGTTACAGGATCGGCCGTCCGGGTTATCACATGCTGAATCCGTTTCAATGGATGGTGGATCCTTACACCTACAATGTGGGCAATCCCTATCTCGAACCACAGTTTACACATTCGATGGGTTTAAGTCATAATTATAACAGCGCTTTGATAACTTCGCTGGGCATGAATTACACAAAAGGATTGTTTACCCAAATTATTCGGCAGGATGATGCTTCAAAAACTGTTTATCAGACCAACGAAAATCTAAGCAACTCCCTTGATTATAATCTTTCGGAAACATTTCAGTTGCAACCAACCAAATGGTGGCGCGTCAACGGAACAGTAACAGGAATGTACAAAGTACTTCAATTGAACGAAAATGAATCATCCAAATTAAGTAAATACAGTTTTACAGGCAACGTAAGTAATAATTTTTCATTGCCCTATAAAGTTGAAATGGAATTAAGCGGGTATTACAATTCGGCTCAATTGGTTAGCAATATCATAGTACGTCAACGGTATGCGGTCAACTTAGGTTTTCAGCGCAACGTACTTAAAGATCAGGGAACTGTAAAACTTTCCGTTAACGACCTGTTTAATACTGCCAACGGTAGCGCTTATGCCAAATATGACAATGTTGACATCGATGTTATCAACCATTGGAATTCGCGAAGAATCAGCCTTTCATTTAACTATCGGTTTGGTAAAGATAACTTTAAAACACGCGCCAACCGATCAACTTCATCTTCGGAAGAACAAAACCGGAGTTCGAAATAAAGAAAAATTCCGATCCTGTTTTGTTAGTCGGGGTGCGACTTGAAGTTGCACTCCGACTCGCTACACATAATCTTTATCCTCAATATCGAATACATATCGGATTTTTATTGTATAATTGTCAAACAATTATATTGAAGATGTAAAATCAGAAACATGTTGCATAAAATAAAAAATCCCATCCTGTTTCAGGGAAACC
>CAYNHC010000405.1:0-2872 GCA_964396705.1 uncultured Paludibacter sp.
TACTATCGAATCGAAAATCAATGCTGAACAGGAAGCACAGAAAATGACTTTTGTTCTGCAAAAAGAAAAACAAGAGGCTGAACGTAAACGTGTGGAAGCGCAAGGTATAGCCGATTATCAGAAAATTATCAGCACCGGACTGAGCGACAAACAGCTACAGTACGAAATGATTAAAGCTATTTCAACCTCACCTAATGCAAAACTAATTATCATGGGCGGTGGAAAAAACAGCACTCCGGTAATTTTGGATACAAAATAAAATCCTGAACGCTATATTTACACAAAGGCAGAGCCAAACGGTTCTGCCTTTTATTGTTTTACGTCGGTAAAAAACTATTTCTTTATTATCTTTTTCACCACACTTGTTCCATTATCAAATTGCAATTTTACAAAATAAATATTCGGCGATAAGTGTTCTACGTTGATTGTATTTGTAGCTGAATAATAATTATTTTCAGAAGTTACAATTCGTCCAAACACATCAGAAATTTCGTAGGATTTAATAATCAGGTTGCTACAATAAACTGTTATAAAAAAGTTTGCCGGTGTAGGATAAATTTTTATTCCATCTTCAAATGTAATATTATCCATTCCTGTTAAGCTGTTCGATGCTACCCAATTAGTAGCCGAACTATTGTCATAACTAAGATCGATAAGTTGCAGAAATGAACCAAATCCATCAGCATCAACAGGCCATGGTTCACTGTCGGAATATTCCACATAATCGATAATATTTCCAAAAGCATCAGCTAAAACTAGTTTTTCATTATCGTTCGATAAATTTCGGGTAAACTGCCCGAAAGACTTTTGCCCATAAATCAATTCAAAATACTTGTTACTTGCAGCTATATATATTTTAGAATTGGCAGCAATATTTGAGTTTACCGGAAATCTGTAAGTTAGTCCTAACTCACGAAAATAAACTCCCGTAAGGTTGACCAATTCGTTACTCTTGTTTGATATTTCAATAAACTCCAGACTATCACTCAGGATTTCGCCAGATGCTGCCGGATGATAATTTATCTTTGAAATAACTAAACCCGGAAGTGAAACATTGGCACATGTTTGATAACTGTTCAATCGAGCATTTAGCCATGTCATACGGGTTTGAATCCATGTCTTCATTGCGCTTATATTGCTTTTATGAGTACTGATTGTGTTCCATCTTTCTTGTTCCCGAACACTTGCTTCCGAAACAAGATTAGCCAGTTGGTCGATTTTTGCTGAAATAACAGAAAAATTAAGTGGTTGATCAGACGCAGAAAGCTCTGTCCACCGCTTGGAAAGATAGCATTTGAATGTGGAATTATTAAAAAGATCATTCCAAAATTTCGCACCATCATTTCCTCCATCATTAAATTGCCAAACATTGGTTTTACTTCGATCAAAACCATAGGAAAATAAATCGTTTCCGTATGTGAGGTTAAAGTCCCAAATTGGACCGGCTCTTAATTTGCCATTCCTGTCTTTGTGAAAAAAAGTGCTGTAGTGATAGCCATCCGGATTGGAGCCAAGTTCATTCAAAATAAAATAGTCTATAAAGCTTGGAACATCTATTATGGATGGATAACCATTTGTAATCAACCCATTTTGAGATGTCATTGTTGATTGTAAAGTAACAAACTGATTTTTGATATACGCTTTTTGCTGAGTGGTTATTTCGGCAGGCTTTGGGCTTTCATGAATAAAATCCACCGTCCAACCTTTTGTAGTAGGCAATGTCCAAGCCACAGGATCACCTCCGGTAGTTTTGTCACATTTTGTAATATAACCACCTGTTACAAACTGACCGGTATTATCGGTATTTGTCATTTTAGTTATATTTATTCGGTCGTCGTCAATTTTTAGCTTTTCCATTAAAATATACAATCCTTTATAATCTCCGTTAATCATAACTTCGCAATATCGTCCACGTGCAGCATAATTTCCCATACTTCGTGCTAAATCGTACGATAGATAATCGCGCATTAAAGAGGGATCAAAAGCAAGAGAGTTCAACACCCAGTCATTTTCTTTAGGCATTCCTAATAGACTCACATTGTTGTTTTCCAGATTATTATATTGCAGAGTTGTTAAGCCATAAGGTTTTTTGGGAAGATCAAGTGAGGATGAACCTCTGAGTTCAATCTCAATTCTTCCATTATAATTCAGGTAATCTGCATTACTCTGGTCGGTAAGATAGTTACGTGATCCATCCAATCGGTAAATTATTTTCATCGAAGCCAATATTTTTGGTTCGTTTGGAATGTCGTAAGGCTTTCCTGTTGTTGGATTAATATCGGTAGTAATTATAACAATCGGCAAATTACTGTCTGTAAATGTTAAAGCTTTTATTTGTATGGATGACAAAAGCAATAGTATAATGTAAATAATGCGTAAATTTTTCTTCATTCCTGTAAATATTTATTTAACAGGACAAATATAGGTACATTTTTTCTATAATCTAATTACTATAAAAGATATTGATATTAACAACATGAATCTCTCAGTTCCAATTTATTCGTTATTTTTGCAAAAACAAGAAAAATATATAACTGTGCCCCATAATAAAACCATTTTAAAAGAACAACTTTCTCAACACCCGAAAAAGGAATTGGTGGATATGTTGTTGAAATTATCTGGCAAGCGATTTAATTATGAGTTTTTGCTTGTGAATTTTCTGGATAAAGAAGGCGGAGAACAAACGCTGTTCGAAGAAGCTAAAGAAGATATTGATAAGCTTAACCAAAAGGAATACAAAGGTTCCACAATTCAAAAACAAGCGGTGAATAAACTAAATGCATTTATAAAACGCATCAATGAATTTACGATAGAAACCAAAAACAAAAAGTTAGAAGCCGATTTGGTACTTTATGTGCTAAAATTGCAGTTT
>CAYNHC010000406.1:0-2869 GCA_964396705.1 uncultured Paludibacter sp.
ATGATTCTCCATTTGTAATGTCATGTTCAGTATTTAAGACATTGTCTTTCAGGACAATCCTGGTGTCACTGTCAAAATTCTTTAGTTCAGTTGCTTTTATGTTGAATGTATTTGATGATAAAGTGAAGAAACCAAGAGGCATTACATTATTTGCTTCGATACTGTTTAATCCATTGATGGCTAATCGTTCATTTCCTACCTGAGTATAGAGTTCAGGAACATTGGAAATGTTATTTGTCATTTTAGGAGAATCATATTCGTCGAAATTATCGGAAGCATTGTTGTTAAAATAAATGACCGTCTCATCGCTGTTTATTTCATTCGAAACCTGCAAACGCAATAATTTTTGTGAACTTGCTGATGGCGCTTTCAATCGGTTGGTAGCAATGCTTTGATCTTGATGCGAACGCATACCATTCTGAAATTCAAGTGAACCTGTTCCCGATGTTACATTAACCCAGAAAGCCTGCATAGGAGGTATCAGTGTCGTTCCACCATTTGCCCCGATGCCTGCACCGGTTGCATTGTAAGTTTGAAAAAGATAAGACCCGGTACTTTTACTCCGATACCAGATTGTATTTGATAAATTCGTTTTTATAGCATCTGTCCAGTTTACATACGATGGATAAGGATTACCAACTAAATTGAAACCTTTAGAAACTACTCCGCTTCGTGTTAAACCTGTAATTGATTTAGTTCCTGTATTCAACGGACCACTGAAAGTAATTGTACCATTGCTTGCTAACTGCGCTACATAACCCTGCATTAAATTAAGAGGAACATTGGTTGTTGTTATTGTGTTCCAGATAGCTGTACCTGTATTAGCTTCTGTATAACTTAACAATTGGCTGTCCGCTTTGCTTTTCACCACATTGCTTGTAGCGCCCGAAACAGGACTTGAAATGTACCAGTTACGACCGTTTACTGCTGTTGTGAGGTATTGGTTCACATTAACAGTACCGGTTCCGCTTATTGTTTCAGGAGTAATAATAGTAGCTGTACCAGTTGCATCTGATAATAAATTCAATGTACCACCATTATTTGTCATTGATGAGGTAACTGTTAATTGTTTGGCTGCAGGAACATTTAAAGTTGAGCCGGAATTGAGTGTTAATGTTTCTGTATTGTAATTTTCGCTTAACGTATAATTATTGGTATTTCCAATGTTCAAACCTTTCGTATTGTTTGGAGTTGGTGTAATCACATCCTGAGTCCAGTTGGTATTATCGTAAGATGTTTGCCAGGTTAGTTTATCACTCCATGTTCCGGTTGCAGCAGTGCGGAAATATAAGGGCTGTGGCACAAACTGTGTGCCGTTTACCAAATAATCGATGGCATTTCTGAATAAAGTAAGAGCGTCATTTGTCATCTTTGTATAACTGGCAATACTAATTCCAATCATAAGATGTTTTGAGTTCGCTACTCCACGCACATTTGCAGGTACATCGTGAATAGCAACTGAATAATTGTATGGTGAAGATATATTTTGAGCATTTGCGACAATAATTCCTCCAATACCAGATAATTCTACAGGTTGAATTCCTTTTGTGTCAGCTCCGTTAAGTAAAGTTAACATTCCATCTGTGAAAGAAACTCCATTAAAAATTGGGTGAGTGGGTTGTTTTATCGCTACTATTCCATTATTTGCTTTCCCATCATTTGCTGTACCCCAACCCCATCTTCCTGAATTATAAACCCATGATTTTATACTTAAAATTGGTTTGTCAATAGTTTTCAATCCGACAATCTCAGCAGTTGCGCCAGGAATATCCTCATTAATTATTATTAAATCATAAGCACTATAAGCAAATGACGCTTGTTCAGAGCTTCTTGCCTGCTGAATAGTAACTGCATATTTTGAATCATCTCTCAACATTGGGTATAACCTAGTATCGTTTGCGTGTTGCGTTGTTCCTGAAGTAAGATATAAAATCTTGATTTGCTGCGATACAGTAATTGCTCCCGAAACATCGCTTGTAACTGTTGTTGGAGCACAGCCGCCGTTTACCTTACAATAATAGTATTTTGTACTGATAGCGGAAGTAGGAGGGGTGAAGCTATTACTGTTTGTTCCTACTGTAACATCATCGCCTGATGTAGAAGTTGAAGCATCGTTACTGCTATACCATTTATAGGAAAGTCCTGTGCCTGTTGCTGTCACAGTCAATGGTGCTGCCGAAGCATTCAGAACATAACTTGCAGCAGCGGTAGATTGTGCTGTGATGGCTGTTGCAGGATGTATGGTAATCTGAACAGCATTGGAAGCTCCTGAGCATCCACTGCTTAAAGCAACACAATAATAATAATAGGTACCGGGTGTAGTAGAAGGCGGTGTAAAAGTTGGTGCGAACCCACCAGAGGGAACTATAGTACCTCCGTAATTAGTTTTCGAAGTATTTGAATACCACTGGAAGGTTGATGATAGGTCTGTGGTTAGTAGTCCAAAAGTTAGTGCGCCACCAATACATTCTGACTGGTTATCGATAGGTTGTGTTGTAAATACTGGTGCTGTACAAGGCGGAGTTATAGTTATAGCTCCCGAAACAGCACTTGTAACAATGCTACAAGTACCTGTTACTTTACAATAATAATATTTTGTGCCGGCAGTAGCAGTTGATGGAGTATAACTATTACTATTGCTTCCAACGGTTACATCATCACCCGAAGTGCTCGTTGAAGCATCGGTACTGCTGTACCATTGGTATGTTAAGGTACCAGTGCCTGTAGCTGTAACGGTTAATGCTGATGCAGATGCATTTTGATTGTATGTGGCTGTAGCTGTAGATTGACTTAAAATAGCTGTTGCCGGATTAATGCTAATTTGAACTGCATTGGATGTTGCTGAATACATATCATTACTTGCTACGCA
>CAYNHC010000407.1:0-2840 GCA_964396705.1 uncultured Paludibacter sp.
TGCCTTTATCATGAAGCCACTTTTATGAATGATGAGCTGAAACGATCAAAAGACACACAACATTCAACTGCCGAACAGGCAGCAACCATTGCATTGAAAGCGAATGTAAAAAAACTGATTATCGGACATTATTCTGCACGCTATGTAAGCAAAAACGGATTATTGCACGAAGCAAAATCCGTTTTTGAAAAAACTGTTTTAGGTGAAGATATGACAATTTATGAAATATAATAAGAAGACAAAAGAACAAAGATTAAATATTAAAACACTTAATAATCAACACTTTGATAGAACATCTTATTAATCGGCACATTGACTTATTGTCATATTAGCACATTGTCTCATTAGCAATTTACATTAATTTAAAATTAACAGGCAAATAATATTTGACTCTTACAGGTTTTCCATTTTGAATGCCCGGTTGCCATTTAGGCATAAGTTTAATTACCCTCATTGCCTCCTTGTCCAAACTTGGATCCACGCTGCGTACAACTTGAACATCTTCAATAGAACCATCTTTATTAATAACAAACTGGCACGTAACCCTACCCTGCAATCCAATTTCGACAGCAATTGACGGATATCGGATATTTTTAGATAAAAATTCGTTTACATCTCCATTAAATTTCGGCATAATTTCAGCATAAATAACAGGGTCTTCTGAAATAACTTCAACGGGACCATCGCCATAAACTACAGGTGTAAGATCTACACCAATATCAGGGTTATCGTCCGAAGTAAAATCAACAATTTCAGTTGGAATATCATTGTCAACAATGTTGATAATTTCAGGAGTCAACACGGGAGGTGGCGGAGGTGGCGGTGGAGTTGTTATTGTTACCGGAATTAATATTTCTTCAGGTATTTCAATTGTGGGCTGGCTCTGTACAAAATTCGGTATATCCTTTTTCGACCACTCTAAAAAGATATAAACCAAAGAAAGTACCATTACAAATCCAATCATTAAATAAAGACTTTTTTTGTTCTCAAGATTTGCCTGAGCTGATTTTTTAGTTGTCATGATAAGTTTTTTTAAAAGGTTTATAAAGAATTATATTACCAGAAACAATTCAGAATTTCTTTTTTTAATAAAACGTTTACTAATGTTCATTTATTATATTTAATTCAAACTTTATATTAACTTAAATAAATGTATATAATACACTTTATCAATGAATTACATGTAATTTTTACTCACAAAAAAGATATTTATCTGATACAACGAACAAATACAAACACAAATACTTAAATTACAGCAAATTAGAGAATTGAAACGTAAAATTCATTTTATTTCCAAAATCATTTTATCTACTAAAACACGTCATTTTTTACACAAAAAATTCCTATATTAAATATAGATTTGTAGTTATAAAAAGTTCAATCAATTAAAAAATATAATATCTAATAACAATGAAAAAACATTACCTCTTTATTATTATTTTATTAAGCGTGGCAAGTTTTATTTCAGCTCGTACCATTTATGTTTCAACTACCGGCGACGACTCCAATCCGGGAACAGAAGCATCTCCTTATCTTAACATTCAGAAAGCAGTTGATAAAGCAACGCCCGGCGATATGATTTACCTTCGAGGAGGAACTTATATGCTAACAAAAAGAGTAAAGATTCAGAAAGCGGGAACAGCAGAAGCAAGAATCAGCATGTTTGGTTATCCCGGAGAACGAGTTATAATTGATGGAACAAACATTGCCGTAACTTCAGTCAATGAATTTAAACAGGCACGTTGCATTTATGTCAATCATTTTGGCGATTACTGGCATTTTAAGAATATGGAATTTACAAATGCCAAAGACAATGGCATGAAGCTGGAAGGCAGTTACAATATTGTTGAAAACTGCAAGTTTTATGGCAACAACGATACCGGTCTTCAAATTGGCATGTATAAAGATTTTTCGATAGAGGAAACACAGTCTTTCCCAATTTCAGGTGAACCACAATTTAACCCAAAGTATTCGTATTGTAAATATAATGTGGTGATTAATTGCGATTCCTGGTATAATTACGACAGCAAATCGTTCAGTGGTTCTGATGATGGTGGCGATGCCGATGGTTTTGCTGCAAAACTTTTCCCCGGCCCCGGAACCGAATTTCATGGCTGTCGTGCCTGGAATAATTCTGATGACAACTGGGATTTATACATGGTTTATCACCCGATAGTTATTGATAATTGCTGGAGTTGGAAAGCCGGTTATAGCCCAACCAATTCAGGCATAGGAAACGGCAACGGGTTTAAACTTGGTGGTGGTGGAACTTCGGGTGGAGCTGCGTTTGCGCAATCGGTTGGAGCTCATGTAGTTCGCAATAGTGTAGCTTTTGAATGTTTACACAAAGGTTTCGACCAAAACAATGCGTACGAAGCTATGTATCTATTTAACAATGTGTCGTTTGGCAATGAATACAATTATCGTTTCCCAACTATTTTTCAGTATGGAAGCATGTATTTGCGTAATAATATAGGATTTAAACCTTCAACTTTGAATCACGAATTCCTTTCGGCTGATAAAGAAGGAGCTCAGGTTCCAAATACCGCATTCAATAGCTGGACTACTTTTGATGGTTGCGACCCGTACAAAGATGGGAACAAAGTGAATGGTGTGGCAGTAAAAGCACAAGATCATTCAGCACAATTCAAGAGTTTGTCTTCTGCATTGTTTTTAGCCGATCGTCAGGCAGATGGAAGTTTACCAGACAATGATTTTTGCAAATTAATATCGGGTAGTAAGTTTATTAATGCGGGAGAAAATATTGAAAATTTTACTCCGGCTGCTCACAGTCCGGGTGGATTAACCTTACCTAATATTTCCATTTTGTACAATGATGG
>CAYNHC010000408.1:0-2809 GCA_964396705.1 uncultured Paludibacter sp.
AATGATAACATTAGACCAACTTAAGAATGTGTTGGAACGCGAAAGCGCGTTGAGGAGGTATCTTTGACGTCGATACAAAATTAATACAAATCGAAGAAGAAGACCTTCGAACTCAGGTTCCCGGTTTTTGGGATGATGCAAAAGAAGCTGAAACTCAAATGCGGAAAGTAAAAGAACTAAAAAAATGGGTAGAAGGTTACAACTTAGTAAAAGTGGCAGTTGATGAACTTCAATTGGCATACGATTTTTTTCGCGAGGAAGTAATGAGTGAAGAAGAGGTGGATGAAGCTTATCGTCATGCACTTGAACTTATAGAAACCCTCGAAATGAAGAATATGCTTTCGAAAGAGGAAGACAAATTAGGAGCAGTTATTAAAATTGTAGCTGGTGCAGGAGGTACTGAAGCTCAGGACTGGGCGGAAATGCTTTTTCGAATGTATCAACGATGGGCTGAGCGTCAGGGTTATAAGTCGGAAATTACCAACATTCAGGACGGCGACGAAGCCGGTATAAAAACTGTAACTATGCAAATCGAAGGTGAAATGGCTTATGGATACCTGAAATGTGAAAATGGAGTTCACCGCCTTGTCAGGGTATCACCCTTCAATGCTCAGGGCAAACGTATGACTTCGTTTACTTCGGTTTTTGTTGTGCCGCTTATCGACGATTCTATCGAAATTGAAATCAATCAGGCCGGACTTACTTGGGATACTTTCCGTTCAGGTGGTGCTGGAGGCCAAAATGTAAACAAAGTTGAAACAGGAGTAAGACTTCATTACAAGTTTATTAATCCTGTCACTAACCAATCGGACGAAATAATCATTGAAAATACTGAAAGCCGCTCACAGTTTGGCAATAAAGACAATGCCATAAGATTATTAAAATCGCAGCTTTACGAATTAGAACTTGAGAAAAGACGAGCTGAAACCGCTAAAGTTGAAGCCGGGAAGCGGAAAATTGAATGGGGTTCGCAAATTAGAAGTTATGTATTCGACGACCGTCGCGTAAAAGACCACCGAACGAACTTCCAAACTTCCAATGTTCAAGCAGTTATGGATGGTGATATAGACGCATTTATCAAGGCTTATCTGATGGAATTTACTGATTAAATAAAAATTCTTTTGCGACAAATAAAAAATTCTTTTGTTTTAAAAAACAAAAGAATTTTTTTGTATCAATACTTTTTCACAAAAATATTTTATAAGTTTGTGAACTTAAATACATATCTACTATTTTTAACTAATTATACGATTATACCTTACAAATTTCAGTAAATTACTTATTATTTTTACTTTTATCAAACAATTCATGCACTTTTTTTGTTTTTAAAAATACATTAATTATATTTATACAAATAAGTTACAAACAGTATAATTTATATTTTAAAAATTATTTTTATGAAATCAAAAAAACTACCATTGATTAAAAATGCAACGAGACATATAAACTTGTTGTTTATTTTTATTTTCTCAACCCTTTTTGGGTTGAATGTGCAAGCACAAGATATGGTTTACCAGTCTAAAGCTACCGGTCTATGGTCCTCTCCTACAACTTGGCAAGTATCCAATGGTACTGGTTGGGATGATGCTGTAAGTTATCCGGGAGAGTTTCCGGGCAATTATATTGTTACACTTAAAACAGGTAATGATGTAACCGTTAATTCAGGTTTTTTGACCAACTGTGGCTCATTAACTATTGAAACCGGAGCCATGATAATTATTGAACCCGATGGGTCATTAACTGTATCTGATATAATCACCAACAACGCCGGAGTTGGTGGTATTTTAATACGAGCCAGCGATATTTTGCCATCAGGCTCATTGGTTTTTCATAATACAACTACTCCTGTACCAGCTACGGTTGAATTTTATTCTAAAGCAAGTACAACACAGGATCCTACTCAGTACCATTATCAATTCTTTGGAATTCCATTTACTGAAATGCAACCTTTAGGCAATTTGGATGGTTCTTTCATTTTCAGACATAATGAAACAAATACAGCCATGTGGGAGCCGGTTACCAACAATTCATTAATGTTACCAATGTTGGGCTATGCTATTACACAAGATGCTCCCAAAACATACACAATGGCAGGTAATCTCTATAATTTGCCATTTTTTATGCCTCTCAGCTATTCATTTATGAATCCAGAAATTGGAGATTATAAAATAGGTGAACATATCATCGCAAATCCATACACTGCCGCCATTCCAATTAGTTCAATTAATTTTTTGAATACTGAACAAACTGTATATTTGTACAATACAGGATCATACAGTGAATGGACAGCTTTACAAAACATTTCAGGAAATGCTCCCGGTCAATATTTAAGTGTGCCAAAATTTTTAGCAGGATCAGATGGTTTACCTGCAACTATTCCGGGTATGCAAGGATTTATGGTGATAGTACTTGGATTTCCGCAACCTATGATAAAAGGATACAATCCTGACATGCAATCTATAATAGGTCCTCAACCTCCAACTGGAGGTGTATTAATGGCACCATATCCTTCTGAAAAAAATACTGAACTATTACGTGCAAAGAAAGCTGAAACAGAAAAAATAATTACAATTATTGATATTAATGGACAACGATTTGGCGATAAGGTATGGTTGTTCACAGAGCCAACCTGTACTAAAGCATTTGACAATGGCTATGATGGTCGAAAAATTAAAGGTTCTGCCTTAACACCACAATTCTATGCGATAGAAGCAGATGGCAATTATCAGGTAAACTCTGTTGATGATATTAACAATACATTACTTGGATTTACACCCGGAGTTGACACTGAATACACCATGAAATTTAC
>CAYNHC010000409.1:0-2793 GCA_964396705.1 uncultured Paludibacter sp.
GTAACCAACCTATCCCCCACTCTGTCGATTCAGGATATTTGCGCCAATCGTCATCAGTTAATTCTTCCAATGGTATTGGCTCATAAATTGTTTTACCTTTCGCATTTAGTAACACATCGCCGTCAGCACCTAATTTTGTACGTTCGTTGGCAGGAACATTTTTGGCAAAATATCGCACTTGCCATTTTCCGTTGATCTTTTTTGCCCGTATCAATGAAAAATTGGGGTTGAAAAACATATAAAATTTATCAACCCGAACTTTAAAAAGTCGTGAAAAGAAAAAATGACCAAATTCGTGTAAAAACACCAATATCGATAAACTGAGAATTAATTGTACTGCCCTGATTAAAAAAGTTTCCATAAATTGTTATTTGCTCTGAATCGTTTATTTATCAGAGTTATTGTGAATAATGTATTTTTAAAAAATAATTTTGGAATGTGAAATCTAAACCATTGATTTCAATTTGCGAACATACATAACATCAAAAACTGTGCGTTTGTTTATAAAAATTGAATTAACGAAGTTTTAAATGTAAAAAATATTTTAATCTTAATTTTTTTGCTGTTTTAAAATAAGAATCTGACAATTCGTCAGTACGTTATACTTTTGAAACCAAACAACTGAATCAAATAAAATCTGTTGTAAGGCTTCTCACTTGTGCATCGGTTTTCACATAATCATCGTAAGTTGGATGAGCGATAAAATCAGCTTTAGCCATCACTTTTTCAATAATATCGCTCATTTGAAGGAATCCAATTTTGTTTTTAAGAAATTCAGCTACAACAATTTCGTTTGCCGCATTCAGAATGCAAGGCATATTCCCTCCACGATCCATAGCATAATAAGCAAAAGCAAGATTTCTGAATCGTTCCATATCAGGTTGTTCGAAAGTAAGTTGCGAACAAATATTGAAATCAAGTCTCGGGAAATTTGTTTTCAATCTGTCTGGATACGTAAATGCATACTGAATAGGCAATTTCATATCTGGTAATCCAAGTTGTGCTTTAATTGAACCATCGGCAAACTGAACCATCGAATGAATAATAGATTGTGGATGAACAACCACATCGATTTGTTCGGGCATTACACCGAAAAGCCATTTCGCCTCAATAATTTCGAAACCCTTATTCATCATGCTTGCCGAATCGATGGTGATTTTAGCACCCATATCCCAGTTTGGATGTTTCAATGCCTGAGCGCTGGTTACGCGTTCAAGTTCATGCATCGATTTTGTACGAAAAGGACCACCTGAAGCAGTTAGAATTAGTTTTTCAACCGGATTATTTCCCTCACCCACCAAACATTGAAAAATGGCTGAATGTTCCGAATCGACAGGCAAAATTGCTGAACCATATTTTGTTACTAAGTCACAAATCAACTCACCAGCTACAACTAATGTTTCCTTATTGGCTAATGCAATTTTTTTACCTGCCTTAATTGCATTAATTGTCGGTTTCAATCCAGAATAACCAACCATGGCGGTTAAAACAATATCAATGGGTTGCATTTCGGCAACCTGGGCTATCGATTCATTCCCTGCAAAAACTTTTATAGGTAAATCCGCCAAAGCTTCCTTTAGTTTCAGGTAATGCGATTCATTGGCAATAGCAACCATTTCCGGTCGAAACTTTCGTGCTTGTTCTATCAGTAAATCTACCTGATTATTAGCCGTTAAAGCATAAACCTCAAATAAATCATTATTATCCATAATGACTTCAAGCGCTTGCGTTCCAATTGAACCGGTTGACCCAAGAATTGCTATTTGCTTTTTAATATCTGACACTTTTATATTTACAATTTTTCTATTTACAATTTACAATTTAAAAATCTGAAATTCTTTAAATTTTTCAAATCTTCAAATCCTTCAAACTTTTCAATTAGAAAATAATTACGTCCTCCGGATTTATTGGTTTTCCTTGCTGCCAAAGCTCGAAATAAAAATGATTTGCGGTTTTATTTTCGCCTGTTTCTCCTGTAATTGCAATACCTTCTCCGGCTTTGACATTATCACCAACTCTTTTTAGCAACCGGGTATTAAATTTATATACCGAAAGATAATTATTTTCGTGTTGTACCTGTATTACCCAACCAAAATCAAAAGTAAATGCTGCATAAACAACGGTACCTGCCAATATACTTACAACTGTTTCGTTAGGCGAAGTAATAATATCAATTCCGAATTGTTTTTCGCTTAGATTAAATGTGGACGAAATTACACCTTTTGTAGGACGAAAGAAAACATACATATTCTCATTTGTCTTAGGATTAAGCGAAGATAGGTTGAATTTCTCTTCATTTTCATATTTTTCAATAAATTCCTTTTCGACTTTCGATTTTTCAAGCATTATTTTTGCCTGTTCCTGTAATGTAACCGAATCAAGATCAGTTATGGAATCAGCTTCTAAGTCACCAGATATCACCCCTTTTATCACATCAAGATAACTTGATTGGATTTCAATCTGATTTAATAAAGAATCGGTTTGCATCGATTCATGTATTATGCTTCCTCTATTACCTGAATCGCCATATCCGGGTAAATAATAACGTATAGGTGTTAAAAAAATTAGTATTGTGAGAACTATAAAAGTTAATAAAACCAAGGTAGAACCATAAATCAAAACAGATAACCTTGACAAGCGCAAATGAAATGATTCTTCCAATGTATTCTCGTTCAATACCGAAACCCGGTACTGAAAACGTAGTTTGTGAAAAAATGATTTTAATTTAGCCTGTCTTTTTTTCATCTCAAATTCTTCAGTATAATAATATATACAAAAGTAACTTTTTTTAGA
>CAYNHC010000410.1:0-2781 GCA_964396705.1 uncultured Paludibacter sp.
ATAAAGAGAAAAGAGCAAAGAGCAAAGATTTTGTTTTTTCCAAAAAATTCTTACTCATTTTATTACAACTCTTGCAAAGTAAAATTGAAAATTATTGAAAATATTATGTTAGAAAAATATTTAAAGCAAACTGAATTTACAGACTTTGAAGATTTCAAAGAAAATTATAAACTCATTGTTCCCGACAATTTTAATTTTGGTTATGATATCGTTGACCAATGGGCTGCAAAAGAACCCGAAAAACGCGCATTACTCTGGACGAATGATCGGGGAGATTGCAGAGAATTTACATTTGCCGAAATAAAAAAATATTCCGACCAAACTGCATCGTATTTTCAAAGTCTGGGCATTAAAAAAGGGGATATCGTGATGGCCATTCTCAAACGCCGCTACGAATTTTGGTTCACCATCATTGCATTACACAAAATAGGCGCAGTCATTATTCCTGCCACTCATTTGCTTACAAAAAAAGATTTAGTTTACAGGAATAATGCCGCCGACATTAATGCGATTATTGCGGTTGGCGAAGAAACGATTATCAATCATGTCAATGAATCGCTGTCCGAATCACCAACACTGAAAACCCTGATTTCTGTAGGTCCGATTGTACCCGAGGGCTGGAACGATTTTCATAAAGGAATTGAAAATGCAGCACCGTTTGAAAAAATCGAAAAAGTAACCAAAAATGACGATCCGCTGATTATCAGCTTTACATCGGGAACCACCGGTAATCCGAAAATGGTAATGCTCGATTGTGTTTATCCGCTGGCACATATTGTAACAGCCAAATATTGGCACAATCTGCATGAAAAAAGTATTCATCTAACGATTGCCGATACCGGTTGGTTGAAAGCTGTTTGGGGAAAACTTTACGGACAATGGATAGTCGGCGCCTGTGTTTTTGTCTATGATCACGAAAAATTCACCCCAGCCGACATGTTGGCAATGATTCAAAAATATCATATAACTTCGCTTTGTGCACCACCTACCATTTTCCGTTTTCTGATTCGCGAAGACATGACAAAATACGATTTGTCGTCGCTGGAATATTGTACCATTGCCGGGGAGGCATTAAATCCTGCTGTTTATGAGCAATTTCTGAACCTAACAGGAATTAAGTTGAAGGAAGGTTACGGACAAAGTGAAACCACACTTACCATTTTAACATCACCCTGGACTGAACCGAAACCTGGTTCGATGGGTTTACCAAATCCACACTACGATATTGATTTACTCACCCCCGAAGGTCGCTCTGCTGAAGCCGGCGAACAAGGTCAAATTGTAATCCGCACCGATCGTCGCTATCCCGAAGGACTTTTCAAGGGTTATTACCGCAACGCTCAACTGACGTATGATGCATGGCACGATAATATTTATTATACAGGAGACGTGGCATGGAGGGATGAAGATGGGTATTTCTGGTTTGTAGGTCGAGCCGACGATGTAATTAAAAGTTCCGGGTATCGTATCGGACCTTTCGAGGTTGAAAGTGCACTTATGACTCATCCGGCCGTAGTTGAATGTGCCATTACAGGTGTTCCTGACGAAATCCGTGGTCAGATAGTAAAAGCAACAATTATTCTCTCGAAAGAATATAAAGAAAAAGCTGGCGAAGCATTGGTAAAAGAAATTCAGGAGCATGTAAAAACGGTCACCGCACCCTATAAGTATCCACGAATTATTGAGTTTGTAGATGAATTACCCAAAACAATCAGCGGTAAAATTCGCCGAACCGAAATCAGGGAAAAAGATAATAAGAATTGACAAGTTTTACAATTTACTATTGCAATAAGAATTAATTAAAAACAAAAATGAAAATAATAAATTTATCGGATAATAATTCTATTCTGAATCATTACCTTAAAGAAATCCGTTCAGTAGAAATTCAGGGCGATTCAATGCGTTTTAGACGTAATATGGAACGCATTGGCGAAATTATGGCTTACGAAATGAGTAAAACCATGAGTTATGCTACAGACAATGTAAATACACCACTTGGAATTGCACCTACTAACATTATCGATGAAAAAATAGTGATCTCCACTATTTTACGTGCAGGACTACCCTACCATCAGGGCTTTCTGAACTATTTCGACAATGCTGAAAATGCTTTTGTTTCGGCTTATCGTAAATACAAAGACGCGTTGAAATTCGATATATTCATCGAATATATAGCCTCACCTGATATAAACGGAAAAACATTGATCATCACAGATCCGATGTTGGCAACTGGCAGTTCGATGGAGTTGGCTTACGGTGCATTGCTAACCAAAGGCACACCTGCGAATGTGCATATTGCCACAGTTATTGCCAGTAAACAAGCTGTAAAATACCTAAAGAAACACTTTGCAGGTTCTGGAATTACATTGTGGACGGCCGCCATAGACCCTGAATTGAACGAACATTCCTACATTGTTCCCGGATTAGGTGATGCCGGTGATTTGGCATTTGGTGAAAAATTGTAGTGTATAAAAAACACAAAAAACCTTCTGAGCGAAAAATCAGAAGGTTTTTTTATGTCAATTAATTACACTTATATCAATTGTATATATTGAATGACCCAATATCATTTTTCTGTTTAATGTTGTTAATGGGGTATTGGTTTTAATATTTAATGATTATCCGCATAAAGACCTAAACTAAACCAATAGGGGTTTCACCCCTAAAACCCGACTTACTTTTTTGCCTTGATGCAAAAAAGTAAGCAAAAAAGATCAAGACTTTGTCTGCTTCACTCGAAAAACTTGCGCTCGATAGGCTTAAATCGTCCAAACTCACACC
>CAYNHC010000411.1:0-2772 GCA_964396705.1 uncultured Paludibacter sp.
GAGCGCCTATTACTGTTCCTTCGCAGGACATGGTACTTGGTTTATATTATATCACAAAACCACGTCCGGGTGCAATGGGTGAAGGACTGATATTTTATTCTCCACAAGAGGCTGAAATTGCATATAACGAGAAAAAAGTTGCTCTTCACGCATGGATTAAAGTGCGTACCAATGACTTAAATGAAGAAGGTCAACTTGTTGAGAAACTCATCGAAACTACAGTTGGGCGTATTTTATTTAATAAATGTGTTCCTACACAAGTTGGATATATTAATGAATTACTTTCAAAAAAATCATTACGCGATATTATCGGTAGTGTAATTGAAGTTTGTGGTGTTGCCCGTACTGCTCAATTCCTTGATGATATTAAGGATTTGGGTTACAGCATGGCATTCAAAGGCGGATTATCATTTAACTTAGGTGATGTAATTATACCACCTGAAAAGGAAACGCTTGTTAAGGAAGGAAATGCTGAGGTAGAAGAAATCCTGAATAATTATAACTTAGGTTTCATAACCTGGAACGAACGATACAACCAGATTATTGATACATGGACACATGTAAACTCAAAGTTATCAAATATTTTGATGAAACAACTTTCGAGCGATAATCAGGGTTTCAATTCGGTTTATATGATGTTGGATTCGGGTGCTCGTGGTTCTAAAGAACAGATTCGCCAGCTTTCAGGTATGCGTGGTTTGATGGCAAAACCTCAAAAATCAGGTGCCGAAGGTGGTCAGATTATTGAAAACCCGATTCTTTCGAACTTTAAAGAAGGTTTATCGGTATTGGAATACTTTATTTCTACTCACGGTGCACGTAAAGGTTTGGCCGATACGGCTCTTAAAACTGCTGATGCAGGTTACCTCACACGTCGTTTGGTGGATGTATCGCAGGATGTGATCATCAACGAAGACGACTGCGGTACTTTACGCGGTTTGATTGCTACCGAGATGAAAAATAACGAAGAAGTTATTTCATCTCTTTACGAACGAATTCTTGGTCGTGTATCGGTTCATGATATTTATCATCCACTTTCAGGCGATTTGATTGTTGCTTCAGGAGATCAAATCACTGAATCGTTGGCAAAGAAAATACAGGAATCGCCTATCGAACGTGTAGAAATCCGTTCAGTGTTGACCTGCGAATCAAAAAAAGGCGTTTGTGCAAAATGCTACGGAAGAAACCTTGCCACCGGTAAAATGGTGCACATGGGCGAAGCTGTGGGCGTTATTGCTGCTCAGTCAATCGGTGAACCCGGTACTCAGTTGACACTTCGTACATTCCACGTCGGTGGGGTTGCTTCGAATGTTGGAGCAGAATCGAAAATAATTTTACGTTACGATGGTCGTCTTGAATTTGACGAATTACGTACTGTAGATGCGTCTGATGATAATGGTAATTCTTACGAAGTGGTTGTAAGCCGTTTAGCCGAAATGCGTGTTATCGATGTACATACCGGTATTGCTTTGACAACTCAAAACATACCTTATGGTTCGAAACTTTATCTTAAAAATGGAGATATCTCCAAAAAAGGGCAAATGGTCTGCGAATGGGATCCGTTCAATGCTGTAATTATTGCCGAAACAGAAGGTAAAATTGAATTTGAAGATGTAATAGAGAACGTAACTTTCAAAACTGAAACTGATGAGGCTACCGGTCTGAAAGAAAAAATTATTATTGAATCGAAAGACCGTAATAAAGTGCCGAGTGCTCACATTTTGGATAAATCGGGTAATATTCTCCGTACATACAATTTACCGGTAGGCGCTCACCTTGTACTTGATAATGGCGATAAAATTAAAACAGGTCAAATGCTTGTTAAGATTCCACGCGCTGTAGGAAAAGCAGGTGATATTACCGGTGGTCTTCCACGCGTTACAGAGTTATTCGAAGCACGTAACCCATCGAATCCGGCTGTTGTAGCTGAAATTGACGGTGAAGTAAACTTTGGAAAAATCAAACGTGGTAACCGCGAATTAAGCGTAACTTCGAAAACGGGTGAAATTAAAAAATATATGATTCCGCTTTCAAGACAAATTCTTGTACAGGAAAATGACTTTGTACGTGCAGGTACTCCACTATCGGATGGTGCAACAACTCCTTCGGATATTTTGATGATCAAAGGACCTACTGCTGTTCAGGATTATATTGTAAATGAAGTGCAGGACGTTTACCGCTTACAGGGCGTGAAAATTAATGATAAACACTTTGAGGTAATCGTTCGCCAGATGATGCGTAAAGTAGAAATCCTTGAACAAGGTGATACCCGCTTCCTCGAACGTCAGATTATTGATAAGAATGAGTTTATGGAAGAAAATGACCGTATCTGGGGTAAGAAAGTTATTCTTGATGCAGGTGATTCTCCAACATTAAAAGCAGGTCAGATTATTACACCGCGTAAATTACGTGATGAAAACAGCGCTCTGAAACGTCGTGACCAGAAATTAGTGCTCACACGTGATGCGGTAGCTGCTACTTCAAATCAGATTTTACAGGGGATTACACGTGCTGCGCTTCAGACCAACAGCTTTATGTCGGCTGCATCGTTCCAGGAAACAACAAAAGTATTAAACGATGCTGCAATAAACGGAAAATTAGATCGTCTTGAAGGTCTGAAAGAAAACGTTATTTGCGGACATTTGATTCCTGCGGGTACAGGTCAACGTGAATTTGACAAAATAATTGTTTATTCACGCGACGAGTATGACAAAAAAGTTGATGCCAGACGTAATGTAATCGATATATCGGAAGGTGAATCGGAAGAATAAA
>CAYNHC010000412.1:0-2761 GCA_964396705.1 uncultured Paludibacter sp.
TTCTATTGATTTATTGAAATAAACAGAATTAAAATGTGCAAAATTTTGAGTAATTTTGCACCGTCAAAATCAAAAGGTATTAGTTACAGTATAAAATAATATAAATCAAAACAATATGAGCAAAAAAGCATTATTAATGATTCTCGATGGTTGGGGAATGGGTAATCATTCTCATGCCGATGTAATCTTTAACACACCTACTCCTTACTGGGATTCATTGTTGGCAAATTATCCTAACTCACAGTTACTTGCATCGGGTGAGGACGTTGGTTTACCTGACGGACAAATGGGTAATTCGGAAGTTGGACACCTTAACATTGGTGCCGGACGTGTGGTTTATCAGGATTTGGTAAAAATCAATATTGCATGTCGCGATAACAGCATCATGCAAAACCCTGAAGTGGTTAGCGCATACACTTATGCCCGCGACAACAATAAGAAAATACATTTCTTAGGTTTGGTTTCGGATGGCGGAGTTCACAGTTCGCTCGATCACTTATTAAAGTTGGTTGATATTGCCAAAGAATACAATACCGAAGCGTATGTTCATGCATTTATGGACGGTCGCGATACCGACCCAAAAAGCGGAAAAGGTTTCATTGAACAATTAGATTCTTACACCAAAGGCACAACTACAAAAATTGCTTCCATCATTGGTCGTTACTACGCCATGGACCGCGATAAACGTTGGGACCGCGTAAAATTGGCTTATGATTTATTGGTAAAAGGCATTGGATCACATGTAACCGATACAGTTGAAGCCATGCAAACATCATACAACGAAGGTGTTACCGACGAATTTATCAAACCAATTGTAGCAGTTGATGCTACTGGTAATCCTTTGGCAACAATAGAAGCCGGCGATGTGGTGATTTTCTTCAACTATCGTAACGACCGTGCCAAGGAACTGACCGTAGTGCTAACTCAAAAAGATATGCCGGAAGAAGGAATGTCAACCCTTCCGTTGGAATTTTACTGCATGACTCCTTATGATTCGTCGTACAAAGGATTACATGTATTATTTGATAAAGACAATGTTCAGAATACCTTGGGAGAATATGTTTCAGGTCTTGGAAAAAAACAATTGCGTATTGCCGAAACAGAAAAATTCGCTCACGTAACATTCTTTTTCTCCGGTGGTCGCGAAAGTGAATTCCCGGGTGAAGAACGCATCCTGGTTCCTTCTCCCAAAGTTGCCACTTACGATTTGCAACCTGAAATGAGTGCTTACGAAGTAGCCGATAAATTAGTTGCTGCATTGAACACAAACAAATTTGATTTCATCGCATTGAACTTTGCCAATGGCGACATGGTTGGTCATACGGGCATTCGTGAGGCAATTGTAAAAGCGGTTGAAACAGTTGATGCATGTGTCGAAAAAGTGGTTGAAGCTGCCAGAGTGAACGATTATGAAGTGATCATTATTGCCGATCATGGTAATGCCGATAATGCCGAAAATGCTGACGGTTCACCAAATACAGCTCACTCATTGAATCCTGTGCCTTTCATTTATGTAACTGATAACAAAGCTGCAAAAGTAGAAAACGGAATTTTGGCTGATGTAGCTCCGTCTATTTGTACTATTATGGGAATAGAAAAACCAGTTGAAATGACCGGTAAATCGCTAATTCACAATTAATAATACAATATTTAAAATAAATAAGCGCCGGTAGTTAATTCTTTCGGCGTTTTTTCTATCCTTTACCCGGTCAATTGTAAATTGCGTATTATAAATTGATAATCATTATCTTTGCATTTCAATATTAAGTAAAAAATGGATTTAAGAAAAGAACTCGAAAACCGCATCCTCATTTTGGATGGTGCAATGGGAACCATGATTCAGCGTCACAAATTGGTGGAAGCTGATTATCGCGGTTCACGCTTTGCAAATAGCGAAATTCATCAGAAAGGCAATAATGATTTGCTTGTGCTGACTCAACCCGACATTATTTACAATATTCATTGTCAATATTTCGAAGCAGGTGCCGATATTATCGAAACCAATACATTTAATGCGCAACGCATCTCGATGGATGATTATGGTATGGTGGATTTGGTGCGTGAATTGAACCTCGAAGCAGCTCGTTTAGCACGTAAAGCAGCCGACAAATATACTGCATTGAATCCGTTAAAGCCACGTTTTGTGGCCGGAGCTGTTGGCCCAACCAACAAAACAGCTTCCATGTCGCCCGACGTCAATAATCCTGCCTATCGCGCCGTAAGTTTCGACGATCTGGTGTATGCATATAAAGAGCAGATTTTGGCGTTGATTGAAGGTGGTGTGGATGTACTTTTAATTGAGACGATTTTCGACACGCTCAATGCCAAAGCTGCTGTTTTTGCGGCAGAAGAGGCAATGTCAGAAACCGGAAAGAGAGTAGAGATTATGCTTTCGGCAACAGTAGCCGATACCAGTGGTCGTACTTTGTCCGGTCAAACCATTCGTGCATTTCTGGCATCGGTTTCACATGCTAACGTGTTGTCTATCGGGTTAAATTGCTCGTTTGGTGCCAAAGATTTGAAACCCTATCTGGAAGAAATCAGTGAATATTCTTCGTGTTTTGTGAGTGCTTATCCCAATGCCGGTTTACCAAACCAGTTTGGCGAGTACGACGAGACGCCTGAGAAAATGGCCGAACAGGTTAAAGAATATTTCGAAGATAAACTCGTCAATGTCATTGGTGGTTGCTGTGGAACTACTCCGGATCATATTGCAACGTATCAGAAATTGATTGAAGGAAAAGAAATCAGGAAGCCGAAA
>CAYNHC010000413.1:0-2751 GCA_964396705.1 uncultured Paludibacter sp.
GCACCTTCTTCACCACCCGAAACACCTGTTCCGATGTAAAGTAATCCTTTGCTTTCCACGTATTTGGCACGACGAATCGTATCAGGGAAGTGAGTATTTCCACCATCGATAATAATATCGCCTGCTTCCAGATTAGGAATCAGTTGTTCGATAAAATCATCCACTGCCTGACCGGCTTTCACCAACATCATCACTTTGCGCGGTTTTTCCAGTGAGTCGCAAAGTTCTTTAATAGAATGTGCGCCGATAAAGTTTTTACCGGCACCACGACCGGCCATAAATTTGTCCACTTTTTCAACTGAACGATTGAAAACTCCAACTGTAAAGCCTTTGCTTTCCATGTTCAACACCAGGTTTTCGCCCATTACGGCCAACCCGATTAATCCAATGTCTGCTTTTTGTTTCATAATTCTTTTTTTGAACCACATAGGCACATAGAACACATTAGGTTCTGATATTTCTATGATTTTTTTATTAATAATTTGTTATTTATTTTTTTATGAACCACATAGGCACATAGAAATCATAGTTTGTAAAGTCCTATGTGAACTATGTGTCTATGTGGTTTAATTTTTAAATCCCACTTTTTTAAGTTTACTCAATGTTTTTACATCTACATTCTTTGCAATAATTGTATATGCCGGAAATTCTCTTCGTGTAGGATAATCTCCTCTAAGTTGTTCGAATTGCGCTACATTATTTCTGAATGCTGAATCATCATTTCGGATATCGTAGGTATGAAGAATGGCTTTGGCAATAATTTGTTGTTCGCTTAGTCCTACACCATCCAATTCAAAAACAGGCTCCTCAGGTTGTTCAACGCCAGTTGGTTTCCAGTTTTCGAGTCCCAGTCCAAAAAAATCGCTTATTGCCTGAACACTCATTAATGTACCTGTAGCTTTTCCATCTTTGGAATAACCTGCAATGTGCGGTGTAGCAATTTCGGTCAACGACAGTAATTCCAAGTCAATATCCGGTTCATTTTCCCAGCAATCACACACAAAAGCAGAAAGTTGTCCATTTTTGAGTGCGTCCTTTACAGCATTAGTTTCTATCACTTCACCACGACAAGAATTAATTAGTACTGGTTGCCGTTTTAAACCTTTGAGAAAAGAAGCATTTCCTAAATGGAATGTAGCATCTTCACCTTTCATATTCAGCGGAACATGCAGGGTAATAATATCAGCTTCGTTCATAATTGTTTGCAGACTAACAAACTTTTCAGAACCTTCGGCACGTTCGCGTGGCGGGTCATTCAGCAGCACTTTCATGCCAAAAATTTCCGAAATGCGAGCCACTTTACTTCCTACATTGCCCACTCCTACTACACCGATTGTTTTTTCACTCAGATTCCATCCATTCTTTTCAGCCAATACCATAATGGTGGAAGCAATATATTGCTCCACCGATTTGGAATTACATCCCGGTGCATTTGTCCAATGTATTCCATTCGCGTCGCAATAATCAGTATCGATATGATCGTAACCGATGGTAGCTGTAGCAATAAACTTAACGGAAGAACCTGCAAGCAGTTTTTCGTTGCAGATAGTTCTGGTGCGCGTTACTATGGCGTCAGCATCTTTAGCTATTTCCGGTGTTGTTTTTGACCCCGGTAAATAAAGCACTTCCGCTACTTCTTCAAAAGCACCATGTATGTATGGAATTTTATCGTCGATAATTATCTTAATCATTTACTATTTATTCATTTACCATTTTCTATTTGTTAGCTCACTTCACTTTTTCGATTCGGTTGAATTCAATTTCTTTTTCATTGTTGTAATTGAGCTTACAATAATTTTCAATAATTCATAATTTTCATTCATCAAATCTTTAAGTAAATCTTCTTTTACTAAACCTGATTCAACTATTAATTCTAACCAATACAATGTTTCATCTAATTCTTCTTCAACCATTTTTAGTTTATTCAGAAAATCTTTGTCAGATTTACCAAGACAAGCTGAACGATAATTTGCACCAGGAGAAGTTCCTGATCGAATAATCTGATTACCAAGCGTTTTACCTGTTATATTATTAGGTAAATTTTCTGATAATTTAATAATTCTGAGTGCAAAAACTTTTAATCGCTTTTTCAATTCATCTGTTGTCATACCTGAAATAGTAACTGGTAAATGATAAAATTGTAAATGTTTTAAATTGTAAATAGTAAATGAAAAAATAGTCAATATCTAAATCTCTCTTTAAACGCCCACAAACCCAATGCAGGATTAGAGATATAAAAAATTTCTTCTCCGTCAGCCATAGTATTGTAACCATCGCGAAGTTTGGTCGGATCATATTTGGCTGTTACTTCGTCAATATCAGCATATTTAAAACCTACGCTTTCAATTTCAGCCTGAGTGAGGTTTTCGGCACCTTTTCCCGGACAATACGTCACACTGAAACGTCCTTCGGACGAACCATGAATAAGGTGTGCAGCAGCACTCAGGTTGTTACGCAATTCTTCGTTCTCGTCACATGATTTCAATGTGGCAGGAGTTCCAAAGTAACCGTATTTACGAATCAGACGGTCGATTTCCTTGTCCTCACCAAATTCCTTGAGCGCCGGAGCCAATACAATCAGTTCGCCATCGTCATCAATAGCCATTCGGGTACGATAAATAGATTTATTGCCAAGCCATGTGCTTTTGAATTCAGTTGGGTCGAGATAAACCACTACTTTTTTCAGCGGTTTGTCCAATAAATCAAAATTTACCTGAAGTGCTAATTTTGCAGCTTTTGTAAATACTTCGT
>CAYNHC010000414.1:0-1435 GCA_964396705.1 uncultured Paludibacter sp.
CGTCATTCTTCAAATCCATCCATACGCCCTGTTCGAAAGTTGGTTCGGAGGTGAGAAGTGGTGTGCGTTTCCAACCTAATTTGTTACTTATTATAACATTCTCAGGTGCTACGTTAAGTTTTCCAAGACATTCACCGAGCATTTCGAGAGCCAATCCGGCACCATATTTCCCGGCACTATCGAAAACAACAGGTGCAGGAACATATTCCATTGCTTGTTTTACAATTTCAAGTTTTGTGTCAAATGGTAATGCTTCGTAAAGATTTCCCAATGCGCTGGTGCCGAAAATTATGGGTGGCACTTTAACTCCTGTTCTCCCAATTTCAGTTAGTTTCATGATTTCTTTTAAGTTCAATTTTTTAAGTACACAAAGATAATTGTTTATTTTCTTTTCAATTGATAAAAATTGGTAACACATACGTTTTTTCTGTTTTTTTTCATCGAAATCAAATTCATTTTCTCATATTGGAGTAAAAAAAATATCTTATAAAAATATTTATTATTATATTGTAAAATATTTGACTAAAAGCTTTGATATTGAAATATTTCATATTATTTTTGCAATATCAAAATAATATCATTTTAAATAAAAAAATCAAATGAAAACAAAAGAAGAAATTTTTAGCGGAGTAAAGCTTCAGGGCATTCCTATGTTGCTTTTCAATTTACTCTTTTCGATTGGTATTGTGGTTCTGTTTATTTGGACAGTTAATCAGTCCTTTTCAACAGCATTGACAGCAGTTATTATAATTGCAGATGTAGTGTTGTTGATTCTGAACAGCTTGTTTTGGGGAGGTTTTATGCAGATTGAACCTAACGAAGCCAGAGTAATGATTTTCTTTGGAAAATATGATGGTACTGTGAAAGAAAACGGGTTTTTCTGGGTTAATCCATTTTACACCAAGAAAAAACTGACTTTACGTGCCCGAAATCTGGATGCTGAGCCCATCAAGGTAAACGATAAAACTGGAAATCCTGTCATGATTGGGATGGTTATTGTTTGGCGTGTGGCCGATACTTATAAAGCATCGTTCGATATTGATAATGCCTCCATGACGACTAGTGTACCAGGTACTGCATTGATAGATAATGTAGGTCAAAAAATGAAAGCATACGAAAATTTTGTGAAAATTCAATCGGATTCGGCCTTACGTTACGTTGCAGGAATGTATTCTTACGATCATACCGGAACAGATGATGGAACAGAGTTAACACTTCGTTCGGGAGGTGAGGAAGTGAATAATATTCTTGAAACACAGATTAACGAACGATTAATTATAGCTGGAATTGAAGTGGTTGAAGCTCGTATCAATTACCTTGCTTATGCACAAGAAATTGCCGCAGTTATGTTACGTCGTCAGCAAGCGGATGCGATTATTGCTGCCCGCGAAAAAATTGTGGAAGGAGCTGTGGGAATGGTCAAAATGGCATTGAA
>CAYNHC010000414.1:1535-2736 GCA_964396705.1 uncultured Paludibacter sp.
GGAAGTTAAGTGATTTTTTGCAAATTATATTGTATCTTTGTGCCCGAAATTTAATAGTTTAAAAAAGAAAAAATGTAATTTTATGAATGTAGTTACAAAAACCATCGCACTCGGTGATGGACGTACCATTTCTATTGAAACAGGAAAATTGGCTAAACAAGCCGATGGATCTGTTATGGTTCGCATGGGCGATACCATGCTGTTGGCCACAGTTTGTTCGGCCGCTGATGCTGCTCCCGGAACGGATTTTATGCCGCTTTCGGTAGATTATAAAGAAAAATTTGCCTCTTCAGGTCGTTTCCCCGGCGGTTTCCTTCGTCGCGAAGGTCGTGCTTCGGATTACGAGATTTTAGTTTCACGCCTTGTTGACCGCGCTTTGCGCCCTTTGTTCCCCGATGATTATCATGCTGAAACTTTTGTTACTGTTACCATGTTTTCTGCCGATGGCGTAGATATGCCGGATGCATTAGCAGGTTTAGCTGCTTCGGCTGCTTTGGCTGTTTCTGATGTTCCTTTCAACGGTCCTATCTCTGAAGTACGTGTTGCCCGTATCAATGGACAATTCGTTGTCAATCCAACTTTCGAACAACTGGAATCAGCCGATATGGAAATCATGGTTGCTGCTACTCTTGATAATATCATGATGGTGGAAGGCGAAATGAAAGAAGTGAGCGAAGATGATTTGTTAGCTGCTATGAAAGTGGCTCACGAAGCTATCAAAGTTCAATGCCAGGCACAAATTGAATTAATGGAAGCTGTGGGTAAAACGGTAAAACGTACTTATTGCCACGAAGAAAATGACGAAGATCTGAAAAAAGATATTTGGGCTAAAACCTATGATAAAGTGTATGCTGTAGCTGCTTCGTGCAATACCGACAAACACTCACGTGTTGAAAACTTTGAGGCTGTAAAAGCTGAATATATCTCATCGTTGGAACCTGAAGTTGCTGCTGAGAAAAAAGGATTAATTGGTAAATATTACCACGAAGTGGAAAAAGAAGCTATGCGTCGTTCTATTCTGGACGAAGGCAAACGCTTGGACGGTCGTAAAACAACTGAAATTCGTCCTATCTGGAGTGAAGTGGATTACCTACCCGGAACACATGGTTCAGCTGTATTTACCCGCGGCGAAACTCAATCGTTGACAACAGTTACATTGGGTACCAAAATGGATGAAAAATTAGTTGACGAAGCATTGATT
>CAYNHC010000415.1:0-2733 GCA_964396705.1 uncultured Paludibacter sp.
GATCCGTTTTTACAGGATGCCATCGATGGTTTCGATAGTGTTCAGGGAAATCACTTGCCTGTAATTGAAGAGCTTGAAAATAGAATACAGATAAATAATACATCTAAAACCCCAAATTTCAAGAGGATTTGGATTTTGGGTATTGCAGCTTCGTTATTATTTATAGTTGGAATTGGAACAATATTAAGAATGTACAATTTACCCGAAAATAAACTCGCACATCAAGCTGTTCCAACGGTTAAACAGGTTGAAAATCGTGTTGCCGAATCGATAGAATCAAATTTGGAAGTGCAGGAAAATATCATTACAGAAAAAACGATTGCACAAAATATTACCAGTACTGAAGAAAAAACGTCGTCATTGGTAAATAATGAAGTTATTGTAGAATCAGTTATTAATAACGAAGCAGAATTATTATCAGAAGAAGTGAATGAAGCTGTTTCTATCGTGACAGACGGAATCTCGGATAAAAAATTCTCCGAATCAAATCAAAATCAGGTACATGAAACTATTTCCGATCAAGAAGTTCACAACGGAACAGTAAGTGGTGTGGTTTTGGACGAAACCGGACAGCCTTTGCTTGGAGTGAGTGTTAAGAATAAAAATGGTCAGAATAGCACGATTACAGATATAAATGGTCGGTTTAAATTAGTTGCGCCTAAAAACGAACAATTGGTAGCCTCCTATATTGGCTACGAAAAAAAGGAAATAACCATAACAGACGATAGTGCCATCATTCAATTAAAACCAGACAACTTAGCCCTGAACGAAGTAGTAGTGATTGGTAATGGGAATATTAAAGCCAAAAGTATGGCTTACTCAAATGTAAATGTTGAAGAGGCAGTTCAAGGGCGGACAGCCGGTATTGAGGTAAGTCAAAAATCAGGCAAGGAAACTTTTGGTGAATATGAATTCAAAGAATATTTCGAGAAAAACAGAAATAAAACTATTTGTGAAAATAAACCGAATTCGCTGACAGCCGTTTTCTTGGTTGATTTAACAGGTAAACCAATCAATATTAAGGTTACCGCATGCAACTGTAAAGAACTCGAAAATGAATTTTTACGTTTAATCAACATTGGTCCGTTATGGTCAAAAGTTAACAGAAATGTTTACATTACGATTCGACTCAAGTAATTGACCGATTTTGTGTATCTTTGCAAAAGTTCTAATAAATCAAGATTTCTGATATTTTTCAAGATAGACTGACAAATTTCATTCATCTTTGTTTTTTAATCTGTAATAAAAAATGCACTCTCAACTCCAACTTCAACTTACACCGGAACAAGCCGAAAAACAAGATTTATTGCTAAAACAAGTAGCTGATAAACTTGAAGTATCACCAGAACGAATTACCCGTTTACGTACAATTAAAAAATCGATAGATGCACGTTCGTTTAAACCGATTATTAATGTAACCATTGAAGTTTACATTGATGAATTCGCACCTGAATATAATTTCACTCAAATTGAATATCCTTATGTGGGTGATAAAGAACCTGTTTTGGTAATTGGAGCAGGACCAGCCGGACTTTTTGCTGCTTTGAAATTAATTGAGAACGGCTTAAAACCCATCATTCTCGAACGTGGCAAAAAAGCGGATGAACGAATACATGATATTGCACAACTTAATTTGAATAAAGGGTTCAATCCCGAATCAAATTATTGTTTTGGCGAAGGTGGAGCAGGAACTTTTTCTGACGGAAAACTTTACTCCAGATCAAAGAAGAAAGGTAATCTGATGCGTATTTATGAAATCTTTCATCAACACGGAGCAGCTGAAGAGATATTGTATGAAGCGCATCCGCATATAGGTTCCGACAAATTGCCTTTAGTAGTTAAAAACATAAGCAATACGATAACAAATAGTGGAGGTGAAGTTCATTTCAATCAAAAATTAGTTGAAGTATTAATTGAGAATAATGAAGTGAAAGGTTGCAGGACTGAAACCGGTGAAGTTTTTGATGCTAAAGCGTTGATATTAGCCACAGGACATTCTGCACATGATATTTACGAATTGTTATATAATCAGAAAATTGCCCTCGAACCAAAGGGTTTTGCAATGGGTGTACGCGTTGAACATCCACAGGCATTGATTGACAGTATTCAATATCATAGTAAAGAACGCAATGAATATTTACCTGCGGCCAGTTACAACTTGGTAGAGCAGGTGAACGACCGTGGAGTTTATTCATTCTGCATGTGCCCCGGTGGTAGAATTGTTCCTGCAGGAACTTCTGATACTGAAATTGTGGTTAACGGTATGTCTGCTTCCCGTCGAAATTCTCCTTTTGCAAACTCAGGTATAGTTGTAGAAATTCAACCGGATGATATCCCTGTTGAATTTAAGGAATATGGAGCATTGGCAGGTTTGAAATTTCAGCAACACCTTGAGCATCTTGCCTATATTAATAATGGTGGAACAAGCCAGACAGCGCCAGCGCAAAGGTTGGTCGATTTTGTAAAAGGAAAAGTGTCATCTGATTTGCCTGAATGTTCCTACATGCCGGGATTGATTTCATCGCCCCTGCATTTTTGGTTGCCTGAATTTATTTCTACAAGATTGCGTGAAGGTTTTAAAAAATTCGACCGTAAAATGAGAGGTTACCTGACTAATGATGCAGTTGTGGTTGGCGTTGAAACCCGTTCGTCTTCAGCTGTACGCATTCCACGTGACCCTGAAACAGGGCAACATCCTGATATTAAAGGTCTTTTTCCGGCAGGAGAAGGATC
>CAYNHC010000416.1:0-2701 GCA_964396705.1 uncultured Paludibacter sp.
CAAAAACCTTTGTGGTGTCCTGACCTTTAATAGTAGAAAAAAACGAAATTAAAATCAAATTTATAATAATTATATATAGTCTGATTTGTCTCATAGCTCTCTTATTTTATGTTTAATATATTAGAGTTTATATAAGTTATGAATTTAGATAGAATAATTTATTTTGAACGCAAAGCCGCAAAGCCGCTATTTCGATAGCTATCGGAAAACTTTTAAGTTTTTGTATTTGCGTCCTTTGCAGATATTTGATGATACTAAAATTTGTATATTTATCTTTGCGTTCTTTGCGTTTAACTATATTTTAATAACAAATTTTCTAACTTATATAATGACCATTTTCTATCATCAAATACTTAACGGCAAAAATACTCAGATAAAACAGATGTTCCAATCCAAAAACCACCAAACATCTATCTTTTAACACTTGACTTTAACTTCAATTTCCTTTAATATTAAATTTTCGCTGAACAATATTACCTTCTTCATCCTCTACTGTCAATATATGCCTGCCAACCGCGGGAGCAACTTCAACTTTATGAATTCCATTTGTTTGTGTGATATATTCTTTATCAATATGCCAATAAAGTGTTGCATTTTTCCGACGATGTACTGCTTCGAAAATAATCATACCCGTTTCACCGTTTAGTCCTTTTGGTATGTATATAGCTGTATTATTATCAGGTACAATAATATCCATAACACTTTCGTAGGACGAAGAACAGCCCGGAAGATACGATGGAAGCATATTATATTCAGGATGATTTTGGCGATAAAAAAACTCCTGCGAGGGTGGCAAAACAAACCAATTGGAAATGATCATTTTACTTACAGGATAGCAACCTCCTGTAACGCGATAAATGCCTGTTGAATCTAAAAACACAGACTGATGAAATGGGCAGGATTTCACTTTAGCTCCTTTGTTCGGAATCCATGTTTCATAAGATTCACAATTATCTGTTGCGCGGAATCCACTTAATTTACATACTTTAATTTTTAGCATGTCTTGTTTTGGTTCTTTAAACCAGTTCTGAAGATTTAATCCTTTAAACACTTCGAACATTACTGGTGAAGCATGAGTAACACCTGTCAAGCCGGGACGTCCTTCCCCCGTAGAGTTTCCAACCCAAACCCCAACAGTATATTCAGGTGTCACACCTACCGACCAGGCATCGCGTGAACCATAACTTGTACCGGTTTTCCATGCAATTTTATGTGTAGAAGCAAAAAATTCCCAACCAATTTCACCCCATGGACGATTCACTGTTGAGAGCGCTTCGAAGGTAAACCATAATGAGCCAGCATTCAGTTTCTGTTTAGTGACAAGCTGCTTCGTTGGCGATTGATAAGGCAAATAAGTTGCTTTACGGTAATCGTCCATCTGATATTTTTGATTGTTTGATAAATATGAAATCAAAGAACGTCCCATGCTTGCGTAAATAGAGGTGGTTTCCCATAAACTTACTTCGGCACCACCCAGAATAAGCGACAAACCATAATAATCCGGACTTTTATTTATTGATGTGAATCCCAGATTTTGCAAAACATGATGAAATCTTGTTACGCCATACTGATCAAGTTCACGTACTGCCGGTACATTAAGTGAGTGCGCCAGTGCTTCGCTGGCCGGCACTACTCCCTGATACGTTTTTTCAAAATTTTCAGGTGCATAAGCGCCAAAATGAGTGGGAATATCCGAAACAAGTGAATGTGGCAGAAGTTCACCATCATTCAGCATAGCAGCATAAAGAAATGGTTTAAGAATGCTTCCTGAACTCCGGTTCGAAATAACATTATCGACAAAAGGCGAATTATTCAACCCATCAATTTCAACGTTCCCAATATAAGCTTTAATTTCGCCTGTTTTAGTATCAAGTACCATAACGGCAATGTTTTGTATATAGTTTGCAGCATAATATCGCAGATATTTACCGGCTACATTTTTTACATATTGTTGAAATTTAATGTCTATCGAAGTACGAATGCGTTTACCTGAATTTCCATCGACAATAACTTTGCTGAGCAAATGTGGTGCAATTTGTGGAAGTACCTGCGGTTTTTCGGGAAGAGCCTCCGACTTAGCTAAATTACAGGTAGTTAAGTCAATGATTTTTGAATGATACAATTTATCGAGTAACCGATTTCGCTTTTTTAAGTAGATGGAGTGGTTTTTACCCGGAAAAACCAAAGCAGGAGCATTGGGTAATACGGCAAGTGCAGTAGTTTCGCCCCACGAAAGGCGATTTGCAGGTCGTCCGTAGTATCGCCATGCGGCAGCCTCCAACCCAACCACATTTCCTCCAAAGGGAGCGTGAGCAACGTATAGATTCATAATTTCATCTTTACTATAGCCAAGCTCAAGCCGTAAAGTCAGTATCATTTCATATACTTTTCTGAAAACTGATCTTTTTTTATTGTCAAGACTAAGTCTGATAACCTGCATCGAAATAGTACTGCCACCGCTCACTACGCGTCGTTTTTTTAAATTCTGTTTCAGCGCTCTGAACATTGAAACAGGATTGATACCGGGATGATAATAAAAATACTCATCTTCGAATAATCGCAATGATTCTCGAAACTTGTAAGGGACAGAATCGGTTTGCGGAAAACGCCATTGATAATCAGGTGCAATACGAGCTGAAAGAAAATTACCATTGCAATCCTCAATTACTGTTGAATAAGGGACACTAAACAATGGTTTTGG
>CAYNHC010000417.1:0-2699 GCA_964396705.1 uncultured Paludibacter sp.
AGATTTTATCCTCATGTGTGCCATTTGGCAGTGTATCGCCTAAAATTGATTCGTTTAAATACGCTGGTGAAGGAATAGTAACCCTCGTCTGAGAATACAAATTGATTGCTGATAATAAAACAATTGCCAAAAGTAATGTAATTTTTGTTTTCATGATATATAATTTTAAGTTTAATAACTCCTGTGGGCTAATGCCCACAACGCTTCGGGCTTATTGTTCTGTTTATAGTCGCCCGAACGACTTTACAAGTTTATACGTATTCCGGCATCAACAAGCATCCCGGAAATTGAGCTTCCACGATCCATATTCATATATTTGTAAAAAGTTCCTTCCTGCATATTAGATATATTGCTTATGTTCAGCATCAATTCAGCATTAAATTTTTTGATTTGTTGTTTTAGTGCTAAATCCCATTTTTGATATCCTTTTTGCATAACATCTAATTTTTCATTGCTTGAAACAGATGCAATATAATCGCCCTGGAAGAAAACTGATAAGCGTGCAGAGAAACCTCCCCGATCATATCCAAGTGCAATATTCCCAAAGTTGCTCGGTTGTCCTTCAAGTGTTTCTTCTGTTTCATAAAATACGGGTGTTTTCACATAGGGTATTTTCGTTTTATCGAGATCTACTCTGAAACGAGGTATGTAAGTAACTGATTTTATGACAGAATAATTGCCACGTAAAACAAAATAACTTAGAAAGCCGGGCAGAAAAGTCAGGTTTGCCTGCAAATCAAATTCTAATCCCTTGATAGTAGTATTATCAGTATTCACAGGAGAAGTAAGTCTCATTCCCTTATAACTACCAATACCGGGACCAGTAGGTAATTCATAATTCGCAACCATATCATTGTTTGAAATGACAACATCGTTGAGTGTATAAAATACATTGTCCAGCTTTTTATAAAATGCACCTGCAGTAAATAAACCGTATTTCGATTTATAGAATGAGGCAATAGCATCAAAATTCCAAGCTTCTGTGTTATTCAGTCCGGTGTAACCTTTGTAGATTGTATTAACATCACCCCTGCCTATTACCAATGTAGGCAGACGCATTGTAAAATCGGGACGAGCCAAAGTTTTGGTGGCGGCCAACCGTAAATCGAACCAATCAACCGGCTTGAATCTCACATGGAAATTAGGCAGTATGTAAGTAGCTGAGTATGTTCTTGTCGTATCTTTTAAATCCTCTTTGGTGAACATACTCATACCATATATTTCAGGGGCATAAATAGCAGTATAGCTATTATTTTCGCTTTCAATACGTACGCCGGCTATCACCCTAAACATTTTACCAAAATCAGTAGTTGTCATAAGATAAGCAGAATTAACCTGTTCTCTTACAGTGTAATTATCAGGAATTCCACTCGGGTGAGCTCTGTATTCATAATCACTTGCATCAGAATTTACAGCATTTTTATGTGTATTATACCATTCACGGGCTAAGTTTGAATTAATCATTGGACTTAATTCGTATTGTCCGTCGAATATTTGTTTGGATGTTACAGGATCATCTATAAAATTAGTTAGCAAAACACTACCTCCAAATTTTTTCAAATTAGCAAATGAAGTATTGCTATAATCAGCAGGAACTATAGTTCCATCTTCCAGAATAGAATTAGAATATGGCTCCATTGATGTATAATAAGCACGATATACATCATTTTTATTACTTCTGATTTTATTCCGACTCTTAGCACCGGCTTTTAATGTGATCTCAATGTTATGATTAATGGAGAATTTTCGTTCTAAATCGAGAAATGCAATCAAGTCACGGTCCTTACTTTTGCTTGGTTTAAAGTAAGCTGTTTTCAGCGTAGATAAATTGTAATTATTGAAAGCATAGGGAATAATGCGACTTCCGGGTCCATTTTGAATAATATCATAATATTCTTCATCGGGAATACTATTTACATCAATACCAGTATTGGTAGTACCTCCTTCATAAAATTCCATTATATGATCAAAAGGAGTATTTCCAATGGTTAAAGCGTGAGAACCTCCCCATTTAATTTTAAAATTTTTAAAATAGTTCTCGCCTGAAATGGAGTTATTGAACGTTTGAATATCTCGTTCTTTATCCTCGATATTATAAGAAACATCTGAATTTTTAATGCCGTAGTACCTCGAATAATTAACAAAATCGCGATCGGAATGACTATAGAAATTATTTAAGCGAATGGTACCTTTATCTTTGGTATCAAAGTCGAGAAGTAAACTTGCACCATTTCTTTTTCTTTTTTCGTTTGTGTACGAAAGTGTAAAATCATTTATCTCAGGAATGTCTTTTCCTTCAATTAACCATCCTTGTCCATATGCTTCGCTACTCCTGATTCTTTGCTCTGAATTAACAGACAACTGCATCCCCATTAAATTTTTCAATACTCTGCGCTCATACCTTACTGCAAGGTTGTATTGAGCACTGCTTTTTTCAAGATTATTGTACCCGCCACCCAAATCTATACGAAGTTCAGGTTTTGTTGAAGCTTTTTTGGTAACTAAATTAACCGAACCGGCAATTGCATCTGCATCCATGTCAGAAGTTAATGCTTTTGTGACTTCTATTCCGGCAAGCGAACTCAGGGAAAACATACTTAAATCTACCCCGCGGCTAGCACCATCCGTAGAAGGTACCTGTACCCCATTCAATTGAATACTGCTGAATTTCTCATTCAATCCGCGCAATACAATATTCT
>CAYNHC010000418.1:0-2690 GCA_964396705.1 uncultured Paludibacter sp.
ATACATTTTTCTCGTGCAAACTCAGGTAACATTTACCCGAAACAGCCATACAAAGCGCTCCATGACAAAACATTTCGATACGAATTAATTCACCTTTTTTACCCCTGATATTATCAGTAATAATAGCCTGATAAATCTCGGCTACCTGTTCCATATTTAACTCACGAGCCAACACTACCACATCGGCAAATTGAGCATAAAACTTCAAAGCTTCCACGTTCGAAATATTCAATTGGGTAGAAAGATGAACTTCCACACCGATAGAATTGGCATACATCAAAGCCGAAACATCGGCAGCTATAATGGCCGAAACCTCAACTTCTTTGGCAACATCAATTATTTCGCGCATCAATGTCAAGTCATTGTCGTACAATATAGTATTGACAGTCAGGTAGCTTTTTACATTATTTTCTTTACAAATCCGTACAATTTCGCGTAAATCTTCTGTCGTGAAATTACTGCTCGATTTGCTCCGCATATTCAGTTTTTCGATGCCAAAATATACCGAATCAGCACCTGCTTTTAAAGCCGCCGATAAACTTTCCCACGATCCGGCCGGAGCCATTATTTCAATTTCTTGTCTGTTCATATTTTAAAATATGTGCTTTAAGCACAAAGTATATAAAGCAATTTAGTTTTATTGTTTTTGTTGAGCAATTAAATCAAAATATGATTTACGAACTATTTCTTTTCCTGAATCTGTCAAATGATATACATACATATTCCAAATTGAAAGGAAAAATTCTTCTTTGGTTATAGCGTATTTTGTGTCTTTGAATATCATCGAAAACCCATACCAACCCGATAAAATAAGCCAGGTATTCTTAACAAGCAAATCATAATTATGTTCGCAACCGGCAGGATACAGATATTTTTTTTCAACCAATTTTTCCAAAGCTTCACGCATGGTTTTCATGCGGCTCATAAAAAAATCTTCTTCAATTACTTTATATTTAGGAAACTGCTGAAAGAAAATGTAAAAGTTAGAAAAAAGAAAAGCATATTTAACCTGTATTTCGTAAATCCGCTCAATATAATCCACAACTTCCGAAATATCTTTTGGAAAATAATCGTATAAATGATTTATCTCAGCCTGAAACTGTTCGAAAATATCATCAATCAAATTTTCCCATTTGGGATAATGATAGGTGAGGTTACCAATGCTTATTTCTAAAGCCTGCGATACATCACGCAGTTTAACGTTAGATAAACCACGTTCATTCAGCATGGTGACTGCTGTGTCTAATATTTTATTTTTTGTTGTTAGAGGCTTTTGTTTCATGCTGCAAAGATAGCTAAATGTGTTATAAACACCATATTTTTAATTTTTTACAACTATTTATAAATAAATTAGTACAAATGTACTAATAATTGAAATATATTTATTATCATTGCAGCGTGAATCTAATTTTCAATACAATAACTCAAAAATTAATAGTATGTTTTTCTTCGAATCTATTCCGTGGTACTCGGCACTTATGTGGTGTGGAGTTGTTGCCGGACTTATGTTAATCAATGAATTAACGCGTTCCAGCAAGTGGTTTTCTTATGTGGTGTATATTTTGGTTCCTGTTGTTCTGACTTTTGCAGTTTGGCCTAAAACCGCCGGATCTGAGTCAAGTGTTGGTACCTGGTTTCACTGGGTAAAAGTGTATTCTGCTTTGGCTGGTGTGCTTGGTTTTATGTATTTACGTCACAGTAAAAAGGGAATTAGTTACAAATGGTTGTTGATTTTTCCTCCACTTATTTTGTCAATCAATATTTTGGAGGCTGTAATTCGTGATTTTCAGGTTTATGCCATCTACCACGGCGACTTATTTGGTTCTGTAGTGAATGGAGTAACAATGCAGGGTGGAAGCTGGAATATCATGAATGGAATTGCCGGAATTATCAATATCATAACCATTTCGGGTTGGATGGGAATTTTTATTGGCAAGGATAAAAAGAAAGATATGCTTTGGCCTGATCAGCTTTGGTGGTGGATTATAGCGTATGATTTATGGAACTTTGCGTATGTGTATAACTGTGTTTCTGACCATTCGTTCTACGCAGGAGCTGCTCTGCTTGTTTCGTGTACAATTCCTGCATTTTTCATGGGAAAAGGAGCGTGGTTACAACATCGTGCACAAACATTGGCTATTTGGATGATGTTTACCATGTGTTTTCCAATATTTGTTGACGAATCAATGTTTGCAGTAAAATCATCGCACAATCCTGATGCATTATGGGCGTTGAGTACATTTGCAGTGGCTTTCAATGTGGGAGTTTTGATTTTTCACGTTTACAAAATTGCTAAATTCAAACGCAATCCTTGTAAAGAAGAAATTTACATTGATGAACCTAAATATGCAGAAATTGCTGCAAAAAAGTAACAAGTTTTTTGAATGTTCTTATACTCCCTGGTTGATAACTCAATCAGGGATTTTTATTTTGCTATCATCCGAACAATTAGTACTAAAATGGAGTTATTTACTACTTGGTAATAGTTGTTATTTAATTAATTTATAACTTTGCAGCCCTGTTTTGCATAAATATGAAGATTTCAAACATAGAATTTCCAGATAAACCTCTTTTTTTAGCACCAATGGAGGATGTGACAGATCCTGCATTTCGTTTACTTTGTAAGCGTTTTGGTGCTGATATGTTATATACCGAATTTGTTTCGTCAGAAGCATTGATACGCAATGTAA
>CAYNHC010000419.1:0-2687 GCA_964396705.1 uncultured Paludibacter sp.
CTGATGGAACAATAACTTCTATTCAAACAGCTATTAAACCTGCACGCGACAATACCGGTGCGGGTACAAAAGTTCGTATAAAATTACCATCATCATTAGCCATACAGGCTTCCAATGGTGAATGTGCTTTACTGATTTACATTTATTCGTTAGGGAATACAAAACAAGCAGGTTTAGCTGATGTAAGTATTAGCGGAAAAGTTGAAGGAACGCTCATTAATATTGCTACATATCAACTTACTACTGAAGTATCTCCATTAAACGCAGGCACAATATCAAATGTACCCGGCGGAAATCAGTTTGATGATGGCACTGATGTAACTCTTACTGCCACTCGTAAATTTGGTTATATGTTCTCGCATTGGGCCGACGAAAATGATCAACAGCTTTCAACAACAAATCCTTTTACCATAAAAATGACTGCCAATAAAACCGTAAAAGCAGTTTTTAGCCCAATTAATACATACGAACTCAAATTCAATGTAGAAGGTGGCGCTAAGGATTATATGATTTCGGTTTCACCTGCCCCAACCATTATCGAAACAAAGAAAATGTATGAAACAGGTACAAATGTAACACTTACAGCCGGTAATAATCAGATTTTCAGCTTCAATAATTGGGGAACAGGCGAAACCAATGCCGTTTTACCGATTACCATGGACGGAGATAAAACCATTACTGCCGTTTATAGTGGTGTTGATTATATTGCAGGTTGGGATTTCTATTTTGCTGGTGGAAGCAGTCGTACAGCCGATTTTTATTCGAATGCAGACAATCAGGTTTCATCATTAATTCTACGGAATGCCGATGGAACAGTATCAGGCTGGCTCGACAAATCGCAAATGGCTGCCGGTGGTTACGAAGGTAAACCTGCCGCTGTTAACTGGAAACCACTCACCGACAAATATTATTATCAAATCAGTTTCAATGCATCTGATTTTACCGATATTACAGTTTCATCTTCAATGTTACTCAATTACAATGCATATTCTATCCAGCGAATTGAATATTCTATCGATGGCACTAATTTTACCAAATTGGATTCTATCGAAATGACAACTGCAAAAGTTTGGTATCCGAAAACAGTAACGTTGCCGGCCGATGCCAATCATGTGGCAAAAGTTTATTTACGTTGGATTCCTAACTACAATTCTACAGTTGTTGGCACTTCATCAACAAACGATGGAACTTCATTAGCAGAGATATTTGTATTTGGAAAAACCGCGGTTCTCAACGATGGTGTTGCCCCGGTACTTGTTTCATCCGTTCCGACAAACAACGGCACAGGTGCTTCAACTACAGGAAAAGTAGTTTTAACTTTCGATGAAAAAGTAATGACAACAAAAAGCGCCATCGCTACAATTGGCGCCAAAGAAATTTCACCCCTGGTATCGGGAAAAACTATTTCATTCTCTTACACGGGTCTCGATTACAATACAGCCTATACTTTTACAATTAATGCGAATTTAATTTCAGACCTTGGTGGAAATTCAATAGCCACACCTATTGTAATTAATTTTACCACCATGAATCGTCCGGTAGTTACCAAAAAATCGTTCGACTTTGTAGTTGGTGTTGATGGAGATTTCAAAGCAGCACTAACAGCAGCTCAAACAGCTTCTTCAAGTGGAAACCGTTTCTATATTTTCTTCCCTAACGGTGAATATAATATAGGAGCAAATACCGGCGATGCGAATCAGAAAACAACTATTGCATTGCCTAACGTATCGTACATCGGTCAAAATCCGGATGGAGTTGTTCTTTATAATAAGAATACGACTGAAGGAATCGGAAGTACAGCCACATTGTATTTTACAAGTTCCGCCAATAACCTGTACATGCAGGATTTGACGCTGAGAAACAAAGATTTCAGAAATGGAACTTCTATGGGTCGTTGTGTAGCTTTACAGGATCAGGGAACAAAAAATATTTATAAAAATGTAAATGTGCAAAGTAATCAGGACACCTATTATTCAGGCAGTGGTCGATTGTATTTTGAAAACAGTGCATTACACGGTACTGTTGATTATTTGTGCGGAGGCGGCGACGTGTTTTTCAATGAATGTCTGCTTTATCTCGAAGAACGTGGCGGAAATGTAATCACTGCGCCCGCTACAAGCTCCAACTGGGGTTATGTATTCTCTAATTGTACTATTGATGGTTTTCCTATCAACAATAACAGTTACCGTCTGGGTCGTCCATGGCAAAATGCACCACGCTCCATTTATATTAACACAAAAATGAATATACTTCCAGCCGCCGATGGTTGGACAGAAATGGGCGTTGTTCCCGGCTTATTTGCCGAATACAACAGTGTAACAGCTACCGGTGCCATTGTGGACTTAAGTATGCGTAAAAAATCATTTACTTACAACGGAGTTACAACTCCTGTAAATCCATATCTTACTGCCGAACAAGCAGCTACTTACACTATCGAAAATGTATTGGGCGGAACAGATGCATGGCAACCAAAACTCTATACCGATCAGGCTGCAACACCCGTAATTACCTTAACAGGAAATGTAATTAGCTGGGCTGATAATAATTATGTGCTGTGTTGGGCTGTGTTTGAAGATGGTAAATTTAAAATGTTTATAACAACCAATAGTTATGAAATTCCAATTCTTGCAGGTGGAAATTCATCAAGCGTAACCTTTACTATTCGCGCTGCAAACGAAATGGGTGGT
>CAYNHC010000420.1:0-2677 GCA_964396705.1 uncultured Paludibacter sp.
CACTGGTCTCCAAAACCAGGTGTCGGGAGTTCGAGCCTCTCTGCCCGTGCAAATTTCTATTTATATATGAAGAAGATAATTAACTATATCAAAGAGTCGTATTCAGAACTAGTCCAAAAAGTTTCGTGGCCAACACGCGCGGAACTTACCAGCAGTGCTATTGTAGTATTGATTGCTTCCATCATTATTGCACTTGTTGTTTGGATTATGGATTCAGGTTTTGAGAAGCTTATGACTATTATCTACGATGCACTGTCGTAAATTTTTAATTCAAGGGAGGAAATAAAGTGTCGGAAACAACTAATTTTAAATGGTACGTTATGCGTGCTATTAGTGGTAAAGAGAGCAAGGTTAAAGAGTATATTGATGCTGAAATCAAAAAATCTGATCTTGGTCAATATGTTTCTCAGGTATTAATCCCAACTGAAAAAGTTTACCAGATTCGTAACGGCAAAAAAATTACAAAAGAACGTAGTTGTATGCCGGGGTATGTCTTGATTGAAGCTAATCTCATTGATGAAATTCATCATCGTCTTCGTAACACACCAAATGTCATCGGTTTTCTCGGTGAGAAAAACAACGTACCTACTTCTATCCGTATTTCGGAAGTAAACAGAATTCTCGGTACAATGGATGAACTTATCGAGAATGGAGAAGAAATGCTAACACCTTTCATTAAGCAAGAAAATGTGAAAGTTATTTCCGGCCCTTTCAGTGGTTTTAGTGGAGTAATCGAAGAGGTGAACACCGAAAAGAAAAAACTTAAAGTTATGGTTATGATTTTCGGGCGTAAAACTTCGCTTGAATTATCTTTTACACAAGTAGAAAAGGAATAGACGATTGAGTTACAAATCAACTATTCTACTTAAAAATCAAAAAAATAAAAATTATGGCTAAAGAGATTGCTGGACTTATTAAATTACAGATTAAAGGAGGTGCGGCAAACCCATCTCCCCCGGTAGGCCCTGCATTAGGTTCTAAAGGGATCAATATTATGGAGTTTTGCAAACAATATAACGCCAGAACCCAAGAAAAAGCAGGTAAAGTATTACCTGTGGTTATCACTTACTATACCGACAAATCATTCGATTTTGTTGTAAAAACTCCTCCAGTGGCTATTCAGCTATTGGAAGTTGCAAAACTTAAAGGAGGATCTGCAGAACCAAACCGCAAGAAAATTGCTGAAATCACCTGGGAACAGGTTAAAGTTATTGCAGAAGACAAAATGGTAGATTTGAATTGCTTCGAATTGGAAGCTGCTATGAAAATGGTAGCCGGAACAGCAAGAAGCATGGGTATTACTGTAAAAGGGTTATTTCCAACTAATAATTAATTAAACTTCAATTACAATGAGTAAACTGACAAAAAATCAAAGGTTAGCTTTAGAAAAAATTGAAGCTGGAAAAACTTACACTCTCAAGGAAGCAGCTTTATTGGTAAAAGAAATTTCTACAACAAAATTCGATGCTTCTGTAGATATAGATGTACGGTTAGGTGTTGACCCACGTAAAGCCAACCAAATGGTTCGCGGAGTTGTTTCGCTTCCAAATGGTACTGGAAAACAAGTTAGGGTTCTTGCATTATGTACTCCTGATCAGGAAGCTGCGGCTAAAGAAGCCGGCGCTGACTTTGTAGGATTAGATGAATATATCGAAAAAATAAAAGGTGGCTGGACAGATGTTGATGTTATCATCACAATGCCTGCTATCATGGGTAAATTAGGTGCTTTGGGACGTATTTTAGGCCCACGTGGTTTAATGCCAAATCCCAAAAGTGGTACTGTTACCAATGAAGTAGGTAAAGCAGTAAAAGAAGTAAAACAAGGTAAAATCGACTTTAAAGTTGATAAATACGGTATTGTTCACACTTCGGTTGGTAAAGTTTCATTTACTCCCGAACAAATTATAGGCAATGCAAAAGAATTTGTTTCTACTTTGATGAAGCTTAAACCAACCTCATCTAAAGGTACTTATGTTAAGAGCATTTATCTTTCAAGCACAATGAGTACGGGTATTAAAATTGACCCAAAATCAGTTGAAGAATAAAATTAAAAGTTTATGAAAAAGGAAGATAAAAGCGCTATTATAAAACAATTAGAGTCAACTATCAAGGAGTATGCAAACTTCTATTTAACTGATATAGGCGGCTTAAACGCTGCGCAAACCAGTGAATTACGCAGAGTATGCTACAAACAAGATATTAAACTTGTAGTTGTTAAGAATACATTGCTTCAAAAAGCATTAGAAAACTCAACGGTTAATTTCAACGAGCTTTATGATTCGTTGAAAGGTGAAACATCATTGATGCTTTCAAATACTGGGAATGCACCTGCAAAGGTTATTAAAGATTTCAGCAAACAAAAAAGTAATAAGCTGAAAAAACCCATATTGAAAGCAGCTTATGTTGAACAAAGTTTCTATATTGGTGAAGACCAATTGGATGCACTCATAAATCTGAAGAGTAAAAACGAACTTATTGCAGAAGTTATTGCCTTGTTGCAATCTCCAGCGAAGAACGTTGTGTCCGCACTCCAATCAGGAGGTAATACTATCCACGGCGTGTTGAAAACATTGGCCGAAAGATAATTAAATTAATAAAAAAAACAAAAACATAAAAAATAAGTAAAATGGCAGATTTGAAAGCTTTTGCAGAACAATTGGTTAACTTAACAGTTAAA
>CAYNHC010000421.1:0-2675 GCA_964396705.1 uncultured Paludibacter sp.
TTACCTACAGATTCAATGTCCTTCGTAAACCCAATTACATATTCATGATTGACAGAAATTACACTTCGATTTTCTCTTGTAACTCTTTTTTGCCATATAAATTCTGAAACAAAGTTTTGTTCCCCAAACACTTCATCACAAAGCTTTCGCAAATTATGCACTTCGTTGTCGTCGATGGAGATAAAAATCACGCCATCGTTAGTCAACAGGTTACGTGCCAGTTTTAGGCGTGGGTACATCATGGTTAGCCAGTCGGAGTGGTAACGGCCACTGGTTTCAGGGTTGGCTACCAGCCGGTTTCCTTGCTCATCGGTTTGTCCACTTTCAGCTTTAAATTGTTCAGTATCTTGTGCAAAGTTGTCTTTATACACAAAGTCGTTGCCGGTGTTGTACGGCGGGTCGATGTAAATCATTTTGATTTTACCCAGGTAGCTTTCCTGCAAGAGTTTCAACACTTCGAGATTGTCGCCTTCAATATACAGGTTTTCGGTGGTGTCGAAATCAACACTTTCATCGGGCACTGGGCGCAGGGTGTTGGTGGTGGGTAGGTTGGCGGTAACAATGGCTTCGCGTTTTCCCGGCCACTCGAGGCGGTAACGCTCTTTGGGGCCATCGATAATTTCGGCACTGAGTTCCTGACGGAGCAAATCGAAATCAATGCTTCGACTAAGCTCAGCAACCCCGTTTATTTCAACTTTCGTTTCCACAATGCAGTTTGGAAAAAGGGCGGCAATTTTTTCGATGTTTTGGTTCACCAGGTTAGGCGATTGGAGGTCGAGTTTATCGGACATATTGGTAGAGATCAAAATGGATTGTTCAAAGTTCAGTTTTACAAAGAGGTAAAAGTAAAAAAAAGGGGTTCAAAATCAAACCATCAACGAATTATCGTGGTAAAAAAAAGAATAGTATGCTTCGCTTACGGTACACATTTTCAGGTTAGAAATGCTTTAGTTTGCGTTTGCTTCGAAATTCGATATTGATGAAGAATTTGTCGGGTTGCTGTTCATAAACCACTCCTTTACGGATGACTAATTTTTTAATGTTTTCATCGTTTAACCCACCAATAGTGCGCATTTTGCGTAGGTCTTCAACCGAAATGGTAGTTTTGGTAAAGGCATTTGTAATATTGATAAAAGAATGCTTTGCAGCCAAAAGTTTCATTTTTTGAATGGTGGATTTTGGCGTATTGATCGCTTTTGAGATATAATTTAGAGGAAGGTTAAAAGAACGGGAGACCAAGCTCAACAGAGGACGTGCTTTGTTCATCCTGACCTGGTTTCTCCCGTGCTTTAACCTTATTTTTTGATTGTCGATATAATCTTTCCTTTTGGCATAGTACCCCAAAATTGTTGCATACACAAAGGGTTTAAATCTTCGAAAATCGGCATTGTCCCATAGTACACCTTTCCTAATTTCCAAGTTCGTTTTGCGGTGAATAATGTTGAAGCTGTTTAAGTGCCATGATTTTTTTTTTGAATTAAATGAAACCCATTTATGGATTAAAAGCCAATTCAACCTGATTGCGAATGTTTGTCTGGTTATTTCTAAATCAGTAATTGCCTTGAATAGTAACTGATTTGTTACGCAAAACCGATGGTTACAATTGAGTTTAAGCCAGCAAAACAGTTGAAGCTGCCCAATGCACTTTTTTTGATCGGCATAGATGCAAATTGAAACGGGTATGTTTAACAGGTTTAAACTCATCGTTTATTGTAGTGCTTATTCAGAAGAGCTTCCACATCGGAGACCTTGTAATAAAATTTGCCATCAATCTGCGAAAAGGGTAGTGTTCCATTATCGCGCAAGGTTTGTAATTTGCGCTCCTTTATTTTCAGAATTGCCATTACTTTATCTTTTTCGATCCATTCTTCAGTCAATATCTGGGAATGGGTTTTAACCATTTTTGAAATGTCGGTTCGCATTGTTTCTATGTCTTTTTTGATGACAGAAACTAAATTGATTACTTCTTGCATAGCTAATCCTCCTTGTTAAATTTCGTTTCTGATTTCAGCTACTGTTTTACGGCGGCTTTGGGCTAAAAATTCATCGATGGTTTTCTTTGAAAAAATTAAGCGTTTACCTCTTTTGTGATAAGGTATTTCACGGCGTGAAACCATACCATAGATAGTTTGCTTTGCCGGGTGGTCGGGCAGGTACTCGATTAGTTTTTCGAGGTCGAACCAAGTTTCAGATTCTTGTTCGTTGATTTTCGAATTGAGAAGTTTTTCAATTCGTTGCAGCCTGTTGTTCATTTCGTGAACTTGGGCTGGAAGTGTGTCAAAAGAAAGTGTATTATTCATATCAGAATTTTTTAATTGTTATTTTCTGATACGAAATTAGAGTGTATTACTTGTTTATAATCAGATTGTTGGTTGTAATAAGTTGTCGCAACTTTTAACAACTAAAAACAACTATCTGGGAAGATTTTCTATGTGTTTCTTTATTTTTTCCGCATAAAGAGCAACCGTTTCTTTCTGCTTTTCGGGCATACATTTAGGGTCGGGCATGTATTTGTTTATTCCAGCAGCAGAACCAATATTTCCAAAATCAACTCTTATGGCATTGAATAGTTCTGTTCTTTTTGTGTAAACGATTAAAGAATTTGTTTCGAGGGCTAAAATCATTATTGCGATATCCTTCCCTTTTTTACCTGAGAAATCAGCAAGCAAGAAGTC
>CAYNHC010000422.1:0-2659 GCA_964396705.1 uncultured Paludibacter sp.
ATGAATAATCGTATTTTGTTTTGCTTTTTTTCCACATGTCAAAAGCTTCGTCCATAACTAAAAACCCCATTTGGTCGCATAAATCAAGCAATTCGGGAGCTGGCGGATTGTGCGAAGTACGTATGGCATTTACGCCCATTTCCTTCATTATTTCGAGTTGACGTTCCAACGCCCTTACATTTACTGCTGCACCCAGCGCGCCTAAATCGTGGTGATTGCAAACACCGTTAATTTTCATTGATTTACCATTCAGAAAGAATCCCTTTTCAACATCAAAATTAAAAGAGCGAACCCCAACTGTAGTTTCATATTCGTCTTTCAAAGAGCCCTTTACATAAATTTTTGTCACCAATTTATATAAATATGGATTTTCAATACTCCACAAAACAGGATTGGGAAGCATAATATTTTGTAATAATTTGCCGGTTGAGCCGTAGGTAATAATTAAATTTCCTGAAGTTTTTGTAATGAAATTTCTTTTTGCATCGTACAAAATCTGCTCGACTTTAACATTGTTTTGAACAGTCATTTCGTTTTTTACAGTACATTCAATGGCTATTTCGGTAATGTCAGTATTAATGTTTGGAGTTGTTACGTAAGTTCCCCATAAATCAACATGCACCGGATTGGCAATTACCATACGCACATCTCTGTAAATACCAGAACCTGAATACCAACGGGAGTTAGGTTGTTTTGAATTATCCACCCGCACTGCAATTGCATTTAATGAGCCGGGTTTTACATAAGGAGTTATATTGTAGCGGAATGAAACATATCCATTGGGTCTTTTCCCTACCCAAATTCCATTCACCCATACCTCGCTGTTTTGATAAACGCCATCAAATTCAATGAAAATTTGTTTGTCTTTATCTGCCTCATTAATAGTAAACGTTTTTCGGTACCAGCCTAAACCTCCGGGTAATGCGCCACCACCGGCAGTTGCAGGAAAATCTTTTCCAAAATCTGATTCGATGCTCCAGTCGTGTGGGAGATTCAGCGTGCGCCATTGGCTGTCATCAAGCGTAATATCGTATCCCGAAACAACGGTATCGTTGAGTTTAAATTTCCAGTTTTGGTTAAAATCAAGAATCTGTCTGGTCGTTTTGGCTAAAGCAAAACCGGAAAATAAAGCGATAAAAGCAATGGAGAGAATAATTTGTTTTTTCATTCTATGTTGTTGAAGTTTTCGGTACAAAAATAGGAAAAATAAAGCGAATTAAACGCTCAAAATCAATTGAATGAGGAGTTGGATGTTAATTATGCAGAGCGTATCTGATAACAGATGTTTAAAAACCGACCCTGTCGCTCCGGGCAAATTCTCTTCAATAAGAGATGCATTACGAAGCGATAAGGTCGATTGGTAATACTTGTCCTAAAGGATATGTAAATAATGAACAAAGAATCACGTCTATTGTGTGTGATTTTTTCAATTCACACTTTTGTATTATATCCCGAAAGCATTTGAAATTCTAATCCAATCTGCTACAATTGGATATTAAAAAGATATTGTTAAATTTGTTGCAAAAATAATGAATAAGCGGTAGTAGTAGTGGAATAGTATTCCTCATCATGTATTCCGACGGGTTTCTTGGTTAACCAAGCGGCAAAGCCGAGCGGCAAAACCCGTCAAACAGCGCGAAACTTTCTACATTGAATAAACATATCCGGTAAGTCGGGTTTTAATCATTTATAAGGCATATCCGGTAAGACTGGATCCGTTGCGACGGTACAGAATTTACTTAACTTTCAACAAAATTTTACATTATACTAAAAATGAAAGGCTTAATAATCCAAGACAATAAATTAACAATATTCATCTTTATCATGATGTTTTTATTTACAAGTTGTACAAATCATTTCATTACCAATAATGATTTATGTGATAAAAGTTGCTGTTATTGGGATTATTATCCTTATGACACAATAGAATATAATAATCTTAGATTTATTGTTACATCCACATTAAAGTTTTGTAAAAATGACTCAGTTTATAGTTATGTGTTCACAATTACAGATTCTTTAAGAAGAACTAGTGATGATCCACAAAGTTGGAAATTAGAAAGAGATAAATTAATTATATCAAATAATGATACTATCATAATTGATAGTTTATTTAATGATACATTATTTACAAGACATATAATTTTTGACTCATTGAAGTGCATTAAACTAGTACGTAACAGTAAAAAAGTGAAAGAAAAATTGGGAAAGAAAATTGTACCATTAATTTTGTAGATTTAATCTAAAGTTATTACCCCCGTCCGGTAAGATGTATCTTGATTAAATGAGCGAAACGTCGATCCATCGGGTGGGATTTTTTCAATCCTAACCAATAATATTAATCCATAAACACCTGTTTAATCTATATTTTAAAAGTATTTCATAACCACAGTAATCACTTTTTCTTCATTTTTCTCAACAAAAAAATCAAAATCATCGAAGTGTGGTTTTAATGTTCCCCGGTGAAAAAAATCCGAAAATCCGAATCCTTCGCAGGGAATTCCAATAATGTTATAATCCATTTTACCATTACAGTTTGCGTCGTGCAACACCGACACTCCGAATAGCCCCGAACGAAAAGGAATTTTAACTGTAAATTCATCACTGTCCTTTTCCTTTTTATCGTATTTATATTCCTCACAAGGCTTTTCGGTTCTAA
>CAYNHC010000423.1:0-2658 GCA_964396705.1 uncultured Paludibacter sp.
GGAGCAAAACCTGCTAAGTGCACAGCTTGTCCCGATTTATCGGGGTCAGCCAGCCTGTGAACATAGGCGTGTGTTAGGGGCAAGTCCATTTTTTTAATGTTTTACTTCATTCACGATTACAATAATACTGTTGTTTCCCGTTTCGCACTCTTCTGTTCTCTAGTTCAAAGTGTAATTATAAATGAATACATCGCTATATCCTGTGCCCGCGACGTTAGTTGCATATACTCGCACATAATAAGTATAACTAAAATTACTGTATACAGGATTTAAATTTAGAGTAAAATCAGTTGCTGAACCTGGTCGCTTTGCAGTAGAATTATAATTTGTTGCTGATGGATTCGTAGTAGTTGACATGTAATAGCCGGTTTCTGTCACTTCACTATTACCTTGATAAACTATTTTACATTTTAACGTGGTCACAGAACCATTTTTTGCAGACGAAAGAATTACAATAGATGGAGCACCAATAGAACCTGAATCGTTCGTTTTAAAAATACTTGTTTCACCATATATTGTACTTTGGTTATCTGTCACATATGAACGCATATAATAAGTTGTAGCAGGCAAAAGTCCATTTATTGATGTGCTAAAATCGCCCGAACCTGCCCCTTCGTCTGTTTTGCTGTCAGATGTAGATGGATTTCCTGTCATATTCCAACATACACCGTGGGAAATGATTGTTCCTGGAGTTGCACTTGTAATATTAGCACTTACAGTTGCAGTTGTTGCTGCAAGTGAAGTGAGTTGTGGATCAGTGATGTTCAATGCTGTTTGTCTCGTTTTGAAAATTCTGTTTTCACCATAGACAATTGCATTGTAAGTTGACGCATACGCCCTGCTGTAATAGGTTTGATTGGATTGTAAGTTTGATATATTTACATGGAAAGTTGAACTTGCTTCGGTCGATTCCACGATATTATCATCCACTGTTGGATAAGGAGATAAACTATAACATACGCCACGGCTGAGAATGATTGTACTACCCGAAGCATTGATTATTCCACCAGAACCTGTTGTTGTTAGTTGTATATTTAATGCATCTGATGTATTTACCGAGAAAGTGGCATGTTTGGTTTTAAATTTCATAGTACTACCATATACAGTGTCATTTCCATTTATTGCATAAGCTCTAACATAATATATACTGTCCGGTTCCAGAGATTTCATAATACTTGTAAAGCTTCCTTTTCCAGTACCTTCAACAGAAACACTGTCCCGAAGCGTTGGAGCTGTATGTGTGCTCCAACAAATGCCAAAAGCAGTAACCGTTGTACCTTCACTAATGACCGATCCACCACAAGTAGCCGATTGATAGGCGATATCGGTAACAGGAAATGTTGTAACTTGAGGAACTTGAAGTGTTACCTCATCTTTTTTACAACTACTTATTATAAATATTATTAATGATAAAACTAAAACCTGGAAGTGGAATTTTCTATTCATACGTCTAAATTTTTTTTTATTGATTTTTCTATTTTGATAATTACATTTGGCTCTTTGAGTTTCGCATTTTGTTATGCTAGCCAATGTTTTTTTATTTTTTGGATTGCCCCTAACGACCGAGGCTATGGGCACGAGCGGGTTACGGGCGTATTCGCTGTCGCATAGCGACAAAGTGAATGCGGGCGCTAACTGCTAATTCACGTCAGCCAGCCTGTGACCTAAGAGCGTGTGTTAGGGCATCGTTATTTTTTTGGCTCTTTAAGTTGTTCTAGTTTTTTTGAAATGTCTTTCAAGAATTCTAGTGATTCTTTTGTTTTCATTTCTCTGTATTGTTTAGCATGTTCCAATGAGTTTAACTTGACAGTATTTAGCTTTGTAATTGCTGAAGCGGTTTCAAAAATAATATCCGACGCAATTTGTTTGTCTTGGGTGTTGTTGAAAATTTCACTTTGAAGAGGCAATAGAAATTCATCTTTTAACGTTTGCAAGTTAGTGAATTCAGTACCTTTTATTCTTTTATATTTTTCTTCATAACTCCTTAGAAAAATATATTCTGTATTTGTTTCAAAGTTGGGAGCTGTGTTTTGAATATAAAATAATCTGAGTTGTATTTTTAGTATAATGCTCAATGTGTTAGTTTCTAATACTTTTAAATCTTTGTGTATGAAATTTAAATGCTTTTCATTTTGTGAAATCAAGTCCAAATAATAGAAATATATATAGTCAGCAAAATTGAATATTGTCCTGTAGTCTTCGATTTTTTTGTTGTTCTGTTTGTCAAATAGCATGTATGCATTAAATAACTCATGATTATCGAACTCCATAAGTCTTTTTCGATTATTTGTAGCATAGATTTGAGGGAGAATATTGTCTAACGGATTTTCAGAAAGTTCCTTTGAAAATAATTCAAATTCTGTATTCTGTTCCTCACAATTTTTGATTACAGAAGTCAACAAAAGATTGAATTTTCTTAAAATGTTGTAAGCTATTACCTTTTCATTATATTTCTCTTTATTTTTTATTTTCACTTCCCCAATCCAATAAATAATTAGTGCAAAAATAAACCCAACTGCTGCTCCAATAGTAGTTGTTATACAGTCAGTTATGACTGAATAGTAATTCGTATAAAAATATTCTAATAAGCTGCAATTTTCCATCTTTTTCTTTTTTTATAATGTGCCCTAACGACCGAGGCTATGGGCACGGGCGGTT
>CAYNHC010000424.1:0-2642 GCA_964396705.1 uncultured Paludibacter sp.
GGGGAACGGTAGGAGGTGTGAACGGAATGTACCGATCGACAAACAAAGGAGCAAGCTGGATTCGTGTCAACGACAATGCTCACCAGTTCGGTGGTACAACCCTTGTATTTGGAGATATGAATGTCTTCGGAAGAGTTCATATGTCGGGTACCTTAGGGCGAGGTTTGATTTACTGGGATCTTGTTAGCCCTAATTCGATAGAATCCGAAAGTGTCGTGAATGATATGGTTATTTACCCCAATCCGACTATGAATGGGAAATTCTCGATAAAGCTTCCGGCAACTTCGCATAGGGTTAATGTTAATATATTTGATTACCAAGGCAGATTGCTATTCGAAAAAGTATTTGACAATAACGGAAGGTTAGATATAAATTCCGACCTGAAGAATGGTATTTACATTGTGAAGGCTACATCAGAAGGGATGAGTTTCACCCAAAAGCTTCTAGTACAATAAATACATCTAAATAAATGGCTTAATTACAGTCGATTAATCGTATATTTGATACATACAGAATAATAATTATCGTTTATGAAAATACCTAGAAATTATGCAAAAATGTTCCTCTTGATAGGATTACTCTTATTAAGCACAAAAACATTTTCACGAAATCCTAATTTCCATATCTATCTCTGTTTTGGGCAGTCAAATATGGAAGGTCAGGGAGCTATTGAAACTCAGGATAAAACAGTCGATAGTCGATTTAAAGTTCTTCAGTCGCTGGATTGCTCTAGTAGGAATAAAGGCACATGGTATCCTGCTATTCCTCCACTGTGTCAGTGTAATTCCGGTTTGTCGCCTGCCGACTATTTCGGAAGGACAATGGTAAAATACCTTCCAGATAGTATAACTGTAGGTGTTATTAATGTGGCTGTTGGCGGATCCGACATACGGTTGTTTGACAAAGATCTTTATCAGAATTATGATTCTACTTATACGGATGAATGGTTCTTGTCAAAAATCAGGTCGTATGGTGGTAATCCACGCCAACACCTCATGGATTTGGCAAAACTGGCACAACAAGATGGAGTAATAAAAGGTTTCCTAATACATCAGGGAGAGGCGAACTCAGGAGATTCAAAATGGCCATCGTATGTTAAGAAAGTTTACGAAGATATGTTATCTGAACTTTCATTAAGTGCAGATACTGTACCACTTTTAGCCGGAGAAGTGCTATCTGAACCGGGAAGTTGTTGTGGTACGTGGATGAATCCGGTGATCAATAAATTGCCTATGACTATTCCAACAGCACATGTTATTTCTGCTAATGAATTAACAGGGATGGATGCTGCTCATTTTAATTCATCTAGTTATCGTACCTTCGGAATAAGATACGCCACAAAAATGCTATCGTTAATGGGTATTGGAGCTAAGGTTTTTGAACCGGAAACGTATTATTTTGAACCTGAATGTTCTGCATTAGGTGGTAACTGGAATATTGTAACAGATAAAACTGCATCAAACAATACTTATGTAACAATAAAGAAGGGTTTGAACAATACTACCGAAGTTTCGACCGACAGTGCAAATATTATTTATTTTGATTTAAACATCAGGTCGGATACTACTTTTTATGTCTATGCACGTGTATATTGTACTACCCTAAAATCGGATTCATACTGGTTTAAAATAGATGATGGTTCATTTGAATATGTAAATGGTTTGCCCAAAGGATTGTGGACTTGGGCGAAAATTAAAAGTTATGACCTAAAAGCAGGGAAACACACTTTATCCATTGCCAATGGAGAAGAGGGAGCCCGGCTTGATATAATATGCATTTCAAATGTTGATATCGCACCCACAGGAATGGGCGAAACTGCTGTAAAGGTATGTAAACCTGTTGTGTATAGCTTGCCCGGTAAAATAGAAGCGGAATCGTATTCGTACCAAACAGGCATTACAACTGCTGCTACCAAGGATATTGACGGAGATATGGATGCCGGAAGTCTGGATACAAATGATTGGATGGAGTATATGATTGATGTGCCAACAGATACAGTTTACAAAGCTACTTTTCGTTATGCTTCCGCTGGTTCAGGTGGGGCAGTTTCATTAGTACTCGATGATGTGCAAATTGGTAGCATTACATTCACAAGTACAGGAAACTTGCAAACCTATAAATCCTTTTCGAAGGATATACCCTTAAAGGTCGGGAGGCATATCTTAAAATTACTTGTAACTACCGGAGGTTTCAATATTAATTGGATTATGTTTGAAAAAATGAATATATCAGGAATTAAAGATTTAAAAGAAAGTGGTTTATCCGTTTTTCCAAATCCGACTAATGGTGTGTTGAATATTGAAAGTACTGCATTTCAGTTTAATAATATAGAAATTGGTGATTGTACAGGAAAAAATGTTTATTCAAGAAATGTTGACCCTGCACAACGTATCAGTTTCAACCCGAATTTACAAAAAGGAGTCTATTTTTTAAAGCTAAGTAATAGTAAACAGACTCAAAACTTCAAAATTATAATTGTTTAAGTCAGAATTTAAACAATTGAAAAAACACATATTCTTATGATGAATAGACACTTGAATATTAATTTTACAAAACAAATAGTATTGGCATTCATACTATTTTCAGCCTCTTTTTCGATTTTTGCGCAAAACAATCAGGAGCGAAAACAACTATTCGATTAT
>CAYNHC010000425.1:0-2613 GCA_964396705.1 uncultured Paludibacter sp.
GAGACTTTGAGAAAAATATGTGTAATTAATTATTAGAATTTATATAAATTTTTAACAAGTACAATTAAAAGCTACAAAGCAATTATACAAGATCAAAAAAAATTATATGTTTTTAAAAATGGATTATTAAGAGGATTGTATTTGTGTATTATCATTGGATTGTTATTGCTGATGATATTTCTTTCGTTTAAGACAATGAATATTTGAGAAAATAATTAAAAATGTTTAATGATAAACTTCGCTGACCGTAATTTCTTTAATTACGTACTGTAGTAAGCAGGTCTCACAGAAATGTCGGCATGTACTACTTGTCTTACATATGGAATCCAATATAGACCTAACAGGTTTTAGAAACCTGTTAGGTCAGCAAAAACTATTATTATTAATTAAAAATGAATTTAGCAGAAACAACCACCAAAACAAAAGTGTCGGCAAAATTTAAAACCGAAGTAGTGAAAGTATCATTGGCTTTATTGTTATTTGTCGTAGTGTATATCATCTTATTCAGTCTGAGTCTGGGTGCAGCCATAGGTTTTACCATTCTTGGAGTTTTGTTGATCATGATGAAGCCCATGTTTTTCACAGTAATTATAGGCGCGGGTATTTCTGTGATTGGCATATTGATTTTTATTTTCATAATAAAGTTTATTTTTCACCGGGCACCAAAGGTCAGTATCGCTGAGATTGAACTGAAAGCAGCGGATCAGCCCGAATTACATAACTTTATCAATGAAATAGCCCGCACCACAGGAACAATGAAACCTAAAAAAATTATATTGTATCCCGATGTGAATGCAGGTGTTCATTTCGATTCCACGTTTTTAAGTATGTTCTGGCCTGTGGGCAAAAATCTGAGTATAGGAGCAGGGCTTATCAGTTCGGTCAATATTTCGGAGTTCAAAGCTATTATTGCTCATGAGTTCGGTCATTTTTCGCAGAAAAGTATGCGAATGGGTAGTTTTGTTTATAATTTCAACAAAATCATTTATAATTTGCTGTACGAAAACGAAGGCTATCATAAAATAATGGAAAAAGTAGCCTCATCGCATCGCTATCTAAGTCTGTTTGTAAAAGTTAGTGTGAACATCGTGCAAAGTATTCAGTGGTTGTTACAGAAAGTTTACATAGTGCTGAATAAAACAAATATGAGTTTATCAAGAGAAATGGAGCATCATGCCGATGCTGTTGCTGCCTCGGTAGCGGGTTCGGATCACCTGATAAATGGCTTACACCGCATCGAAATTGGTAGTATCTGCTACGATGCATTGACAAATTATCTCGAAAAACTGATAACGGAAAATAAAAAACCGGAAAATTTATATCCGCTGCTTTCCGAATTTATTAAAGACTATGCGCAATCCAATAATTATAGTCTGAAAAATAATTTACCTGTGTTGACAAATAACGGGATAGTCAGCAGAATAAATATAAAAAATCAATGGGCTTCGCACCCTTCACTGTCAGACAGAGAAAAATACATGGTAAATCTTGAGCTTAAGGCATTTGAAAGCATCGATAAGTCGCCGTGGGATTTGTTTCAACAGCCTGTGGCCCTGCAACAGGAAATGACAGGGTTGCTTTATAAGAATATAGTTTTTAAGGAAAACCCTGTTGTTATTAGTTTTGAGCAGTTTACTGCTGAGTATTACAGTGCAAAATCGGAAAACACTTACCAGCCCGATTACAAAGGATATTATGATAACAGACAAATAAGGTTAAATTCCGAAATCAAAACCCTGTTTAAGTCGTCCGATCGGCTGTCGGATATATTCACTACCGAAGTTTTGCAGTTACCACTTCGACTGTCTGTTATTAATGCTGATATAGAGACTTTAAAGCAGCTAAAGGAACCGGATTTGAAAATTAAACATTTTGAACTGGATGGAAAAAGAATCAGTATTAAAAATGCAGATCAGGTGATACAGGAGTTGGAAAAAGAGGCTGCCCTTCTTGACAATCAACTGCTTGCAACCGATAACGGTATTATTCACCATGCTTTGACGCTGGCCGAAAAAGATAGTGCAGTACAAATGCAGGAACAGTTAAACTTTTATCAGGAAATATCGATGCTGTCGAACGAATTTGTACAACACTACCAGAAATTTTACACTATTCTGTCGCCAATCTACAACGAAACCATGCCAGTAGAAAGGGCAAAACATATTATTAGTAAAGCAAAAGAGGTGGAACCTGCTATTAAAAATATTATTGAAACACATGCAGGGCAGTATTTGCAACCTGAATCAATAAGTTCCGAAGATAAGCAGGCATTAGATAAATACCTGAAAGAAGATCAAACCTATTTTTATTATTCGCGTTTCGACAATGAAGAGTTGGAATTGATGAACAAAAGCATTTCCCTGTTTGTCAACGCGTTGTATTTTGCTGAATTCAAAGCAAAAAAAGAGTGGCTTGCTAAACAACTCGAAATTATTGGATAAAGAAACCGATAGAGGAACTGACAGGTGGGTGTTGTTTATTAGTCGTATTTTTTTAACTTCGTTCTTTACTGGCCATTTGTTGGTGTGTAAATCTGTTCGCCAAAAGGGCAGACGGCAGCAAAGTATCAAAATCGGTATATGTGCCGCTGGTGTAAAACTGCTTTTGTAGTTT
>CAYNHC010000426.1:0-2608 GCA_964396705.1 uncultured Paludibacter sp.
TTTATACAACAATATTAAACAACATTTTGTTTTCAGAAATTACTTCAATATTTCATGCATTATTTAATAAAATTACAAACGATGTAAAAAAGTTTGAACTGTAGGATTCATAGATAATGCACCTAAAACCCAGGATAAAACAGAAATTATTGTAATAGTAATTAATATTTTAAACCTAGCCTTACTTATTTCCGAATAAGATAAATACTTGTATAGTTCAATTTTACACTTATATCCTTTTTTTGAAAATACAATATAATTATTTATAATAACTGAAATAAAGATGTAAAATGGTATAATTAGTTTATAATATGGAATTTTATCTCCATAAATAAAACATGACCAAAAGAAAATTGCATTAGCAAAATTAATTGTTGTTATTTCCATAAAACCTATTGCAGTTTGATAAGGAACATTCTTTTTGTTTATTTCTTTCGCACTCCAATATGCACAAAAGAATAAATACCAATATACGTGTTTTATTTTTGACATGTTTTATAGTTTTTTTTGAGAATCTTCATAACATTGATATCCAATTCTCCCTGTAAAATATATTAATGATATTATTGCACCTGTTGGACCTCCGGCTATTCCTATATATCCCATGGCTGTATCTGCTGCTGCTCAACTTAAGGAGTTCGATACGTAATGAAATTACAAACGATGCAATAAAGTTTGAACTGTAGGATTCATAGAAAATACACCTAAAGTCCTGTTCAACTGGATTTAATCATTTTAATGAGAAATGCTTCGCACTGATTGAGGTGATTTGTAATCACCTCGTAATGTATTATTAGGATTTGTAATCCGATTATTATTTCAAATCAAACCAGTATGATCTCCAACAACCCTTTTTCCCCTTAATAATCCACAGCAGAACTGTACCGATAATCTTCTGCTATAATTGTACAATGGCAAAGATAAAGATTTAATTAAAATATTGAAAGTGGCGGAATACAATTAGCTTCGCTGACCTTTGGTTGCTAATAATACAGAAGGGTGGGATTGAAAAGAATCCCACCCGACAACGCAATTTTTCGTTTTTTTATATAGCATATCCGGAAGGATGGGAGAACAATATGTTATTTATTCTTGTTTCAAAATTTTAAACAAATGAATTAATTGTTAAAATAAATGGTATGAAAAAAATATTATTGTCAATTCTCATTTTATCTTCTACCACTCTTTATGGTCAAATTAATAAAGAACTTTGTGAAAAACTGTTTTATGCATATCAATCAGCGGGTACTGAGTTTAGCTATGCAAAAGGAGATTTAAAGTCAAATATCAGGCTTGTGGAGCAAAAATATCAGGTATGTGATTATGAAATAAAAAGTTCGTATTTAGAAAATACAAGTTTTAAAGAAGGTAGTATTTCAATTAATTACTCAAGAAATGAGACATCAAATAAGATGGTGAAAGAGACCATTTTGAGAATTAAAACAGATAATTTAGGTGAATTTACGGCAACAACTCAAGGATTCTTTTTGATTCAGCAATTTTTGCAATTTGAGGAATATATAAAGAGTTGCTTTACAGGTGCTAACATTGCTGTTGCAAACTTAACGGAAATTGAATATTATACCCTTGCCTTAAAATATGTGTTGTTTACAAAAAATGTATTTAAACTTGGTGGGCTTATTGATGAATCTCAAACTATAGATAACCCTTACATTGAAATTAGTTTGCATAAAACTATGGGAAAGATAATGTTATACACAGAGGTTAAAATAATTCACAGAACGATAGTTGTATAGAGGAAATTAAAATTTATTGTACAGTATATTAGCTGTTTATGTTTTTTTGCGAAGTGATAACTTCATTTTTGCTTACTCTCGTATTTTTTTAAAAGATTTGGAAATTAGTGATGTATAATCTGTTCATAATTTGATTTTTCAAGTACAATCGCCTCCATAGATTGATTAGTAGAAGAAAGAAAATGCATATCAAAATTACTTTTATGTGTTTTTTAGAAAAATATCTTCCACCAAAGGTTACAGTTTATAAAAAGCAATCGTCTTAATATCAAAAAATCCAAATTCAATTGTTCTTTATCATTGTAGCTGAAAATTCGATGTAAAATTGTATTGAATTGCTCCTTGTAACTAAGATTTTGTATTTTTGAACAATAAAACATTTCACTACAATATTTCGATTATGAAACTCAAACATTTTCTTGCTTTCTTACTTTCTTACTTTCTTATTTTCCCAATTTATTCATCAACTTCAATAGCAGGTTTTTACCCAATCGAAGGTAGCGGACGTCAGGTATTTAATTTCAACAATGGTTGGCGTTTCATGCGTAGCGATGTTCAATATGCCGAAACTACTGATTTTGATGATTCAGCTTGGGAGGTGGTAAATGCACCTCATACTGTGCAATTAATGCCTGTCGAAGCCAGTGGATGTCGTAACTATCAGGGAATTGCATGGTATCGTAAAAGGTTTGTAGTGCCATCCGAAGCAAAAGGTAAAGATGTATTTATACATTTCGAAGCCATTATGGGTAAACAAAAGGTGTTTGTAAACGGCAAATTGGTGAAGGAAAATGTGGGTGGTTATTTGCCTGTTACCATCGATTTAACGGCGCAAGGTGTAAATGCAGGTG
>CAYNHC010000427.1:0-2589 GCA_964396705.1 uncultured Paludibacter sp.
TTTTGATGTGTTTTGATTAAAATAAATGATAGTCAGATATTTTGATTAATAAAAGGGTGAACTTTCACCCTTTTATTATATCTAAAAACTCGGTCATAACCATGGCGCTTGCTCCCCACAAATCAATATTCCCCACTTTGTAATACAACGCATTAACTGTAGTGTCGGCAGAAGGAACTAAAAAGTCTTTTTGATGGATTATATTTTCACGAAAGAAATCAGCTAAATCAATTTCTATGACTTCAGCTACTTCACGCTCATCGATATTGTAGGCAGGTTTTTCTTTAAGATATCCTACAAATATACTGATTAAAAAGTTACTTGGTGGTACGTAAATATCAGAAAGACGACCGAGAATTTCTATTTTGTCAGCAGTTATGCCAATTTCTTCTTCTATTTCGCGTAAGGCAGTATTTTCAATCATCAAGTCGCTATCTTCGAATCTGCCACCCGGAAAAGCAATTTGCCCTGCATGTATTCCCACGTAAAAACTCCGGCGGATAAAAATGACTTTTGTGCTGTTGTTTTCTTGGTAAAGCAGAATCATTACGGCACTTTTTTTTGCGTTTTCATAATAGCTTTCTATGTTTTCAATTTCTGCAACACGTGAAGCAGGCGCCATTTTCAGATGCGATGTTAGGCCGGGAAGAGGCTTGTTGAGTTTCTGTTTTAATTTTTCGGGTGAGATATACATTTTTAGTTAATTCTTAAAGCAGCAAAATACCTGACAACCATTAATTACTTCATTTTTACAAATCTCAAATTTGTTTTTTTATTATTTGTACTGCTGATGCAGCATAAATAAACACCGATGGGCAGATTTTCAGTATTAATTGAAAATGATTCGGATAAAGGATTAAATTTTGATTGTACTTTGCCCAAAGCATTAAAAATGGTAATTTCATCGCCTGCCAATAAACCATTAATAGTCAATATGCTATTGGTGGGATTTGGGAAAATAGTGAGTTCGTTATTACCTTTAATTAAATTTTCAGTAGCAATACCCAACGAAGAACATTGGGTAAGAAGATGAGTTGAATATCGTACTTTGCTTTCAATGCTATTTGTGTTGTAATTTTCAATTACACCAATTGGAGGCCAAAACGAATTTGAGTTATAATAGGGTAACGATGAAGAAAGATACATAGAGTTTTCTGTTACATCCGTTGTACCTGTATCGTAAATTGTTCCTTTTACATTATTGCCATAATGGAAATGATTTGATCCGGTAATATAATACAAGCCCATAAAAAGACCTGTATTTATAACTTCGTTTGAGCTGAAATTCATGAAATCTCCTGATGAATCATTCATAAAAATACCATATAATTCTGCTCTGTTACGGTGAAAAGTATTGAAGGGACCATTGAAGCCATGTGAATTATCAATTATAATATTTTGCACAATATTTCCTTCCATTAAATTGCAATAAGGCCAATTGCCGTGCAATACCAAATCGCCGGCAGAGTTTGAAGGCAATGATGGCTCTGTCCAATAAGGATCGCTTGAATAGTTATAACTCAATACATTTCCATTGGCACCCGACTGCAATAACATGGAATGTCTCAAATGAATAAAAATATTATTGGTAATCAGGCATTCACCGGTTGCACTTTTTAGCACGACTCCATATCCCTTGCCACCATCTCCGTAATCAAACGCATCTTTGAAATAACTACCAACCACCTGACAATTCGTACTATAGGCTATTGAAATATGTGAAAAATGACAGTTAACGCTTTGAATACAATTGAATAAACAATTTGCAGCATTGAATACATCAATATTTGAAGTTTGAGAAGTTGTGGCATCAACCCGATTGATTGAAATATTGTCGATACCGACATTTGTTACAGGAGTTAGTTTTACAATCTTTGGAACATCGTCTAAATTATATGATCTGCGTAACGAACTGCTTAGGGTTATTTGATTTGCCGCAATTGACTTAATTTTTGATATCTGACCAGTAGTGCCTAATGCCCAATCTGAAGTAACTTTAGTATTGTCATTGTCAATGATTCTAATAAAATCACCTTCCTGAAATGAAGTTGCATCATTAACCGTAATTATGTCTTCATCTTTTGATGCCGGAAGTGCGAAGTTACTTTCATTTAAAGTTTGCGTTCCATATATCTGAATTAAATTGCCGATACCTCCTAAATCAAAATTCAAAACTGTGTTGCCAGCCGATTCTCCTTTTAAAACCACATTCGATTTTAAATCTATTGTTGAGTTAAAAAGATATGTTCCTTGTGGAAAATAAATAATAGCTCCTGTTGAACTGTCAATACTATTTAATAGCGAAGTCATCATTGCATCGTTCGGAATACTTCCGGTATTATTTCCTCCGGCCGAAACAAAGTTTATCACATTGGTTGGATAATTGAAGACGAAATTTGTCAATACCTGACTCCAGTTAGCCCTTCTGTCTGAGGGAAGAACCTGACCTTTTACGCAGTTTATAAAGATAAAAGAGAAAAGAAGGACTCCTAAGAATACAAAAGTAATACGCTTCATAAATCTTATATTTTCTTAAAGTAAAATTGTGAAAATCGGGAATAAATAGTACCGGATCAATATCTGAATTAT
>CAYNHC010000428.1:0-2587 GCA_964396705.1 uncultured Paludibacter sp.
TATTTGCTTTTGTTTTCAACAGGCAGGTTCAAAAAATTATTTGTATCTTTGACTTGATTAAAAACTTGCATTACTCTAATCATCCATTTTATTTTGAAAAAGTATTATTGTTTAAAAAAAATTTTTGTTTTTGTCTCTCTTTTCGGTTTCCTGAGTGTTCATGCTAAAATGCATCAGGTGAAATATGCTGACTTAGATTCACTGCCCAATATTTCTCGATTGTTAAAGCACAATCTCACAAATCCGTTTTGGGTAGATAATTCAACCGTTTTGTATGCTATTAACAATGACGTGATAACTTACGAAAAAGTGGACATTTTTTCAAAGTCAAAAGTTCAAATCAGTAAAGCACAATTTGACAGTGCTAAAGTGAAAATACCTCATCGTCAAAAAGAACAGAGAAACCTTTCCCCGGATAAAAAATGGGAATCCCTTATTCGTGATAACAATATATGGATCAGGAATGCGGAGAGTCAGGTTGAAAAACAACTGAGTTTTGATGGCTCCGAAGCCGATAAATATACAGAAGTTTATTGGTCGCCCAACTCACAGAAAATTGCCGCCATTAAAGAAATTCAGAACCCGATTCGAAAAATTCCATTAATAGAGTCTTCGCCAAAATCTCAAAAACAACCTATATTACAATGGCGCGACTACAATAAACCCGGTGATGTGTTGCCCATTGGTCGACCAGCTTTGTTCGATGTTAGCTCGGGTACAAAAACAGACATTATCACTTCACCATTCGAAAACCAATTTAACCTCAGTTTTGGAACATGGTACAAAGATTCTCAATCTTTTACCTTTGAATTTAATAAACGTGGACATCAAGTGTATCAGGTAGTTAAGGTTGATGCTTTGACAGGGAATACAACCCTTTTAGTTAACGAACGAAGCACTACTTTTATACATTATAGCAAAAATTTTATTCATTATAGCGCCGATAATAAAACGCTTATCTGGTCATCGGAGCGCGATAATTGGAGGCATTTGTATCTTGTAGATGCACAAAATGGCAACGTGCTGAAACAGCTCACAAAAGGTGAATGGGTAGTGCGCGATGTGCTGCAGGTAAATGAAGATGAAAATTACATTCTGTTTTTAGGAAGTGGTAAAAATGCAGGGGAAGATCCCTATAATCTTCATGTTTATAAGTTGGACATGGGAACAGACGCATTGATTGATTTAACACCAGAGAATGCAAATCACAAAACAACATTCAGCCCCGATTTCAAGCATTTTGTTGATTGTTATTCCCGTCCCGATTTAGCTCCTACCTGCGAGTTGCGCTCAATTGCTGCGCCGAATGAAACAATGTTATTGAAAAAGGCAGACATAAAAGCCCTGTTGAAAACCAAATGGACCATGCCTGAGCCTTTCAAAGCCAAAGGACGCGATGGTTTAACCGATATTTGGGGAACTATTTATCGACCATCGAATTTTAATCCTCACAAAAAGTATCCCATCGTAGAGTATATTTATGCCGGACCCCATGATTCATTTGTTGAAAAGAATTTTTACGTCTATATGCGTTTCTCTAAATTGCTGGAGATGGGCTTTATTGTTGTTTCGATTGATGGTATGGGAACTGCCAATCGTTCCAAATCCTTTCACGATGTATGCTGGAAAAACATCAAAGACAGTGGTTTCGAAGACCGTATTTTATGGATGAAAGCTGCTGCTTCAAAATACAACTACATAGATATTAACAGAGTTGGTATTTATGGTTATTCGGCGGGTGGGCAAAGTGCCCTTGCGGCTTTACTTCATTATAACTATTTCTATAAAGTGGCTGTTTCGCTGTGTGGCTGCCATGATAACCGTATGGATAAAATCTGGTGGAACGAACAATGGATGGGATATCCTGTGGATGACTCTTATTCAACATCATCCAATGTTGATAATGCATCTAAGTTAAAAGGTAAATTGCTGATTGTTAATGGAGAGTTGGATGATAATGTAGATCCTGCCTCCAGTTTACAAGTGGTAAATGCATTGGTAAAAGCAAACAAAGATTTCGAACAGCTTTACCTGCCGGGTTATACTCATAATCTTGGCGATAATTATGTTACCCGTAAGATTTTCGAGTTTTTTCAAAATAATTTATAAACAGAAACGGACACTATTCCCATAAAGTAAAGCCTGTTAGCAAATTGTCCGCTTTTGTAATGCAGGATCGATACCAGGCTAAAAAAGAGACATTGAAAACCTGAGAGATTGCAGCTGCATTTAACTTCAAAAGGATGATGAATAAGAAATTATCTTTCCGGCTCGAATTTTAAATACAAATTGTTGATTTGATAAACTCAATGTTTTACCAAACAATACTTCGTTATAAAAACAAGTATATAGCTGATTAATATCTGTTTAGATAATAAATATCGATTTTCGATATTCTTTGCGTGAAAATCAATATTTTATCGAACTATTGACCAAATCAAAAATAAATTAATACTAAAATGGGCTTTTTAAGGTTCTACAAAATTGTAAATGGTACATTGTAAAATATTAAATACTTATTTTAAATACTAACAATATGAAAACAATTACATTTTCTCAAAAACCAATGATTGTAATATTAATGCTG
>CAYNHC010000429.1:0-2584 GCA_964396705.1 uncultured Paludibacter sp.
GAATCAAAGGGTTTCCTAAAATCAGTTCCTGGTTCCAACCATACATTATCAAGAATGTCCTCAGTCATTCCAGTTCCAGTATCTTCAATGCAAATTCTAGTATTATTTATATCATCGACATTTTCAAACCGAACATTCACACTTCTGGCATCAGCATCATAACTGTTTTTAATTAGCTCATAGATTGCCATGACAGGATTTTTAATAAGTTCCTCTCCAAGTAATCTTAGTATGTGAGCTTTCGGTTTAAAATGTTTTTGGTTCGTTTCCATTATAGCTTTTTAATTTTTTCAGCAATCTTCTCTGCCATCAACGGGGGTACTGCATTTCCGATTTGTTTAAAAGCTGCAGTACGGCTGGGCTTTTCGGTTACTCCTTCGAAATAGAAATCATCGGGGAAGGATTGTAAGCGGGCAGCTTCGCGTGGCGTTATTGAACGGTTTTGTTCAATGTCGGGATGAATATAATAGTGTCCATCGCGGGCAATATGGGCAACAACAGTCTGCGAGGCAGGCAGGTTTGCAGGAACTACTTTAAAACGATCAACAAATGAGTGTGTGTTTTTGTGTGTTTTTAAACGACTGGGGAGTTCGTTGTAATCCAAGCGTTCGCCTTTGTTCCATTTGTTTATAGCAATCCGGTAAATTTCTTTGTCCTGTTCGGTATGTGGCCTGGCAATATGTTGAGTGGTAAATTCCAAACCGTTGCGAATGTGGCTATTCTTTAGATATTCGCTAACCGACTCTTTATAAGGTGTTGCAAAGAAATTGCCTTCTCCTGCTTTCAATGGTTTCAAATCGTTTAAAACTTCTGAGACTGTTACGCCGGGTATCCACTTTTCAAATTCAGGATAAAAACCTTTCGTAGTACCTCTGCGGCCAATCAGAATGATTCGTTTGCGATTTTGAAGTACTCCGTAATCTTTTGCTTCAAGAACATTATGCTCGGTCTCATAACCAACGGAACGGAAGAGTTCCTTCATTTGCTCAATATAGCTTTTCCCTTCTTTATCCTTTGCCGATAAAAGGCCAAGTACATTTTCGAAAACAAAAAACCGGGGCTGGTAGTATTCAAGGTATCTGGCGTACTGCACAAACAAATAATTTCTTGAATCATCTTTCATTTTGTTTTTGTCGCGAGAACGTCCTGCTAATGAATATGCCTGACAGGGAGGACCACCAATGATCAGGTCGATGGTTTTATTTCCTTTTAACCGGTCAATTTGCTCGAAGATTTGTTCGTTGGTTTCGTTGCCAATTGGAAGATTTATAACAGATTTTTGAATTTCTTCAGGTAGAAGTTTGTGTAAATAGTTGCGGGAAATCCCTTCTCCTTTCAGATAAGATTCATACTTTTTAAAGTCAGGAGTTCCATGTAAATAATGGTAAACAGTACGTGTCAGAAGTGTATTACATGCTGCTTTGTCCATCTCAACATGTGCAACCGGGGTAAAACCAGCACGGATAAACCCTTCGGATAAGCCTCCGGCACCTGCAAAAAGATCAATAAAATTCATTCAATAAATTTAAAAAAGTACTGTTCAGATTTTCACCTTTTAGTTCACATTCAAAAATAGTTACAATTTTCCAACCTGATTCTGTTAACCTTAGAAAATTTTCCTTATCTCTCTGTTTATTACCTTCAATTTTCTCCAACCACCAATCAGTTCTTGTTTTCGGGATTACAAAATACTTACAACCTTCATGACCGTGCCAGAAACATCCGTTGATGAAAATTACCGTTTTATACTTTGGCAGTACAATATCCGGTTTGCCGGGAAGATCTTTTACGTGAAGCCGATATCGATAGCCTTTCGAATGGAGAAATTTTCTGACCAACATCTCAGGCTTTGTATCCTTGCTCCTGATGCGGCTCATATTGTAACTCCGGGTTTCCTTATCGTGTACATCCATTACGATTCAGCTTTTGTCAGTTTTTCAAACACCCATACGGCTAATTTTGCCCAACGGGGTATTTCATCCCGGTTTAAAACCGTTCGGATACTGTCAGTACTATTACCCGTAATTTTTGCAATATCCTCGTATGTTAATCCGAAGTATTGTTTCATCTGATCAAAACGATTTCTCCAGGACATCATTGAGGCAGGTATTTAAAGTGAGCTTTTAATAGCAGAGAATTTTCCCTTGCATGCAAAAGCTTTTTATCAGGATTGATTAACACAGAACTTTTCATGTCTTACTTTCTTTCTGTTAATATGGATAAAGATAAACTTATGTTTGCATTTCTGCAATGATTTGTATATATTTACACCAATATTTGTTAGTATTATTTCATTTAAATAATGAATTATGGATGCCATTGATTTCTCAAAACCAGTAAGATATAAAGATCCTCAACCAGGAGAAGAGAATTTAGTATTTATTGTTTCAAACTTTAATGAAGTTACCAACCGCTGCTATATTGATGCTTTAAACCTTCCTGGGTTTGAAAATGGAATTCGACCCAGCTTCCTCGTCTCAGCAGATGATATAGTGAATATCGGGACAGATTAAACTTTTGCAAAAAAGGATCATTCTTTTTTCCCTCTACACTCCATTAACTCCACTTCGTTTCGTTTAACTCA
>CAYNHC010000430.1:0-2581 GCA_964396705.1 uncultured Paludibacter sp.
ACGCTCTCAAAGAAAATAAAACTTAAAATAGATAAAGGAGTAGGGAATATCTATTTTGTATTTAATGGAGAGGATTTTTTATTTGATGAATGGAAATTTATTTATTAACTCCGTTGTAGGCCTTATAACCGACAGCATTTATTTATCCCATGCTTTTTTGAACAACTATTAAATAACAATTATCAAAAATATTTAAAACGAGTAAAATGAAAACAATCACACTTTCATTTTTTGTGGCGTTAACATTTTTATTAGATGTAGCCAACGCCCAAGGTATTACTGTCTTTAATTATGATGGAACTACTTCTGCTTTTAGTTTTTGGTTTGATTCATTTATATTATAAGAAAAAATGATGAAAACAAGACTAAAACAAATAATGTTGGCATTTATATGCCTGATTGCAATTGGCGGAAATTTAACCGCTCAAACCAGGGTGATTGATCTATGGAATGGTAAAATTCCGGGTGCAAAACAAAGCGACCATTTCAAACAAGTCGTTGATACAGCTACCGGTTGGGTTGATAAACATACCATTATCAATCCCTACCTCGATATGTATCCGGCTCCAAATGAAAAATCAAACGGTACTGCGGTTATTATTTGTCCTGGTGGGGCCTATGCAGGGATGGCTGTCAAACATGAAGGGTTGCAGGTGGCTAAATGGCTGAATGGCTTGGGTATAACTGCTTTTGTACTAAAATACCGTTTGCCTGACGATTGCATTATGGAAAACAAATCAATTGGTCCCATGCAGGATGGACAAAGGGCAATACGTATTGTTCGCAGTCATGCAAAAGAATGGGGCATCAATCCGAAAAAAATCGGAATCATGGGATTCTCTGCAGGAGGGCATCTGGCAGCCACTCTTTCAACTCATTTCAACGAAAAGGTTTATGAGCCGAAAGATACAACAAGCGCCCGACCCGATTTTTCAATACTGATTTATCCGGTCATTTCCATGGATTCAGGCATTACTCACATGGGATCCCGTTGGAATTTACTTGGCGCAAAACCATCTCCCGAGATGGTGAACCATTTTTCTAACGAGTTTCAGGTAAACAGTGAAACTCCACCGGCTTTTATGGTGCATTCGCTGGACGATAATGTAGTACCCGTGCAAAACAGTATAAACTATGCTTTGGCCATGCATAAGTTTAATGTTCCTTGTGAACTTCACCTTTACCAAACAGGAGGACACGGTTACGGTTTGGGTAAATCGAATAACACCGAATCAACATGGCCTGAAGCCTGTAGTAAATGGCTTGAAACGAGAGGTTTGTTGATAAAAAAATAATAGGTGATAGAATTTGAATGAGTAAGAAAGCAACTCAAAAAATATATATTGCATTGGTAATTCTATGCCCATTGTGACTGGTTGCCCATACAAATATCTATGTTTCTCAAAAAGAAAAACACCTAAGGTCGTGAATATGTATGATTCCAATCAACTGACAACGCTGAGCACAATTGAAACAGGTTTGTTAATAGTTGTACGATTAAAACAAAATAAAAATTAGATTATATAAAAATGAAATACATTTATTCAATTGTAGTATTATTTGTAGGATTCACATGCTTTACTACGCTAAACGCACAAGTGAACAAAGCGCAGAACCCAATTATTCACGCCGATGTCCCTGATATGTCGATGATTCGCGTTGGTGATACTTATTACATGAGTAGTACCACCATGCACATGAATCCTGGAGTCCCTATTATGAAATCAAAAGACCTTGTGAATTGGGAAATAGTGAATTATGCTTACGCTACACTTGGAGATATTGATGAGTTTAGTCTCAATAACGGTAAGAATACCTATGGAGAGGGTTCCTGGGCCAGTAGCATTCGTTATCACAACGGATTATTTTATGTAACCACTTTTGCCAAACCTACCGGAAGAACATACATATGGACAACAAAGAACATTGAGAAAGGTCCTTGGGTTGAGCATTCTTTCAAGCCGTCTATGCATGACCATTCATTATTTTTTGACGATGGTCGTATTTATTTGATTTATGGTGGCGGTAGAATTATGATCACAGAACTTAAAGAGGATCTTTCCGGCGTAAAAGAAGGATCAACACGGGTACTTATCGAAGATGCTAGTCTTCCGGGAGGACCTATTGGGCTTAATGCCGAAGGATCCCAGTTATTCAAACATGATGGCAAATACTTTTTGTTTAATATAAGCTGGCCTATAGGTCATGGACGTACAGTTCTCATTCATAAAGCAGATAATCTTGCCGGGCCATGGGAAGGAAGGCTTGCATTTCAGGATGAAGGCGTTGCTCAGGGAGGAATGGTTGATACACCTGATGGAAGATGGTTTGCATACTTGTTTCAGGATCACGGATCAGTGGGGCGTATTCCTTATTTAGTTCCTATGAAATGGGAAAATGGTTGGCCGGTAATAGGTGTAAACGGTAAACTTCCCGAATCGCTGGATCTGCCTGCTAGCAAAGGCTTAATGCCGGGCATTGTGGCTTCGGATGAGTTTAAGCGTAAAAAAGGTGAACTTGCATTACAACTTGTTTGGCAGTGGAATCACAATCCTGATAATAAGCTTTGGTCGGTTACTCA
>CAYNHC010000431.1:0-2578 GCA_964396705.1 uncultured Paludibacter sp.
TGTAAAATCTCTTTTGCTTTGGTGGGAGAAGCTTCATTCTCAATTTTAAGAATGATTTGCTTTAAATACAGATTTTGAATTCTGGCAATCATTGGATCAATCGGTCCGAGTACACGCGATCCAAAAACGGCACGCAAACTATTCCCCATGGCAAATGCAGCTTGTTTCACTACCTGCACATCTTTGTGACGCAGTGTAATTTGTATCATTCTGAAATATGGAGGATATTTAAAAAGCCTGCGTTCTTCCGTTTGCAATTTATACATGGCTGCATAATCATTGCGAATAACCTGACCAATAATTGTATGCTCGGGCAGTGACGTCTGCAAAATCACCAGTCCGCGCTTGTTTTTCCGTCCTGCACGGCCACTAACCTGGGCCATAAGTTGATAAGCCCGCTCATGTGCTCTGAAATCAGGAAAGTTTAACATATTATCAGCATTGAGAATACCCACCAGACTTACATGTTCAAAATCAAGTCCTTTGGTAACCATTTGTGTTCCGATAAGTATATCTACTTTGTGTTGCTCGAAATCAGAAATCAGCTTTTCATACGATTTTTTGGATCGTGTAGTATCTAAATCCATGCGACTCACACGCGCTTCAGGGAAAATCTCCTTTATCTCATCTTCAATTTTCTCTGTTCCAAAACCTTTGGTATTCAGGTTGGGCGTTTTACAAACCGGACAAAGAGTTGGAATTGATTCCGTGTAACCACAATAATGGCAAGTGAGTGTATTGAAAACTTTGTGAACCGTGAGACTCACATCGCAGTTTTTACATTTGGGTACATACGCACAACCTTTACATTCAATGTAAGGCGCATAGCCACGGCGATTCTGAAAAAGTATAATCTGTTCTTTATTGACCAATGCCTTTTTAATTTTCTCAAGCAATACATCGGAGAAATGACCCTGCATCAGTTTTTTGTGATACGCTTCTTTGGTATCAACCACCTCAATAACGGGCAATTGCATTTCTTCGTGACGCTCATGTAACTCCACCAGTCCGTATTTACCCGTTTCGGCATTGTGATAACTTTCTATCGACGGCGTAGCTGTTCCTAACAAAGTTTTGGCACCATGCATCGAAGCCAGAACGATCGAAGCATTTCGGGCATGATAACGTGGCGACGGATCGTATTGCTTATAACTTGATTCGTGCTCTTCGTCCACAATGACCAAGCCAAGCTGGCGAAAAGGCAGAAAAACAGACGAACGAACGCCGATAATTACATCGTAAGTTTTATCATTCAGCACATTGTTCCAAATTTCGACACGCTCGGCATCCGAAAATTTCGAATGGTACACGCCCAGCCGTTTCCCGAAAACGCGTTTCAAGCGGGTAGTAAGCTGTGTGGTTAATGCAATTTCAGGAACCAGGTACAACACCTGTTTCCCTTCGGCAAGTACTTTTTGAATGAGGTGGATATATATTTCAGTTTTACCGCTTGACGTTACGCCATGAAGCAACACCACCGGTTTCTCGGCAAATTGTTTTTCAATTTCAAGCATGGCAATTTTCTGGAAAGTATTCAATGGAAAAACAGCAGATGTTTCAATTTCGCTCACATCCAAACGCCCGATTTCTTTGACATAAATCTCCAAAACACCACGTTCCACCAGTCCGGAAAGCACAGCAGCGGAAACTCCCGACTTTTCGAGCAATTCTTTGCGCGAAACCTCACGTTGTTTGGCAGGCATCAGGCATTTCGACAAATCAATATACATCATCAATACATCGAGCTGCTTTTTTGCACGACCCAACTCATCAAAGAACCGTCTCAAATTATCTTCCTGTCGTGCCGCGTCGCTTAGTCGGACAAAAGTGTCGGTTTTGGCTCTGAATTTCTCTGTCAGCGCTTCGTTTACTTCTACAGCTCCTTTCTCCAACAGCACTTTAAGCGTAGGCAATACATCGCGCATATCAGTAGCTTTGTTGAGTTCCATCACACTTACCGGCTTCCCGTCCGACAAAGCATCGAGAATGCGTTGCTCTTTGTCCGAAAGTATCGTTTCAGCCTCAAAATCAGGATTGATACAAACCTGCGTTTCACTCTCCAGTTTTAGTCCCGCTGGAACAGCAGCCTGATATACATCGCCCGGATAAGCCTGATAATAAGAGCCAACCCAATCCCAGAACTTAAGTTGAGGATAACGCAAAACGGGCTGAGCATCGAGCAAACAAATCACATCCTTTACGTCGTAAACTGTTTGCGGCTTAAAGGTATGCACTACCGAAACAATAGCCGTGTACATTTTCTTTTTCCCAAAAGGCACCACTACACGCATACCAATGCGCACAGCATCTGCCCACTCATCCGGCACCGAATAAGTGAAAGTTGCGCCCAAAGGCAGCGGCACTATGACATCAATGTATTTCATGACCCTTAAAGACAATATTCTTTTAGATTACAAAGGTAAGAAAGAAAAGAGAAATGACAATTTGAAATAATAATGACATGTTTAATCTTATGTTTTTTGAAATTTAAACGACTAGTAAAAAATCAGAATGCAGAATTATTGGAATAAAAGTAATAAATCTCTGTGGAATATTTATCTTTGCATCATGAATGACC
>CAYNHC010000432.1:0-2573 GCA_964396705.1 uncultured Paludibacter sp.
GCATTCATTGTTTGTGAATCGATAGAATGGGCGAAAGCAGTTATTTCAGTAGGATTTCCCATCCCAAAGTGGCCTATAATTGAAATAATCATTCGTGTAAATGGATAAAATAGAAATAACATCCATATAACACCAAACACATTAAATGTAAGGTGAGCTAAAGCCGCTCTTTTTGCCGAAACGTTTGCTGGTATTGCCGCCAGATTGGCTGTAATTGTAGTTCCGATATTTTCGCCCAAGACCATCGCTGCTCCCAGTTCAAAAGAAATCCAACCTTTGGAACACATAATCAAAGTGATAGCGACTGTTGCACTTGACGATTGAACAACAATGGTCATTAATGTGCCAATACCAACAAAAATTAGCACCGAACCGAAGCCTGATTGCGTGAAACCGGTGAGAAACTGTAGAATCTCTGGATTGTTCTGTAAATCAGGAACTGAATTTTTCAGCAGATCTAATCCAAAAAACAACAATGCAAAACCCAGAATAAACTCACCCCAGGATTTATTCTTATTCTTTTTAGAGAAAATAAACGGAATCGAAAGTCCAATAAGTGGAATAGCAACATCAGCTATACTTATTTTAAATCCAAAAACTGAAATAATCCAGGCTGTTACCGTTGTACCAATATTGGCACCCATTATGACTGTAATAGATTGTAGAAGAGTTAACAATCCCGCATTTACAAAACTTACTACCATTACAGTAGTTGCAGATGACGATTGAATAACCGCAGTAATCATTAAACCAGTCAATACTCCTGTGAAGCGGTTTTTTGTCATTGCAGCCAGAACATTGCGAAGTTTTGTACCTGCAACTTTCTGTAACGCTTCACTCATCAAGCTCATTCCGTACAGAAATAAACCCAACGATCCTACAAGAGTAAGAAAATCGTAAAATGAGTATGTCATAATTTATTATTACAAAATTACTGCAAAAGTAATTCAAAAATCAGAGACATTCAAACAGTTACTTTTAAAAAAAAGACTATTTTTACAGCCGTAACACAAAACCAACAACAATATCTTCAATAAATATGGATAAAAAGGTAACTATCTATTGTAAAAACACTAAATCTTTTCATGATTTCCCGTTAGGTACTTCACTGATTGAAATTTTCAAAAAGTTGAATATTCAACTTAAATATCAAGTGGTAGCAGCAAGAGTAAACTACAAAGTCGAAGATCTTAATTTCTTGATTTACAAGCCGAAAGATATTGAATTTATCGATTCAAGCACTTCATCGGGTATGCGGGTTTATGTCCGCACTTTGAGCATGGTATTGGCAAAAGCAATTTCAGAACTTCACCCCGAAGTTTATTTGCGGATTGAACACCCCATTTCAAAAGGTTACTATTGCAGGCTTCAATATTTAAAAGAACCCATAAGTGAGAAACTGATTACGGAGATAAAAAATCGGGTGAATGAAATAATAAGTGAAGCAAAACCAATATTTTGTGAAGAGAAACAAACTACTGAGGTCAAATTGTTGTTCTCAAAACAGGCGCATCATTTAGATAAATTATCACTTTTCGAAACACTTGGAAATCCATATTGCAGATTTTTTCGTATTGATGATTATATTGATTATTATAACGGAGTTCTTTTACCATCAACTGATTACCTTCAGTTATTCGATATTATTCCTTATTATGATGGGGTTTTGCTGGTAATTCCAAATAGAACAAATCCACTTGAACTCGAAAAGGTGAGTTTGCAACCAAAGATCTTTGACATTTTCAAGGAATTCCTGGGTTGGAATAAAATAATGAATTTAAATAATGTTGGTGAGTTTAATATCGCATGTCGTAATAATCAGTCATTTAACCTAATAAAGGTATCGGAGGCATTACATGAAAAGAAAGTGGCACATATTGCCGATATGATATCACAACGAGGAAAACAAGTAAGGCTGGTTCTGGTTTCCGGTCCATCATCTTCCGGAAAAACTACTTTCAGTAAGCGACTTTCTATTCAGCTTATGGTATGCGGATTAAAACCGCTTTCCATTTCGCTCGATAATTATTTTGTAAACCGCGAAGAAACGCCACTTGACGTGAATGGCGAATGGGATTTTGAACATTTACATGCACTCGACCTGAATCTGTTTAATCAGCATATTCGACAATTGCTTGATGGAGAGGAAATTGAAGTCCCATTTTTTAATTTTGAAAACGGTAAAAGAGTTTATAATGGACAGAAACTAAAACTGAACGATGAAAATATCTTGATTCTGGAAGGAATTCATGCATTAAATCCCGATTTATTACCCGGCATTTCGAAGGATGTTGCATTTAAAGTTTATGTTTCGCCACTTACTACAATTTCAATTGATAATCATAACTGGATACCAACGACTGATACGCGTCTGTTACGCAGAATAATCAGGGATTACCGTTACAGAAATTACACCGCACGCGAAACGATTGCACGATGGCCAAGTGTGAGGCGGGGTGAAGAAGAATGGATTTATCCTTTTCAGGAAAATGCTGACGTTATGTTTAATTCGTCGTTATTGTTTGAGTTTGCAGTGTTAAAAAAACATGCAGAACCTATTCTGGCTGAAGTTC
>CAYNHC010000433.1:0-2546 GCA_964396705.1 uncultured Paludibacter sp.
GGGAAAACTGATTTGCACATAACAGCGGCAAATACCCCTCTGACCAACTCGGTAATAAAACTCAACTCTGAAAACTCTTTTGTTTTCTTTGATAATATTCGGCCTCAGGTAGTTATTGATTCAATATTGTCCGATATTTACATTAATGGGGTTCAGGCTTCTAATAAAACCAATGCTAGAGTATCAATTTATCGTCATGGAACTGTTGTAATGCCTCAGGGTTCGGCTTTTCAGCCGCTTGAGGTTTATTCCAGACAAAACTTCACAGGAGATTTGCAAAAATATTCATTAAATGTGTATAATAATTCACTTGGAGTTTTCGATAATAAAATCCGTTCGTTTAAATTGAAACGTGGTTATATGGCAACTCTGGCCAATAATCCGGATGGCAGCGGTTATAGCCGGGTTTTTATTGCTTCGGATGGAGATTTGGAAGTGCCAACAATGTCCGCTTATCTCGACCGTACAGTTTCATTTATTCGTGTGTTTCAATATGATTGGGTATCGAAAAAAGGATGGTGTCAAACCGGAACAATGTCGAAAGGAGATGCAATTACCAATACAAATAAAATGAATGGCACTTGGCTATATACCTGGAGTGCTGATTATACCTCTCGTCCGAACATTGAATATGTACCCGAGAAATGGCAACTTTACTGGCCTTCGTGGGATCAAATCAACAGTAAAGAATCTGTAACACATGTTATTGGTTACAATGAACCCGATCATACTGAACAGTCAAACGTTTCGGTAGCTGATGCAGTAAAACATTGGCCTGAATTTATGAATTCTGGATTACGGATTGGAAGTCCTGCCTGTACCGATTTTTCAGCATGGCTTTATCCGTTTATGGACAGTATTAAAGCCCATAATTATCGTTGCGATTACGTGGTAATTCATGCATATTGGGGTGGTTATACGCCAACTCAATGGTACAATGCCCTTAAAACTGTTCACGACAAAACAGGTCGCCCGATCTGGATTAAGGAATGGAACAATGGAGCCGACTGGACCACTGAAACTTGGCCATCGGATTATGGCGAAGCAATGACAAAACAGTACAATGAGCTAAAAGCGATACTTAACGTAATGGATACGGCTCATTTCGTGGAGAGATATTCTATTTACAACTGGGTAGGTTACAAGCGAATGTTGATTACTGATGATGGCTGGGTTACACCTGCCGGTGAACTTTATCGCGATAACAAGCCAGATGTTGCATTCAGAAAGGTAAATGAAGTTATTCCAACTTACAAATTACCTGCGCAAAGAAAACCGGTGATTTCTTTAAATCCATCGGTTGATAATTCTAAGATTTCTCTCAATTGGGAAAATACAAGTCAGGAGTTTGCTTACGAAGTTGTTGTTGAACGCAAAGCTGACAATGGAATTTTTTCTGAAATTTACAGGACAAACTCAGCTTCAATACCTGCTTCTTATACCGAATTGCCTGATTTTACAGAAATTAAAAAATATACTTATCGCATTCGTTTGTTATTCAATAATGGAACTGAGCAGATTTCCAACGAAAAGGCATTTAATGTGATTTCTGGCGCTGAGATTCAGTATGGAAATTTATCTTATTCCAATATCGACTGGAATTTGGTTGGGTTTAAAAATGTATATAGCACTATTCCATCTGTGTTTGTAGGTGCGCCTACTAATAACAATAGTTCAACTTTGATGACACCAAAAGTCAAAATTTCAAGTGCCAGAATGATGAACCTTCAGTTATTGCCGTGGTCGTATCAAAATATTTCAACGCTCACTAATGAAGAAAAACTGCCATATTTTATTATTAAACCCGGAAAATATGAATTTAACGGGCTTTCTGCCATTGTGTCTAAAACTATTGTCACCGCTTCCTGGACAAAAGTGAACTTTTCAACTCCTTTCGATACTGTTCCTGTTGTGTTGGTAAGTCCTACTACCGATAACAATGGAATTCCATTTTTGGTTCGTGTTCGCAATATAACCAAAACAGGTTTTGAAGTAAAATTACAAAAGGAATCAAAAATAACGACCGCCCTTGTTTCCGAGATATTTTCATATTTAGCAATAGAACAAGGCGAAGGATGGGTTAACGGCAATAAAATAAAAGTGGGACGTACTGCTGAAAATGGGGTGGGAAATGCTATTACACAGTATGCAAGAATTATGTATGATGAAACCATTGATAATCCGGTTTTTATCGCTCAACTACAAACCTGCAATGATGATACTGTTACTGCGTCATTAAGGTGCAGATCGGTTTTAACTACTGAGGCGCGTGTGTTCAAACAAAGGGAACAATCGTTGGGATTTACGAATTCAGCGTTTGAAACAGCCGGATATATTTTATTGAATCCTGATATTTATAATGAAGTGGACATTTTGGAAAATCCTGATTTATCTTTGTATCCAAATCCTGTTGCTGATCGTTTATATATCACAGGTGGAATTTCAGGGACAATATTGTTTGAAATCTATAATTTGTATGGAATAAAGGTGAAAACTGAATTACTTAATAATAATAGTATTGATGTGAGTGATCTTAATACTGGTTG
>CAYNHC010000434.1:0-2536 GCA_964396705.1 uncultured Paludibacter sp.
TCAATCTTTATGCCCCAAAAAATTAAACTAAACCTGCTCGTTTTCGAACTGACTGATGCCTGCAATCAGCAGTGTAAATTTTGTTACAATCATTGGAAAGGGCTTGAAGAATCACCCCAAACAGTTATTTCAGATTACTCCAAAGTAAACAAAGTCCTGAAAAAAGTGCTTTCTCAAGCCGAAGTAAGTTCCATTTCACTTTCGGGGGGCGAACCAATGCTTTTTCCGCGTATTCACGACCTGATTCTTACGGCTCGTTTTCATAAATCGCAGGTTTCGGTTCTCACCAACGGAACCTTACTCACCGATTTTGATTTGCAAACCTTTCAGCAATTAGGAGTTCACCGGTTACAAATACCTATTTTGAGTTCCGATTCCACCATTCACGACAAGCTGACACAACTGCCCGGTTCTTGGGGAAAATGTGTGGAGTCAGCGAAAAAAATTCTGAACACATCACCCGAAAAATTCAACGCAGTATTAGTTTTGACCAAAGCAAATTTAACAGGTTTAGTAGAAACACTTGAATTTTATAAAGAGTTGGGTGTAAAAACTGTATTGGTTAATCGCTTCAATATAGGAGGATTAGGACGAAAGTTTAAGGATGAACTGGAACTCACACATACTGAACTGAATCAGGCTTATACAATTATCAACACATTTGCATCCGATAATACCATTCGTTTTCACAGTGGAGTTTGCACGCCTATATGTGTACTGAATCCATCCGATTTTCCACACATCAGTTTTACTTTTTGCAATACCGACGTCTCAGTTCGTCCCATCACCATTAATCATCAGGGCGATGTACGTTTTTGTAATCATTCGCCGCGCATATTGGGAAATGTTTTTGAAAAACCTTTACAAACTATTTTATACTCCGATGGTTTTTCGGCATATTTCAACGCAGTTCCTGAATTTTGTGCTTCATGTCAATTGCTCGATACCTGCAAAGGTGGTTGCAGAGCAGCTTCCGAACAAGTTTATCAAACATTTTCGAGAGTTGATCCGGTGGTAGAAAACAAATAAAAAACCTGACCCCCAGCCCCCTAAAGGGGGAGTAAGAAGCGCACAGAATATGTATTTCTCTAATATAAAGCTCCTTACATTTATTTTTTATTAATTTTACTGGAATAAAAAAGTTCAACAGATGATTTCATAAATGGATAAGTGGAAACCTAAATTTAGTTATATAAAATTTGTATATTTGACGAAGTAAATTTCCAATATAAAAAAAACGAATGAACAAAGTTCTGTTTTAGCTGTTGGAATTACTAAATTTAAAACCTGAAAATCATTTCAAAATGTCAGAAATACTCAGCACCAAAGAAAAAGCAGTTCGTATTAATATTAATTCGGCTTATTATGGTACAATTGCCGAAATTGGTGGTGGTCAGGAAACAGCCCGACATTTGTTTCAGGCCGGTGGTGCTTCTAATACAATTGCCAAATCCATTTCGGCTTACGATAAATCGTTCAGCGATCATTTTTATAATGATGGTGCTCCGGCGCGTTATGTTGCAGAAGACAGATTACGCAAAATGGTTGATTATGAGTACGATGAACTGATTAAAATACTTGACAAGAAAAACAGCAAAAAGTTTTTTGCATTTGCCAACACGGTGGAGACACTTAATTTTGCCAAAACAAATCAGGGAAATGGTTGGTTGGGAATAGCAGTGGAAGGTTCTGATCGCTATCATCCAAACAGGTTTTTCATTCATGTGAAATTACACGAAAATGATACACTGCTTCAACAATATACGCTGGGTGCTTTAGGTATTAATCTTATTCACGGAGGTTTATTCGAAGGTGAAGATCCCAGAAATGTATTGTTATCATTGCTCGACAATCTGAATACAGAGCGCGTAGAAGTTGATTATGTGTATGTTGAGGGTCCTGATATGAATTGGTGTGACAACCGCTTATTGAATCTGCTGCTGGTGAGGAATAATATGACACCGGCCATTATGTTCGACCAATCGGGTCAAATTCAACAACCGGGCGATATGTTGTACAAAAAAAATGTCCTGTTAATGCGTGGTTATTTCCGACCTATCAGTAATCTGGGATTGGAATTTATTGAGGATAGTCTTTCCATTTTTAAAAGTGACGAAGATTATAAACCCGATAATACGATTGCTTTTTGTGAAATTTCGCTCAAATATTTTATGCTCGATGAGAAATTAGACGAAAAAGATTTCCTGAACCGTGTAGAATTATTGAACATGGTTGGGCAAAATGTGATGGTGTCAAATTTTTACCGTTATTTTAAATTGGTCGATTATTTTGCTCAGTTTAAAATGATTAAGCTTCGGGTTGTGGTAGGATTACCAACTTTCGACAAAATTCTGGATGGCAGCCAATATACTGATTTACGTGGTGGTTTACTCGAAGCTATGGGCGCATTATTTCAGGAAAATGTAAAAATGTACCTTTATCCATACACCGACATGAACTCCGGAGAAGTTATTTATCCTGAAGATTCGCACTTTTCGAATGAGAACAAACTCCTATGGCAATACCTGAAAGAAAC
>CAYNHC010000435.1:0-2485 GCA_964396705.1 uncultured Paludibacter sp.
TCATTATTTAAATGTCTGAGACTGTCACGATCTGTTTTCTTTTGCATATTTTCTTCGAATGCTTCGCTGAGATTCACACCCGTTTGATTAGCAAGACAAATCAGAACCCAAAGAACATCAGCCATTTCGTCAGCTAAATTATACTTTAAATCGGAATCTTTAAACGACTGATCTCCGTATTTACGGGCAATAATTCGAGCCAACTCTCCCACTTCCTCAGTCAGTATAGCCATGTTGGTCAATTCACTGAAATAGCGCACTCCAAAAGTCTTTATCCAATTGTCAACTTCAAGCTGTGCTTGTTCAATGGTAATAGATTTATTCATTGAGGCGTGCAATAATTGTTTCATTGCCTACGGTCGATTCTCCAACCTGTACAAATATCTCGGCATCGAGAGGAAAATACATATCAACTCGTGACCCGAATTTTATAAAACCAAGATGCTCATTGATATGACATTCTTTGCCTGCATGAGCATAAGTTACAATACGACGGGCTAATGCGCCGGCTATTTGTCTGACTAAAATCTGGGTTTTAAATTGTGTTTCAATTACAACTGTGGAGCGTTCGTTTTCCGTGCTCGATTTGGGGAGAAATGCAGCCATGTGTCTTCCACTGTGATGAACAGACTTCAACACCGTACCTCTTACCGGAACCCAATTGGCATGCACATTGAAAACCGACATGAAAATTGAAACCTGAATACGTTTGTCTCCAAAATATTCGTTTTCTTCCACCGGCTCAACAACTACAATTGTTCCATCGGCCGGAGCAACTACCAAACTCGGATCGTCAATAACTACTCTTCGACGCGGATTACGAAAAAAATAAGCAAAAAAGAATAGAAGCAGGGCTGATATTATTACATTAATAACCAATACGATCAATTGGAATTTAATATAAATAAACAGATTCAAAAGCAGTAATACCAACAGTAATGAACCCAATATAATTCTACCTTCTTTATGAATTCTAATATATCTCATTTGATCTTAAGTTTCGAGTGTTTCTTTGTAGTTTTACAAACAAAAGTAAAGAAAAAGTTTCAGGATTGCAAGGAGTGCATCTAAACTTTTTAATTCCGGCTAATTTGATTAACTTTGCACTTTGTCAATTTTTTGGAACAGTGTTAAGGATCGCCATTTTTAATTGTATGTTTAACAGCTGATTAAGTAGATTAATAAGATATTATAATACATTCAATATTAATAAATTTATGGATTTATCATTGCTTTCGGCCATTTCTCCGGTTGACGGTCGCTACCGTACCAAAACAGCATTATATGCAAATTATTTTTCGGAATTTGCCTTGATTCGTTATAGGGTTCAGGTAGAAATTGAATATTTTATTGCACTGTGCGAAATTCCATTAAAACAATTAGAATCTGTTCCTTCAGAAATTTTCTCAAAATTGAGAACTATATATACCAATTTTGATCTTAGTGATGCCGAAAAAATAAAAGATATTGAAAAAGTAACAAATCACGATGTTAAAGCAGTAGAATATTTTATCAAAGAAAAATTCGATTCGCTTGGATTACAGGCCTATAAGGAGTTTATTCACTTTGGATTAACCTCACAGGACATTAACAATACATCGGTGCCACTTTCGATAAAAGATGCGTTGGAAAAAGTCTATTACCCTGATATGGATACCGTTTTAAATTTACTGAACCATTTGTCTGAAGAATGGAGAGACGTGTCGATGCTGGCAAAAACACATGGTCAACCGGCTTCACCAACACGTTTGGGAAAAGAATTTAAAGTTTTTATTAGTCGGATAAACCAACAACTCGATATATTAAACAAAACATCTATTTCGGCAAAATTTGGTGGCGCTACCGGCAATTATAATGCACATGTTGTAGCTTATCCATCAATAGACTGGAAAGCGTTTGGAAATAAATTTGTATCGGAAAAACTCGGTCTGGAACGTGAACAATGGACAACACAAATTTCGAATTATGACAATCTGGCGGCTCAGTTGGATACCCTCAAAAGGATCAATACTATTTTAATTGATTTTTGTCGCGACATTTGGACTTATGTTTCGATGGAGTATTTCAAACAAAAAATCAAAGCTGGCGAGGTCGGTTCTTCGGCTATGCCACATAAAGTAAATCCAATTGATTTTGAAAATGCTGAAGGTAATCTGGCAATGGCAAATGCAATTTTCGAATTTCTATCGGCAAAGCTTCCTGTTTCAAGGCTTCAACGCGACCTGACCGACAGTACCGTTTTACGAAATGTAGGTGTTCCGTTTGCACACACACTTATTGCCACTCAAAGTATTTTAAAAGGGTTGAATAAATTATTATTGAACGAAACTGCAATTTACAAAGATCTGGATAATACCTGGGCAGTAGTTGCCGAAGGAATTCAAACTATTCTACGTCGCGAATCGTATCCGCAACCTTATGAAGCACTGAAAGCTTTAACACGTAAAAACGAAGGAATTACCGAACAATCAATAAAGGAATTTAT
>CAYNHC010000436.1:0-2480 GCA_964396705.1 uncultured Paludibacter sp.
AATTCGGGAAAGACCCAACGGTACATCACGGAATTTGTCTGCATGAAGTTGTGCTTCACGAGGTCGTCGGCCGTCAGTGTGGTTTTATTATATCGCCATTCGGGCGTTGGAAAAAGGTCGTCTTTGCTAGGCTCGTCCTCCCAATGCACTTCAACGGGATGAAAGCATACGGAATAATCGGGGTGTGCGTCCAGAAAATCGACTTGTTTTTGAAGTTTGAGGGGATCTGTCCAATAATCATCCCCCTCGCACATGGCAACGTATTGACCTTGAACACGAGAAAACTGGAACTTTTTACTAACGGGCACACCCTTTGACCATTGATTTTCAGTTTGATAAATAGGTTTGATTATTTCTGGATATTTGGCTTCGTATTCGCGAATAATCTCTGCCGTTCCGTCAATGGAAGCATCATCATGAATCAGTACTTCAAACGGGAAATTCGTTTGCTGCATAACAAACCCGTCCAGTGTTTGTCGAATGAAATGAACGTGGTTGAAAGCCAAACATAAAACGGAGAGCTTAGGAATAGTCACAAATTTCATATCCTTTCATTTTCTCTTTTTTGAACGAAAACTCGATTTAAGATTCCATTTTTTACAAAAACCGTTTCAAAGTCATTTCCGTCTTAAAATCTTCAAGCCACTTTCTGTAACTAAATTGAGGACAAAAACCTAATTCTTCTCTTGCATTCGTTATATCCATAACATAAGACGGCGCGTCTGGCTTGTTCGGAGCAAAAATGATGTCAGATTTTTTTTCCGGCGGACTAAAAACGTCAATCATCCCCTGGATTTGTTCCAACAAAGAGGTTCCGACACCCGTTCCAACGTTAAAGAGTCCCGATGTTTTATTTACCTTCAACGCCAAATAAAACATCAGACATAAATCTTTAACGTAAATCATATCTTTAAAGCGTTCTGGATTTCCCCAAACTTCAATGGGTTCTCCAGCCGCTGCACGGTCCATTAATAGACGATACCCAATTTTTCTTAACACACCATCGACATAGTAAGTGTCAATCGGCGAATATAAATAGATTGTTGGTAAACGGAAAATGAAAGATTTTAATCCATAAGCCTGATGATAATTTTCGATCAGATCGACCGCAGCATTTTTTGAAATGATGTAAACCGTATGGTCATTATTATAGCTGAAATTTCGCGTCATATCCGGCTTCAACAGTGGATTTTCATTTGCATGATCCTTAATATCCCCGAAACTCTGCGAAAACAACAAGCGTTCAACGTTATTTTTCCGGCAGAATTCCAGAATATTGAACGTTCCTCGAATATTTGTATTCAGGTACAATTCCGGTTTGTACCCTTTCATCCGTGCCGGCATTGCTCCTGCAAAGTCTGCGACTGCGTAGACGTTCGTCGGAAGAACAGAAAATGCCGAAGAGTCGGTAATATCTATCCGGTAGTATGGAATTCCCCATTTTTCAAAAAGAGGACACTCCCGAGTTCCCACTGCTGCGATATCATATTCATCCGTAATGGGGGAATTTCGCAGATAATCAACGAAATATGTTCCAATGTCGCCACTCGCACCAAACACAAGGATTTTTTCTTTACTCATCTTTCACTTTCTATCAAATTATACCGATCCAGCATTGAAGCAATGGAAACCTTTGAATTAAACATCAGAACATCCAAAATCGACAGATTTGGAACAAACGGTAACCGAAATTGAGGGTAAACGATTTTTTTCGGTTGCAAAAATTTTAATTGAATATTTTCTTTCAAAAAATGATTCTTGTCATACAGATCAATTCCCCCCGGCGGATTAATGTACTCATCCGTCTCTAAGTATTTGCAAATACCTATAACACGCGTTTCACCCTTTAAGGAATGATTACATTTGAGACTGGACGAAATTATTAAATCTGTTTTTATCTCTAAAAAACTACATATCCTCTCAATAGAGTGAAAAATGAATTCAAATAAATTACGATTTTCATACCAAATTATTTCGGAAATAATCGGAAAAACTTGTTTCCAATAAGGTGCTCTGGCATAGGCACATGTGATTTGATGAAGGAATCTTTCACGATCAAAAACATCGCTGATTTGCCGATTGCGTATATCTAGAAAATCAGAATCCTTTTTCAAAGGAAGAGTAATGTAAACATCCTCTTCCCCGTGCAAAATTCGATTACGATTAATCCATCCTTTTTTTGTAAATTTAATATTATCGTAAATTACGAATTTATCCACCGCATGAATTAACTGCCAGTATCCCAAATAAGGGAAAAAGTACGGCTGCATAATACCAATTTTCATCTTTTCTACTTCTTTGTTTTCACGACTTGCGGGGATTCGGGGGCTTCAAGCCGATAGCGGCGATTCCGATTCTTTTTTCTCGTTATCGCTCACTTTTGACGTTTTATCGCTCATGAGCGATAACCAAATTTTACTTCCTTACTTCTGCAATAAGTGTCGATTCGTCTCGCGTTTCCAGATTTTGAAGCTCTGGAA
>CAYNHC010000437.1:0-2469 GCA_964396705.1 uncultured Paludibacter sp.
ATACACAATGTATTGAATTGTCAATGGGTAAACTAATTTGCTTCTTTGAGTAGCATTACCTAACCAAAGTACACCTATATTTGTCAGGCTTCCATCCTGAATTAAACTGTAATGCTCAGCAATTTCAATATCAGATAATTCTTTGACAAATGGCTTTACCCTGTCAGATTTTCGGATTTCGTCGGAGAACCATTTTATTGATTCATTTGAAATTTGCGAAGGGTCAGTATATCGAGGTTGAAGCTCCCATTGGAAAGCATCTTTTTCGCTTGCCAATCTAACAATGTCTTCTCCCCGAACTGGTTGACATTGATCCCCAATACGGATTAAAATTTTACCATCCGAAGTAGTTGCAACAGATTTTAATGTGGGAAGAATACGAATACTAAAATACTGGCTACCATTCTCATGTGTTTCAATCTCGTTAAGAATCATCCCCACATTAAAACAAAGTGTTCTAATCCGGGTAATTGTCTTATTGGTTATGTCATCAGTAATAACCTGATTTACTGGAGGAAGTTTTTCTTTGTCTTCAATTCCGATTATGATAGTGCCACCTTGAGCATTTGCCAAACAAACGCAAGTTGCTGAAAGGTCTTTGAAACCGGCATCACCGGAAGTAACCTTTTTGAGACTTTTATATTCTGTTACTGTATTCTCTGTTTGCATTTTATATAATTCTCCATTGAATAGTGAATAACTCTTTTTGTTCAATATGCTGATTTAGTCTGCTTTCTATATCGGTTAGCAAGTCATCTTTTCGTCCATCAATATCATCCTGAGCAGCAAATAATGTTTGACGTTTTTCACTACGTTTTTTTTCCATTTCTTTGATAACTCGTTGTGCTTTTACCTTTGCTTCGAGGTTCATCATTTTCTTAGCCTCGGACTTTCGCAACTTTATTTCGGCATCGAGGTCTTTGATTTCTTTTTCAAGGCTGATTTTCATGTCGTCTGCCCATTGGTCGAGTTTATCCATTTCGGTATCGAAAAAGTCGCGGTTTCGTATGGCGTTTACGGATATTATTTCTTGTTCCTGTTGAGAAAGTACATATTTGAATAATGGTTTTATCTCCTGAGGAATATATACTTGCTCACCAACTGTTGCAAATAAAGAGAAGAGCCTTTCGGCTGTTTCTTTTTCTATCGACTCACCGTTCTCATTGATACATGCCAAAAGCACATAATCTTCATCTTCAAATGATTTAATAGATAAGTGTTCCACTCTCAACCAACCTGTTTTACCAATGTATTGCTCTAGTAGTGTGATTTTAGTTTGTGTATTGGTATAATCAAAAATTATCTCAACCGCTGGCGTTTCTTTCAGTTTACATGCATTTAAAATACATTGTGCCAATTTGTGGCCAATACGATAAATGTTTGTATCTTCTGGAATAAATACTTCCGATTTCTTTTTGCCCTCTTCGGCTTTAAGAATCATATAAGGACCCGAATGAATATTTTCCTTCGGAAAAGGATTTTTTTTCAAACTAAAAGAATAGTCATTATCTCCGAAAACAGCACTATCCTTTAAAAAATACTGTGTGGTTTTCCATAGCTTTTGTTCAAAAGCATTTAGGTAGGCCTTTGAGTTTTCAAAGTCTATCTTTAATTTATCCCGAACTTCTTCATCAAATTTTTCTAATAATGTAGAGCGGACGCTCTGCATTTTTTCCGTGATATCCGGCTCGAATTCTTCTTTCAAATCGTCGAAAGCTTTTTGGATTTCATCTACTGTCCTACATTCCTGATATATCTTTGCAATACGTTTTTCAAAATCAACACCCGATTCGATATTTGCCAATCTGTCAACTCTAGTTCCAATTACATCATCGCTTGCCCCAAAAACTCCATCAAACAAGAAAAACTTCTCATTTAGGAGTTCATAAACTCTTTCATCAGCAGCATTTTTCTTATTGAGAAAATTTACCACCACCACATCAAACTTTTGACCGTAACGGTGGCAACGTCCTATTCGTTGTTCAATCCGTTGCGGATTCCAAGGTAAATCATAATTTACAAGTAATGAGCAAAATTGCAAATTCACTCCCTCGGCAGCTGCTTCAGTAGCTATCATAATCGTTGCTTCATTTCGGAAATAGTCAACCAATGCGGCTCTTTTGTCAGCTGAAGGTGAACCCGTAATTTTATCTGTACCTTTGTGTTCCTTCAACCAATCTTTATATATTTTATTTGATTTTGGGTCGTTGTTTACTCCGTTGAAAAGCACCACTTTATCCCTGTATCCCCGAGCTTCCAAGATATTGTATAAAAAGTCCTGTGTTCTACGGGACTCAGTAAAAATAAGTGCTTTTTTATTTGCTCCTAAAATTTCGAGTTGTTCGAATGCCTTTCCTAAAGCGGTAAAAAGGTGTTCCGCTTTTGTATTTACAAGAATTCTTTTTGCTAACTCTCTAAATCGTTTTAAGTCTTCAATTTCGGATTTTATTGCTTCAATATCTTCATCCG
>CAYNHC010000438.1:0-2464 GCA_964396705.1 uncultured Paludibacter sp.
TATTGTTAAATTGCCACCGCCTACACATTGGTAACTTCCGAGATTGTAACCGTGGTATGCATTGCCGATTTTCAACGGAATTGCCGGATAAACTCCCTGTCCCGAATAACCTGCCCCGGGATTGACGTTTCCGAAATTGATACCTGTCTTGGTAATAAATGTATTGCGCAATACAAAATGAATCATATCAATTTTTCCATCGGGGCGATCATTGGTCATGCCGGCGAAAGATGAACGATCGTAATTATCAATATTGTTGTACCCATAAATGGCGTTCAAACCTCCATTTTTGTTGATTTGTTCGGCTACTGCATCCATCAAATTGAAAAGGGTGAAATTGGCGCCCGGGTGAAGTGGAGTAATTTGCGATTGACGGATGTTCACTACCATTTGGTCTGATAGCATGTTCAGTTCACCCATAGAACACTCCGAATAAAAACGGCTGATATTCGCCAGATAAAATGTATTTACCTGAGTGTCAAATAATTTTGTGAAATAAGCCGGAGGGTACATGTTGATGCTGAAAGTAGTGTCGGGCTTCCAGTAAATATCCGGATTTGAGTACCGCCTAATAGTATCGGCCGGAGTTTGGTCGTATATAATATTTACAAAAATAGACAATGCTCTGTAGGTGCCATGTGGCGAACATAAATATCCGTCGGTGCTCTTTACAATTTCTTCATTGGTACTTTTCTTGTGCCTTTGTAAGGGAATTTCCTTTACAAAATAGCTCTCGTCAGCGTATTGTGCAAAAATATCAGCGACAAAAAAGTATAAAATCAATATGATTAAAAATTTGTTTTTCATTTCAAAATAAAACAGGCATCTAAGCTTAGTTTTTGTTAATTATGAGTTTTCCGGTAAAACTATCTGTATCATTTATAATCCTGAAAATATAAACTCCATTGTTTAGTGTACTGATTGGAATTACGGTTTTATTGCTGCTGAGTTTTACTTTCAGCATTTTTTTACCTTCGGGATTGTAAATTATAAAGTCGGCGTTTCCGGTAAATTCTGTGCCAATGATTATAAAATTGCTTGCCGGATTGGGGTACACATTGTAAGGTTGATTTTTGTTCGAAGAAATTCCGGTGCGGTTAACCACTTCATAATCCACAATATTGTTCGTGTTGTTGATATGTCGTTTTGCGAAAGTAAATTTTCCTGTATCGTTGGTGCCTGTTTCGAAAATTTGGTTTTCGGAAATCAAGGTTGCAAACGAAGGTCTTGAATAATTAGGGTCAGAAAAATTAATATTATCGACCCACGAAGGTATTCCGTTTTCGTCTATTTTAAGATGATACAAAACGCTTAGTGAAGGGATATTACCGTTTAGCAATCCGGTTATCAGAAATCCGTCATCACCGGACGCTTGCATTGAAACAGCTTTGTCGTAATAAGTATTGTCGAAGTAGCCGATTTCCCTGAGAATTTCTCCTGAAGAATTTAACTTGATAACATGTGGTTGAATTGAATAAACGGGTATGGCCGAATAGTTAAAAAGAAGGAGATAATTGGAATCTTCGGTAAGGGCAATGCTTACTGCATCTTCACTTCCGGCATCTCCAAAACGCCCTGAAGCGATGATGTTTCCTAGGAAATCAATATCATGCCAAATGATATCATTTTGTTTGCTGCCCACGATAAAGATATTTTCATGTGGACCTTTACAAGCAGTTTTGAAAATTTCGTGATACATTCCGGTCAGGTTAGGGTCGCTGCCGATTTCGCCGTAATATTTTAACCAGAGCTGGGTTCCGTTTGAGTTAAGCATTTGAGCATAAACATAGTTAGTGTTAAGTAAATGCGATTTGGTGCCGAGAACAAGAATATTGCCGTTTATTTCAAAAATTTGCTGAGGAGTATGAAGTTCAAGCGTGCTTTCCCAACTTACCGAACCATTGTTGTTCAGTTTAATGACTTTGCCTGAATAGTTGCTGTCGGTTGCACAAATAATATAACCTTTGTCGGCGGTTTCGAAAATGCTGTGGCACCGCTCATTTTGTTCATTACCTAATTGCTTCGACCACAGCAAATTGCCATTTGCATCAGTTTTCATTATCAGTATATCCGAAGTAATAATGTCCTGAAAAATGGTGTCATAAGGTATTTTGCAGTCTTCACAATCGAGCACTATCGTATCGGTTCTGATATACATATCCACATTCGCAACCGACATAAAACCGTTATCAGAGGTAGTGATTCCACTTACTCCTTCCGAAAAATAGGGTTCAGAACGCGTGTATCTGAAATCGCTTTGTGCTGATAATAGCGAAGTCAATTGTGATAAAGTCGCTATCAAAAAGCTTCTCAGAATAATTTGCCTGAATTTCGATTTGTTTTCCGAATGATTTTTTACTGAATAATTCATAGTACAGAAAAATAAAAAACAATGAAATAAAACTGTTCATTTTTTTATGACTTCAAAATCTCAAAAGTACAATTATGATTTGTTCTTTGGAGT
>CAYNHC010000439.1:0-2459 GCA_964396705.1 uncultured Paludibacter sp.
GTTGCAGCCACATGGTTTTCGTCAGGCTTGCCATTGCGCCCCTGAAAGCCCCAAACGGCAGATTGTCCGCAAATTGCAGCCAGATAAGCATCTTCGCTGTACATTTCTTCGGTACGACCAAAACGTGGTTCGCGCGCCAAATCCAACACCGGCGAAAAAAGCTGTTTCACACCGCGCGAAGAAGCTTCGAGCGCTGTAGCTGTAAATATTTTTTCCAATAAAACAGGATCCCACGAGCAACCCAGCGCAATGGCTTGCGGAAAAACGGTTGCACCATTAGCCATAAAACCATGCAGTCCTTCACCAATAAACAAAGGGGGAATATTTATACGCAAGCTTTTATTATAATGTCGAAGTTGATTGACAATTTTGACGTATAAAGTGGGTTGAAGTGACCAACTTAAGCCTATTTCACCAATTCCATAGGGGAAATACTTCTTCAAACTATCCGTATTCACATTGCCTTTTGGGTCAACAAATGACTTAATAACATCGTAGGAACAGTTTTTAAGTTGAGCAACTTTTTCGGGTAAAGTCATTTGAGAGAGCAATAACAATGCCTTTTCGTTAGGTAATTGAGCGATGTCTTTATTTTCGGCAGCAATATTTTTTACAGAAAATAGAAACAGAAAAAGGAATAATTTTGAAAGTATTTTACACATATCCAATTTGTTAATCTTCCAACTTATCGTACCAGTTCTTTTTCAGAATTACTGTGCCAATACCAACAATAATTGCAGCGATGGCGAGTCCCCAGAATTGTTTTACGACTAAGTAAATCGGAGCAGCTACAAGCGCTGTTTGCCAAACAATACCTACGACTACATTCAGCATATCGCGTCCGAAAGCAGTATTCTGTTTGAATTCCGGATTTTCTGCAATTACCATATCGTGAATTGGTTTCCATGATCCCCATGGGCGGGTTTTGGCATAGAATTTTTTCAACACTTCGGTATCGGTGGCTGGTGCTGAATAAGTTCCCCAAATGCAACCAACAACCGAAAAGACAAGAATAATCGGGAAATAATACAAAGGCAAAACAGTGTTAACCACAGGCACATAAGGCAAAATCAATGCAGGAATTAATCCGCCAACCATTCCCCACGCAAAACCTTTGCTGTTGAAGCGCCACCAATGCCATTTCAGAATATTAGCAGCAATATAACTACCGTACAAAGCACCTGTAACCCATTGCAATACACTGTTCACATTTTCGGCCAATACGCCAAATAAAATACTGATAACCACCACCACAAGTCCAACAATTACATTCGCGTTGTTCGATTGTTTAGCGCTTGCTCCCGGATTCAGGTATTTGATGTAAATGTCGTTAACAATATAAGCTTGAGCTGCATTGAGCGTACCGGCAAAAGTGGACATAAAAGCGGCGAGCAAACCAGCCAAAATCAATCCCATCAATCCGGCTGGAATCCATGGATGAGCAATAACTGCCGGTAATACCAATTCAAAATCCACTAAACCATTCACTGTAATCTGCCCCTGAATTTGATCGTAGATAATGATTCCGATAACAGCAATTCCGGCAATCATTAAATAACGAACCGGCATAAGGATGACTGAAACAAATCCACTCATCAATGAAGCTTCACGTGGCGATTTTGTAGATAAAATTTTCTGCATATCGTAGGTTGGTGCAGGTCCCGCAATACTGCTTAAAATTCCTTTCATCAAAACCATTCCGAAAAACAACGAAAACAATTGATAACCATCGCTTTGGACTTTTGTGTTAAATTCGGCAAATTTGCCTGTCCAGTTCAAATCCAAGTGAGTTCCAAAGCCGGGCGAATACCAACCTTCGGGCAATATCTTCGAAAATTCGATAACATCTAAATGCACCATGGCAATTACAGCTATTGCAATGGCTGCCAGTGACATGATTGCATACTGAGCCACATCAGCCCACACTATACTCATCATTCCACCCATTAAAGCATAAAAAACTGCAAACAAAGTAAATGCAATTCCCCAAACATGAGGAACATAAGCATCAGGAATAAAGCTTAATACAGGGAACATGGTTTTTAAAGGCAGGAAAACCTGAATGAATTTTCCCATACCGATAAAACCATAAGCCAACATGCTCAGACAAACCAGAATAGCGAAAATTACAATAATCCAGTGCGAAGTAACAGCGCCTTTGTCTTTCCCAAAACGGAAAGCAATCCATTCGGCACCCGTGGTAACCCCCGACCGCCGCAGCCACGCCGAAAGATATATCATTAGGAAAATCTGATTAAAAACCGGCCACAACCACGGAATATAAATACTTTTCAACCCATAAATAACTGTAATGGCCACCAACCACACAGTACCCGAAATATCGAACATACCCGAGGCATTGGATAATCCAAGCATATACCAGGGGATGGTTTTTCCTCCCAATAAATAAGATTCAAGATTTTTTGAAGCACGGCGTTTGAGGTAAAAGCCGATGAAAA
>CAYNHC010000440.1:0-2457 GCA_964396705.1 uncultured Paludibacter sp.
GATAAAAATATACTTGCCGATAAAATGCTGAAAGCGATAAAAGGGAGTTGATAGTGGGTAGTGGGTAGTGGGTAGTGGGTAGTTGAGAGTTGAGAGTTGGTAGTTGACAGTTGATAGTTGACAGTTGGCAATTTTCTAACTTCAAAACGTCATAGACTTTTGAACGTGTTGTTGTTAACTTTTCGCAGCTTCCAATAAAGAAACGTTTTCAAGTCTTCGACGTTGAAAAGTTTCCATTCACAACGTTGAAAAAATTATTTTCCATTCGCATTGTGATGACCGAGATTATAGTGTGTGGTTCTAACCTATGTTGAGTTCCCCCAAGCAATGCTCAATGCAACCTAATGCAATCTTATTTTAAAAAATAATGATAACTTTCAGAAAAAAGTCACCTCACTTTTGATATAATACCAAAAGTTGGTATATTTGCAACAAAAAAACACACAATGGGAAAGAATACATCGATTTTACTTGGCGATTATTTTGAAAATTACGTCAACGAAAAGCTTCGTTCGGGGAAATATACCTCTGTAAGCGAAGTAATTAGAGAAGCGCTTCGATTGCTCGAAAGCGAAGAAAATAAAACGAAAGTTTTGGTAAATGAACTAAAAGATGGTGAAAAAAGTGGGATGCAAAGAAATTTCGACAGAGATGAAAATCTAAAAAAACTTCACGCCAAATTTTTAGTTTAATGAAGTTCGAAATAAGTAAAAAAGCAATTGATGATCTAAATAATATTTGGTTATATACTTTTGAGAACTGGTCGAAGGAGCAAGCAGACAGATACTATAATTTGATAATAGACGAAATAGAATTTATTGCCAAAAATTTTGAGTATGGCAAATCAATGGAATATATCAGAGCAGGTTATCGAGCCACTAAAATAAAATCTCACCTGATTTTTTACAGGCTATCCTCAAAAAATACAGTAGAAATTATAAGAATATTGCACCAAAGGATGGATGTTGAAAACCGTTTGAGTGATTAAATTTTCCTTCTTTAACAAACGTTCAAAACGTCGATCCCCGATAGCTATCGGGATTTGAACGTTTGGTTCTTAACTTTTCGCAGCCTCAAATAAAGAAACGTTTTCATCCCGATAGCTATCAGGGATCGACGTTAAAAAGTTTCCGCTAAAAAATAGCTGCTGCAATAAAAATAATTAAATAAATCTAAATTATTTGCTAAATATTATTAATATTAATAGATTTGCGATGTCATAAAAATATAGTGTACAGCTCACCGGTCAATAGCCGGTCAACAATCCTGAGTAAAGCTGCACCAATATTTATTAACGGACACAAAAAAAACCCCGCGAACAGGTACGCGGAGTTTTATATGAAGATCAAAAAAATCTTAAAGAAATGTGTTCTTGATTTCAGGCAGTTGCAGTTGTTGTGGAAGACGATGCAACTGTCTCTTTTTTTATACTATTTGCTTTCTGCATTAACGTGCTGCGCTGAGTGAGTAAAGTTTTATACTCTATCAGCATTTCGTTCAGTTCGTTGATAAGTGGCAAATAATCCACATTTTTTTCGACCAATTGATTAATTTCGATGGTTCTGAATAAATTATTCATAGCAACAGTAGCGTTAACAACAATCTTCCGACCCTTTACTCTCGGTGTAACCGATTTCGATTCTCTTCTGTTTTTTTGTTTGGCTAATATTGCCTGATAATTTGTTTTCAAATCATCCAACAAAACGGTAAAACCCAATGTTTGTAAAGCAGCTTTCACTTCCTGGTTTCCGGCAAGCTCAAAAAACAATAAATCAATTTTCTTATTCTTAATGAAATTAGAATTTCTATTGATTTTTGTCAGGAACCTGTCCAAAAACGGAAGAGCGATAAAAACTGCATCAGCCAGTGCAGGCACCTGTTGCTTTTTATATCCCTGTATAAGAGATAATATAGCCCCAAGTGTTTTATCACGATTGGCCTTGAGCGTTAATAACTCCTTCGTTATTGGGTGATAACGTTCTTTTACTGTGATTTTTTCTATTTCAGGCAATTCAGCCTTCAACAGATCAGTCACTCCCTTGATTTTAAGTGCTTCTAAGTCTTGTTTTTCAACAATCTCTATAACACTAGTTGCAAATTCAGGATATTCTAATAACCTGATTGCGGTAGCCGGTACCCGGCATATAGTCTGTGCCATTTTGTTAAATTATAATTATTATTAGTAGTACAAACCAACCGCATTTTGCAGTCAATAATAAATCAGTCAACCTGTTTTTTATTCCAATTTTTCAAAGAAACTGCATCGCGCAGTTGGGTGTTAAAACCAGTGATGAAACAATTTTATTATTTATGTTTCAAAACATAATTTTAACGTACAAATATACAAATAAAATGTTAATCAATCAGCTATTTTCGCCAATAAAAAGTGGTATTTTCGCATTTTTTATATAAAAAATTTGTATGTATTTAACAATCTGACAGTTAAAATTAACGATA
>CAYNHC010000441.1:0-2409 GCA_964396705.1 uncultured Paludibacter sp.
TTGTGTAGCTTGCCAGATTTATCCGTTCGTTTACAAATTTACTTATAAATCGAAAATATAGATTTTAATAAACAAAAAAATAACTGCTGTTTTTTTTGACGCATCTGATCGCTCAAAGTGATCAGACGCGTTACAAAAAATCGGAATAAAAAAATATTAAAGTTCTTTCTCGATAAGTTTTTTAATAAATCTGTAAAAAGTTCCTGCTTCCTTTCTTAGTCAGTTGATGTATTGGGTGTTGAGTTAGTTATTTACTCAAATTACCTTAGTTAAAAAATAACTACACAATATTAGTTTACAATTACTTTACTTGTAAAATAATTATTTTCAGATACTTGTTTTATAATATAAATACCTTTTTGTAATTTGAATGTTGAAATATTTTCGTTTGAGTTTATTATCTTACTGATTAACATATTTCCACTTGTATCATAAACTGAAATCTTTGTGTTTTCAAAATTACCACTAAAAGATAAAGTTTTATTTATCTGATTATAAATCCAATGATCCGGTGAATTTTGAGGTGAACCTGTTCCGGCTACAATTTCATTAATTTTCAAAGCAACAGAATGAGAACTGCCACATGAAACTTTTTTCCAGGTTTTGTAAGTGCCCATCTGCATTGGAGATGTATTATATGTTATTGATGGAATTCCAATACCAAGTCTTCCAACTTCATTGCTACCCCATGCCCACAATGTTCCATCGGTTTTAATCGCTAATGTATGGGTATTGCCACCTGATATTTCTGACCAGTCAGTACTTGTGCCAATTTTTTCAGGAATCTTTTTAATGTTTTGCGTACTATTTCCTAGCTGCCCCATGCTATTGAATCCCCATGTCCAAAGTGAACCATCTTTTTTAATTGCCATACTGTGGTTATCACCACATGCAATCATTGCCCAATCATTATCGGTGCCAATTTGAACTGGCGTTGTATTAAGTGTTTGATTTTCATTTCCTAACTGTCCTGCCCAATTATCACCCCAGGACCACAAAGTGTTATCGTTTTTTATTGCAAGAGAATGATATGTACCGCAAGCTAATTTTTTCCAGTTAGTGTCAGTTCCTATTTGCTTGGGCGAAGAGCATTTATTTTTTGTTCCATCGCCTAACTGACCAAAAGAATTATCACCCCAAGCCCACAAGGTTCCGCCTTTTTTAATTGCTATTACATGCTCGAGGCCACACGAAAATTCTATCCAATCTTTGTCTGTTCCAACCTGTATGGGCGAGTTTCGGTTTGTTGTGGAATTATCTCCCAATTGACCTGAACTGTTTGAACCCCAAGCCCAAAGCGTACTATCTTTTTTTAATGCAATATTAAAGACCCACTTACACTTAGCAGTTAACCAATTATTCTCAGTACCAACCTGTGCCGGTGTTGGTCTGTTTGAAGTAGTTCCATCTCCTAATTGTCCGTAATCATTACGACCCCAACTCCAAATAGTACCATCATCTTTAATTGCAATGGTATGATTCATACCTCCTGATACCTGATTCCATTCCCATAAATTTCCAATTTGAACTGGCGAATATCTGTTTGTATAAGTACCGTCACCTACTGATCCATAACCCTGATTACTTCCCCACGCCCATAGTTCCTGTGAAAATAAATCCTGTTGAAATACTGACAATAAGATAAAAAGTAACATGAAAAATTTAGAAAATAATAAAATAATTTTCTTCGCTTCTGATTCGTTTTGAAATTCATTAAAAATCTGTTGATGAATAGTTTCTTTAGTTGTATTCATAATTCATTAATTTGGTTATTCTTAATTATAATATTTAGTTAAAATACATTTCAAAATTACTATTTTAGAAAAAATCACTTAAAGTTTTATTGCTGAAATCTCAAATATATTTTATTGTTGTATTAATTTGATACTATTTATAAAGAAACGCTATGTGTATTTTCGATTTTGACAAATAAGTTGATTAAAATAATATTTTTTCTTAATGTTAATTTATTTTTAACAGAATAATGTTGCTTTTCTAAAATCTGTAAATTCAGACTTCCTGCCCACTCACAATTTATTTTGTTGCTAATTTATAGATGAACCGAAGTTTCTTACCCGCATAAATAGTTTCTGAGTCTGTAAGGGCTTTAAAACAACAACCAACTGAAGGAAAATAATTGAAATTCATGCTCGGAGTGCGACTTTTAGTCAAATCCTGACTGTTTTACAAATTAAACTTCAATACTACGAAAAATGATTTAGGCAAGGAGGAGTCATAAATATAGCTTGCATAGCGTGTTTAGGTCAAATCAAAATCGGCCAGATAAATCTTTATAATAATCCTAACATTGGCATTGAGTCGAATTTACTTATAAATCGAAAGTATAAACTATAGACATTTTTCTATAGAAAGGTTTTATTGTAGATTGCATAAAGAAACAAATATTTT
>CAYNHC010000442.1:0-2408 GCA_964396705.1 uncultured Paludibacter sp.
ATGATATCTTTTTTCTGATTTTCGAGTTCAGCTTCGATAAGCGCTTTGTGCGATACAACAACGTTTTTGAATTCGTGGTTAATTTTGATAACTTTGAATTCCATTGTTTTATTTACAAATACATCGTAATCGCGGATTGGTTTCACGTCGATTTGTGATCCTGGTAAGAATGCTTCGATTCCGAATACATCTACGATCATACCACCTTTTGTACGACATTTTACGAAACCTTTTACAATTTCCTGTGATTCGAGTGCAGCGTTTACGCGATCCCATGAGCGGGTTGCACGTGCTTGTTTGTGAGAAAGGAGCAATTGTCCTTTTTTATCTTCCTGGCTTTCGATATAAACTTCTACTTTGTCGCCAACTGCTAAATCAGGATTGTAGCGGAATTCGCTCATTGGAACGATACCGTCTGATTTATAGCCTACGTTTACAACAACTTCGCGTTTGTTAATCGAAATAACAGTTCCTTCAACAACTTCTTTGTCTTTGATGGCGTTCAAAGTGTTGTCGTAAATGTTTTTCAGATTTTCTTTTTCATTGGCTGACATGATGTCGCCTTTTTCATAAGCATCCCAGTCAAAATCTTCAGATACTGGCGCTACAACTACTTTGGGAGCTTTTGCTGATGGAGCTTCTTCTATTACTTCAACAACTTCATCAACAGGAGCAGCCACTTCGGCAACTTCTTCTACAGCAACTTCTTCAACTGCTGATACTTCTTCTTCAACAGCAACAGGAGCAGCCTCAGCCACTACTTCTTCAACTACGGTTTCTTCTACGGCAACCACTTCAGCTGCCTGAGTTTCTTCTACGGCTGGAATTACTTCTTCCGGTAGATTTTTGTTTTCTTCCATTTTAGGAAAATTGTTTTTTAAGTGCTAATAAATTAGCGGGTTAGACATAATAATTACTAAATCAAAAATTGGACTGCAAAGATACAAAATATTATTTAATTTACAATGTGAGAAAGATTGGTAGTGGAATAAGAGATAGCCTCTCTCCAAGAAAAATATAAACTCAGTTTGGGAAAGTCTAAGTTTACAGTTGGGAAAGATAGAGATAGCCTCTCTCAAAGAGAGACTATCTCTGTTTCACAACGAAATATTGAAAAACAACTATATTTCTCTTACTTTTATAAACTCTATTACATAAATTTACTTTCTATTCTACTTCATTTAAAAAGTCGCGTACTACTTTTACATTTTCGTCACGTGCATCCCACGAGGTTACGTGAGCGGCACCCATAAACAAATAAAATTTGCTTTTGGGAACACTGTTTGCAAAACCTTTAACCGATTCGATTCCGGCTGTATCAAATTCGCCTACCAGAAACAGAGTTGGAACTTTAATATTTGGTAGGTCAGCAGTAGAGTCGTAGTTTTTAAGCGTACCTGTAATATTGAATTCGCTGGCACCTTGCATATATAAATACATATCAAAATTAAAGGTACTCATTATGCTATCAAAATCTTCAGGTATTGGCTTACGACAAGTATAAAGGCGATTATATTCATTGTTGGCCGCTTCAAAGAGCGGATCGGTAAAATTACTGGTTTCATTTGCTTTTATTACTGCTTGTTGCAAACTATCGGGTAAAGTCTTCAAAAACTTGTTAGCATTTTGTTCCCAAATTTTCAAACTAAAGGCAGGACTACTGAAAACGATTGATTTTACACTCGCAGGAAATTTTTTGTAATATTCTATAGCAATTATAGTACCCCAGGACTGACCGAGTAAATGCCACTTTCTAATTTTTAAATGTTTTCGCAATATTTCCAGTTCATCGACAAATCTTTCAATTTTAAAAAGAGTTGTATCAGTAATTCTGTCAGATTTACCGCTTCCAAGCTGATCGTAGCGGATCACCTGGCGGTTATTGCCCAATTCTTCAAATGGTTTGAGATAAAAACTCGAACTACCAGGGCCACCATGCAATAGCACAACCGGTATTCCGTTTCCTTCGCCTGTAATTTTGTACCAGATGTTACCACCTGTAACTTCAAGTTTGTTTTCGCCAGTAGGCAATTTTGGTTTGCTACACGAAAACTGAATCACTGCCATTGATACAAGAAGTATCAAAATAGAAATTTTACTAATTGTTTTCATAAAAAACCTGATTTAGAATTTACAAATTAAAATTTGAACTCTAAATATAACAAATAAAAATATGTTTATGTTGATAAGTGCATGCGCGAAATTAGGTTATATTATAGTCACCCATTAATTGATTTCCAATCCTATCGGAATATGTTATATGCACAGAAAACTCCGCTGGATTTTTTTTGCAGTCTCTAAATAATATTACTAATTTCTAAAAATAACTGTCTTTTTTATCATTTCATACCTTTAATAGTTCGTTATAAAATTAAATAAGTGTTTGGTATTCAATAAAATAAGCATTA
>CAYNHC010000443.1:0-2395 GCA_964396705.1 uncultured Paludibacter sp.
CTGCATCCAATTTATCTTTAGCAGCCTGAACTGCATCAGTTGCGCCTACCCATGGATGTTTTTGAGTTCCTGGACCAAATGGATCACCACCTTCGGCACACAATGTATGCCACCAAGCCATACTGAATTTGAACCATTCTTTCATGGTTTTACCATAAACCACTTTTTCAGCATCGTAATAACGAAAAGCTAACGGGTTTTTACTTTCTTTTCCTTCGAATTTAATTTTTTCCACTGATGGGAAATACTGTTTTGTTGACATAATTAAAATATAATTTGAGAATTAATAAATTTGAGAATTTGTTAAATTTGCCAATTTGCCAATAAGACAATGTGAATAATGTTTCAATTTGCCAATTTAATTATTGGCAAATTGGCATATTAAATTATTGACATATTGGAAAGCCACTTCTCATACGCCGCCTTTGTTGCTTCCACATCTTTTTGTTCTGGTGTAATAACCTGAATCTTTTTCAGCGTTGCAAAAGCTTCTTCGGCGTCTTTGTAGATACCAGCTCCAATTCCTGCTCCACGAGCTGCACCAACGGCACCATCGGTATTGTAAAGTTCGATAGTTGCTCCGGTGATATTTGCCAATGTTTGACGGAAAATAGGAGAGAGGAATAGGTTTGCATGACCTGCACGAATGGTTTTGGTTTCAATACCCATATCGTTCATTATATCCATACCGTATTTAAATGAAAATGCAATTCCTTCGTGTGCTGCACGTATTAAATGTGCTTTAGTAATGCGGTTGAAATTTACACCATGAATGGAACAGTTTGGTTCCTGATTTCCCAAAACACGTTCCGCTCCGTTACCAAAAGGAATAATGCTTACACCTTCACTACCAACTGGAATTCCGGCGGCCAATTCATTCATTTCGGCATAACTGATGCCTTCGGGAGCTACATTGTTTTTAATCCATGTATTGAGAATAGCTGTTCCATTGATACAAAGCAAAACGCCAACGCGGGTTGCATCTGCTGTGTGATTTACGTGAGCAAATGAGTTTACCCGGGATTGCGGATCGTATTTTGAATCGCTGTTTACGCCGTAAACTACGCCTGAAGTACCGCCTGTAGCAGCAATCTCGCCCGGGTTCAACACGTTTAACGACAATGCATTATTTGGTTGGTCACCGGCACGATAAGTTACCGGAGTTCCAGTTGCTAATCCAAGTTCAGCAGCAATGTCGGCTTTCAGATTTCCCTGTTGACCAAAAGTCGGAACAATTTCAGGAACCATATTCACCTCAAAACCAAAATAATCGAACAAGAATTTGGCAGGAGCTTCGGATTTGAAATCCCATGCAATTCCTTCTGATAAACCAGATGCAGTTGTTGCTGCTTTTCCAGTCATACGCATAGCCAAATAGTCGCCGGGAAGCATGTAATATTTTGCTTTTGCAAAGTTTTCAGGTTCGTTTTCTTTTACCCAAGCCATTTTCGACAAGGTGAAATTGCCCGGAGAGTTCAATAGGTTCGATAAACACATTTCGCTACCTATTTCGCTCATGGCTTTTTCGCCATAAGGCACAGCGCGGCTGTCGCACCAAATAATGGAATTGCGGATGGCTTGTTGATTTTCATCCACAAGTACTAAACCGTGCATTTGATACGAAATGCCAATCGCTTTAATATCAGCTGCATTCACACCCGACTCTTCCAAAACTACTTGCGTAGCAAGTTTCAGATTTTTCCACCAAATTTCGGGGTTTTGCTCAGCCCAACCGGCTTTCACCGAAATAATTTCCATTTCCTTTTTTGGAAAAAATGCCGACGAAACGCATTCGCCTGTTTCTGCATTCACCAAACTTGCCTTTACCGACGAACTGCCTAAATCATAACCAAGTAAGTACATAAGATTCAATCATTACCCCTAACCCCTAAAGGGGGACAAGAGAAGTTAGTATTGTTTATTTTAATTTCTTATTCAAAAATGTTAGAGACGAAGTAATCTAATTCCCCTTTAGGGGTTAGGGGTCATTTCTTGTATTTATAAAGTCTCGCTGCCCTGTGAGCAACACCCTCTTCTAATTCATCCAATGCTACTACATACGACCATTGCGTTACTTTTTTTCTAAAATTTCGTACATCAGAGCGAGTTTGATGAACCGTATCGTATAATGATTGTAATTGAGTTATTGAAAACTTCCGTGGCAAAAGCTCAAACAATAAATGCGGTTCAATGTCAAAATTATGTCGAATATATTCCAATCCTTTTTTGATAATTTCGGCATGGTCAAAAGCCAGATTCATTGTAGCAACTTCATTCAGATCGTACCAGTTGGCTTGAGTTAGCTCACTCTTAAACTGTATTTTCCTGTCTATTTTAATTAATGCCACATAAGCTACGGTCACAATTCGTCCAATTTTCAGCTGTGTTGTATTTT
>CAYNHC010000444.1:0-2387 GCA_964396705.1 uncultured Paludibacter sp.
GGTGCATTGGTAGCGGTAAGGCTCACAAGCCTTCGGGAATATGAGTTTTTTTTGGGACAGAGAATAATAACAGACTCCATTTTTTGTTCCTAACCAGATTCTGTCATTGGAATCGTAAAACAGGGTGAAAATTTCATTACTTCCTGTAATGTCAGCCGTATTGAACCTATTGTAAGTCTGATTGGATAAATTGTATTTGTAAAGCCCATTCAATGTGGCTATCCACAGATTTTTCTCTTTGTCAGTACAAAACTTATAAATAGTACCATGCTGAAAAATCTTATCAGTCGAAAAGTCCTTTACTTCCGATTTTTTTTTATTGTATAGGTAAATTCCTCCATCAAATGACCCCACAAGCAGCATATCCTGATTGAACGGATGTGGAAAAATGGTAGTAAGTACTTTAGATCTAAAACCATTTGAAAATGATTTTTTTATTTTATTGCTTACATCAGTCTGAATAATTTTTCCTGTTCTTGTTCCAAAAAACTTATCTCCCTGCGGACTAAAATACATCGATCTGATATTCTCGGCGAATTCAAAAGTTTTGAATCTAGTCAGGTTTTGCATATAAAGATAGTCAACACCACTCTCAAAAGAACCTGTCCAGAGTACATTAGCATCATCGTAGTAAAGCGCAAATATATTATTCGACGAAATTGTTTTGGTTGAAGTGTGATATTTCCCCGTGATTCTTGCGATATTATTGAATGTGCTTATAACATAAACTCCATCATTGTCGGTACCAACATATACTTTTTTTGTCCTGTCAGCTGTAAGCGAGAGTATAGTTGCGTTTTCAAGTCCTGATACCGGTTGAAATAATTCGTTTTGAATGTTGTAGGTAAACAGTCCTCTCATTGTTCCCAGAAACAATGTCTTTTCAATCAATTGCATTGTTTTGATATTTTGCCCGAGCGGATAAAGTTTGTCTTGCCGAATGATTTGTTGATTAGGAAGAATTTCAAATAATCCTTCATTCCCGGCTGTCCATATATTCCCTTGTTTGTCTTCCAGTATGCAAGTCAACGAAATTGAAGTTGTACTTGCGAGAGGAAATAATTTTGCGTTGAATTCGTTTTTGTTGAAAGTGAAAAGACCTCTATCGGTTGCAAAATAGATTTGTCCGTGGCGAGATTTAAGTACTGCACGAACATCAATGGTTGGAAAGCCAAAGTCAACGGGAATTATTTCGTTTTTATTTACATTGTATTGAAAAGCACCCCACGAAGTAGCCACAAAAAAGAGGTTTTCACCCAATTCCACAAGTGATTGAACCGCTCCTTTTAATGGTGTTTTAAATCTTTTGGCATAAGATGTTATCTGACTTCCGTCAAATCTGTCTAACCCCGTATCAGTACCAATCCAGATAAGACCTTGCGAATCTTTGTAAATGGTTCGAACATAATTACTGCTCAGTCCTGATTCGATATTCAGATTATGAGAGTTTGGTAATTGTGCTCTCAGAAATAGTGAACCGAAAATTATTAGTATTATTGTACATCTGATTCTAAAATTCATTGGTGTCATATTTCAGGTTGAATTATCTGACAAAAATACGAAAAAAATCACTCGTTGCTTTTGTAATAAGTTGATAATTTACTTATTATAAATAGGTTTTGGTGTTCAAAATTGGTTCATTCTATAATTTGAATCCTATTTTTGAAATTTAGTATGAGAATTTTATATTCAATTATATAATTTTGTTCGTAAGAAACTTCAACAATGAATCCAAGGTATTTAGCGTGAAAACTAAAAACAGGTATTTGAACATATAAATAATGCCTCATTCTCTACATGAACTAAAAATGTTATAATTACCTTTTATATAAAAAGAAGAAAATATGCAATATGACAACCTTTCAAAACAAGTAAGTTTCATTAAGGAAATTGATAAAATCAAGTACATTCAACGTAAAACAAAACTATTTAATAGTGATAGACCGGAAAATGATGCTGAGCATAGCTGGCATTTGGCAATGATGACTATTGTGCTTGCTGAGCATTCTGATACTCCAATTGATGTGCTTAAAGTTATAAAAATGGTGTTGATACATGATATTGTTGAGATTGATGCCGGAGATACCTTTATTTATGACACGCTGAAAAGTCATTTGAATACAGACAATGAACTCAGGGCTGCAAAACGAATATTTGGACTTTTACCAACGGAGCAAGCTGATGAACTAATAGCAATTTGGGAAGAATTTGAAGCAGGGGTAACAAATGAGGCGAAATTTGCAAAATCAATGGATAGATTTGAGCCACTTTTACAAAATACCTCAAATAATGGTGGTACATGGAAAGAATTTGATGTTGATTACAATAAAGTATATGAGAAAAAGAAAGTCATTAAGAATGGTTCAACCTCGCTGTGGAAATATGCA
>CAYNHC010000445.1:0-2383 GCA_964396705.1 uncultured Paludibacter sp.
GTTTTTCGGAATTGCTTCCGCTGAGTTTCAAAATGGGTTGAAGTTTGGAAATAGCATCAGCCGAAATTCCTTTCGATGCAATTTCTTCGTTCACTTTTTCCAACCCGATTTTATCCATTTTGTCAATGGCAACAGTGATATCGGTAATTTTTTCGGCTTCACCAATAATTTCAGCTATGCCCGAAAGAATCTTGCGGTTGTTGATTTTGATAACCACATTAATTTTCAAACGGCGATAAACCTCGTCAACAATCTGTATCAACTCCAGTTCATTCAAAAGTGAGTCACTTCCCACCACATCCACATCGCATTGATAAAACTCACGGTAGCGGCCTTTTTGTGGTCGATCGGCACGCCAAACAGGTTGAATCTGAAAGCGTTTGAATGGAAATGAGATTTCATTTTGATGTTGTACTACAAAACGTGCAAAAGGAACCGTCAGATCATAACGAAGTCCTTTTTCGGAAATTTTATTGGTGAGTTTAATGCTGTTTCGTGTGAGTAATTCATCGTCGGTCAAGCCGTTAGCAAAATCACCTGAATTCAATATTTTAAAAAGCAATTTATCGCCTTCTTCGCCATATTTACCCAATAGCGTTGATAGGTTTTCCATGGCGGGAGTTTCAATTTGTTGAAACCCGTACAAACGAAAAACATCTTTAATAGTGTTGAAAATATAGTTGCGGTTCGCCATTTCCTGTGGCGTAAAATCGCGTGTTCCTTTCGGAATGGATGGTTTTTGCATAATTTTTTTCAATGTGTCAATATGTCAATGAGCTAATGTGCCAATGACTATCGAGCTTATTTAATGTGTCAATATTTTAATAATCAAATCCGTTGACCCCGTATTCTTTTTTACATATTCCCCTGCAATTACTCCGGCATTTTTATCAATTAGTAGTTTGTTTAAACTATTTTCAAGTTCGTTGTATCCTGAAATTGAGAATGCACCACCTTCGGCGATTAATTCTTTTGCTTCCCGAAATTTCTGATAATTCGGACCAAAAACCACCGGGATATTCCAAACGGCTGCTTCGAGCGTGTTGTGAATTCCAACACCAAAACCACCACCGATATAAGCCACATCAGCATATTGGTAAATCGATGAAAGCATACCAATTGTGTCAACAATCAAACAATTAGTTTTTGCGATATTTTGTTCGTTGGCTTCAGTAAACCGAATATAATTTTTGTCGAGTAGTTTTATTATTCCTGAAATATGCGATTCATGAATCTCATGCGGAACAAGTATCAACTTGATGTCACTATGTTTTTTCTGGTATTCAACCAACAATTCTTCGTCTTTTGGCCAACTGCTTCCGGCAACAATTACTTTTTCAGCCCCTTTCAGAAAAGCTTCTACCAACGGAATGGTTTTGGACTGATCTGCTAAATCGGCTACCCTGTCGAAACGCGTATCGCCTGCAATTGAGGCATTTCCAAATCCGTGCTTTTCAAGTAGTTTCAACGAATTCTCATCCTGTACAAAAATATGATTAAAGCACTTTAATAAATTCCGATACCAACTCCCGTATCCTTTAAAGAAAATTTGATTAGGGCGGAAAATGGCAGAAATACTGTAAAATGGAATATTCTCGGCTTTCAACGCTTTTATGTAATTGGGCCAGAATTCATATTTGATAAATACAGCTTTGGAAATTTTGACTGAATTCAGAAACCGGCAAACACCCGAAACTGTATCTAAAGGCAAATAACAAATTACATCAGCTCCGGCGTAGTTTTTACGAATTTCGTAGCCCGAAGGGGAGAAGAAAGTCAGCAAAATTTTGGTTTCAGGATTGATTTGTTTCAGCTTCTCCATCACCGGTCGTCCTTGTTCAAACTCGCCCAACGAAGCTGCATGAAACCACACGTAACTTTTATCTGCATCTACCTTTTGTTTCAATACAGCAAAAGCCTCAGCTTGTCCTGCTCTGAGTTTTCGGGCTTTTTCATTGAAAAATGAAGCAATGAAAATGCCAAGTTGATACAAGTAAATTCCGATGTTGTACATAAATGACTCCTAACCCCATCACGGACTATCTGGAGAAAAATTTCAAATAGTAATATGTTGAAAATTAATTTATTATTAGTTCTGCTTTACCAAGATGGATTTTTTCTTAATATTTCTTATTTTAAACCACAAAAGAACACAAAAGCTAACAAAAGAACAAATTCTCAACCTCAAAATTCAAATCATTAGTCAATGACGCATTAATTTTTTTCCTTTTGTGATTCTTATGTGTTCTTTTGTGGTTAATATTTTTTTATGTTAAAGTAAGATTTGCTTAAACATTTTTTTATCGGCTTTTCCTTTTTATGGGTTTAGGGTAATAAAAAAGGCATTTCAAAATAGCTTTTGAAACGCCTTCTTTAAAGTTTT
>CAYNHC010000446.1:0-1149 GCA_964396705.1 uncultured Paludibacter sp.
TTACCGTAAATTGCAGATGTTGAAGTGTTTACAGAAGAAATATAAATGCCGTTAAAACCTGTTGCATTTCCAATATAATTGTGATATCTGTTTGTACCGCCACAGAGTGGCTCAGATCCGCCGATGTAATTATTTTTTACAATAAAACCACTACCATTTGTAGCATTATCAATAATAATAGCTCCTGTTTTTGCACCATTAGCATTACCATATACTAATCGTTGGACTGTTTGATAGAAACTATTACCAGATATGGTACAAGCAGAAGTATTTGCGCCAAGTAATACACCAACTCCTGAACCTACCTGAATTCCTGCTCCTGATGCTTTATTCAAATCTGTTGCATAGTAATCGTAAATTTTATTGTTTGTGATTGTCAGATTGGTATTAGGTGCTGCAAGTATTCCTTTTGAAAATATAGCCGTCGAAGGGGTTCCAGTTGTTGCATCTACCGGTCCCAAATCACAATTATCAATTGTATTATAGCTATTTCCGGTACTTATACCATCTCCAAATTCAACTGTACCTTTATAAATAGGACTTGTCGATCCAACTTTCCACATGCCGAGTGTAACTGCACTTTTTATGTTCACATATTGTATAGTATTATAACTTGCATCATTGATAAATTTTATAGCAGTTGTTTTTTTTAATCTGGTTGTTACAGAATTTCCAGTTAACGTATCGCCAGTAATTGTCATAATAACAGGGCCTGTTCCGCCTGCTCTACCGTCAATTGTTACATATTTACAACCATTCATTAGCCAAACAATTGTATCAGAGGCTGTTCCTGCAACTTTCACATCGATTGCCGTAGCAGTAACTTCGGGACGTATAATAACTGTATTAACATCGCTTGCACCATTAACTGCGATAATCGTGTCAGGTCTGTTATAACCTTGTTGTAGTTCAATTAACAATGGCTCTGAAATTGAACCGAGAGCATTTTGTCCTGTAATTGCCATGTTGATAGATGGGTAGGTGCCTGTGGGTCCTACAACAATAGTTGTAGCATGAAGATTCAATGCAAAGTGCATGAATACAATCAGAAGAAGAGTAAAAATTTTTGATTTCATATAATATTAAATTTTAAAGTTTAACTTATTATATGACGCTTAATTTTAAAAAACTGTACTCAATACAATATTT
>CAYNHC010000446.1:1249-2379 GCA_964396705.1 uncultured Paludibacter sp.
AAAAAGGTCATGAAACTATTGGCGATTGACAGGGTAAATAAAGTTTACGAAAATTCTTTAAATTTTACAGGTCCCGATTTTGCTTCGGCGCTGCTGAAGGATTTAGGAGTGAATTTTCAGGTAGGCAATGCTGAACGATTGAAGCAATTGCCCGAAGGAGCATTTATCACTATTTCAAATCACCCTTACGGAGGATTGGATGGAATTATGCTCATTGACTTAATAGCAAGTGTTCGGCCTTTTTATAAATTGATGGTTAACAATGTCCTTTCATTAGTTGAGACTTTAAATGAGAATTTTATAGCTGTAAAGCCGGTTACCAAAACAAGTGGTTCCGATGTTTCGAATATAAATGGAATACGAACCACAATAAACCATTTAAGAATGGGTAATCCGGTAGGTTTTTTTCCATCCGGTGCAGTTTCCGATTTTAGTTTTAAAGATTTTTGCATCAAAGATCGGGAGTGGCAGGAAAGCGTTATTAAAATTATTCAGAATGCTAAAGTGCCAATTGTTCCTATTCGTTTCATGGACGGCAATTCGCTTTTTTTCTATTTTCTGGGTCTTATTGGATGGAGAGTCCGATCGTTAAGGTTGCCCTATGAGGTTTTTAACAAAAGCAAGCAAAATCCCCGAATAATTATCGGATATACAATTTCAATCGAAACGCAACAGCAATTTTCTGATCTCAAATCATTTAGAGCGTTTTTACGAGAATCAGTGTATGAAATGCCGAAACCAGTAACTTTTACCCCCGATTTTAAACTTAATCTAAAAAAACAATAGTAGTGAAGTAGGAGGGGAGAGCAATAAATTACATTCGTTATTGTTGTGAAAATATGATTGAACATACTAAGAATTAAGCTTTTCAAGTATTGTCTTTCCTAATTCCGCATAATTTATTTATGCTTTGAAACATATAACAAAATATGTATCTTTGTTCCCCGTAAAAAATGGGATAATATCAATTATCCTATTCTGATCAAAATGTTTAGTAATTTATGAGATTTTGGTAAGTGAAATTTCGTTCCAATTACTGATTGCTTCTTCCTGTTTTAAAATTGTAGCTTTGTTTAATATTTGAATTTTTTATAAAATATGCTTTTCAATTCTTTTGATTTCGCAGTTTA
>CAYNHC010000447.1:0-2379 GCA_964396705.1 uncultured Paludibacter sp.
TTTCCTGTTTATTACAAGGATGGAATGCCGTATATGCTCGACGAAAGTCGCTTGCCATTGGAGTTACCCGAAATTGATAAATTTCTGCCTACCGAAAAAGGCGAGCCACCACTTGGTCGTGCCAAAGATTGGCAAATTGATGGAAATCCATTGGAGCTGAATACCATGCCGGGTTTTGCAGGTTCGTCCGCTTACTACCTGCGTTATATGGATCCTAAAAACGATAAAGCACTGGTTAGTCCCGAAGCGAATGGTTACTGGCGCAATGTGGATTTGTATATCGGTGGAACTGAACATGCTACAGGTCACCTGATTTACAGTCGTTTCTGGAATAAATTTTTATTTGATTTAGGAATCGTTTGTGAGGAAGAACCATTCAAAAAACTGATCAATCAGGGAATGATTCAGGGAAGAAGTAATTTTGTATATCGCATAAAAGATACCAATACATTTGTGTCGTTAAACCTAAAAGATCAATACGAAACAACGCAACTTCACGTGGATGTAAATATTGTATCAAATGACCAATTAGATGTAGATGCATTTAAGAAATGGTTGCCTGATTATGCTAATGCCGAATTTATACTTGAAGATGGCAAATATGTATGCGGTTGGGCAGTTGAGAAAATGTCGAAATCGATGTACAATGTGGTGAATCCGGATGATATTGTTGAAAAATACGGAGCTGACACCTTGCGTCTGTACGAAATGTTCCTCGGTCCATTGGAACAATCGAAACCATGGGATACCAACGGAATTGATGGTGTGCATCGCTTTTTGAAAAAACTGTGGAGTTTGTTCTTTAAAGATGGTAATTTGCTGGTGAATAATGATGAGCCTTCTGCTGAAGAACTGAAAATTCTTCATAAAACCATTAAAAAAATTACTTTTGACATAGAAAATTTCTCTTATAACACTTCAGTTTCAGCATTTATGATTTGTGTAAACGAGTTGTTTACGCTCAAATGTAACAAAAAAGCAATTCTTGAACCATTAGTAATTTTGCTGGCGCCTTTTGCTCCGCATATTGCAGAAGAATTGTATCATGTTTTAGGTAATACTAAAACTGTGTGCGATGCTCAATTCCCAATTTGTAACGAGGCATTTTTGGTTGAGAGTTCGGTAAAATATCCAATCTCATTCAATGGTAAAGTTCGTTATATATTAGAATTACCTGCTGATATGAGTAAAGATTTGGTGGAAATAACCGCATTGTCAAACGAACAAACACAAAAACATCTGGAAGGTAAAACGCCTAAAAAAGTAATAGTTGTTCCCGGAAAAATTGTGAATATAGTGCTGTAAAATAAATCACCCCTAACCCCTGAAGGGGAATAAGAGAATAATCCCTAACATTGAAGGATGACGATATTATTTGTAATATTAATAATGATATAACTGTAAAATGATGAATGAAAAACACATTGGAGACGAAACAAACTTCAATTCCCCTTTAGGGGTTAGGGGTAATTTATACTCACATTCACGCGTTGGGGCGGTTATTAGAAAGAACACAAAACAGGTTTGGTCTGATGTGCGCGAATATATTCTGATCGCATTTGGATTATTCCTTTATGCCGGTGCCTGGAAAGCATTTTTGTTGCCACATCAGATTACCGGTGGTGGTGTAACAGGTATTGGAGCATTAACTTATTATGCCACCGGAATACCTATTTCTGTCACGTATTTCTCAATCAATGCTGTATTGTTGCTCATTTCTATTCGGACAGTAGGTTTAAAGTTTAGTCTGCGCACTATTTATGGTGTAGCCATAATGACGCTATTTTTCTCTGTATTGCCACAAGCAGTTCCCGGAACTTTTGTAGGTGTGGACGATAACTTTATGGCTTGTATAATAGGAGGTTTGCTTTCAGGAGCAGGAATTGGAATTGTGTTTCTGGCTAACGGAAGCTCGGGAGGAACAGACATTATTGCTAAAGTGGTGAATAAATATCGAAACATAACACTTGGCCGAATTCTACTATACTGTGATGTCTTGATAATTTCATCCTCCTATTTTCTGAAAATTGGTAGTATTGAGAGGATTGTTTACGGTCTTACAGCACTAACTGTTACAACTTTGGCTGTTGATATGGTTATAAATGGTGTGCGTCAGTCCGTTCAGTTTTTTATATTTTCGAAAGAATACGAGCAAATTGCCACCCGTATTAATATTGATGTTCATCGTGGAGTGACTATTTTGGATGGCATGGGTTGGTACTCAAAAGAACCTGTAAAAGTGATTACGGTTATTGCCCGCAAAAACGAATCAATAAAAATATTTCGTATAGTTAAAGATATTGATCCTAATGCCTTTATATCTCAATCGTCAGCTATTGGAGTGTACGGCGAAGGATTTGATGTGATAAAGGGGAAATA
>CAYNHC010000448.1:0-2371 GCA_964396705.1 uncultured Paludibacter sp.
AAGTCCGGTTTTTGATAATATCATCCTTCACCTGAATCCTGATTTTTATTCAGATCAAACAATCGAAATAAAAACAATCAATAATAGCCCGCTGAATTGTTATATTCAGTCTGCTACCTTCAATGGGAAAAAGCTCAATGATTGGAATTTAAATCAGAAAGAGTTGGTTCAGGGAGCAAAAATCACCCTTATGATGGGCAATCAACCCAATAAAAATTGGGGAAAAGGTAAAAGGAAAAAATAATTAGTTAGAATTCAAATACTCATCTGTATTTAAATATTAAAATTTTCCGATAATGAAACTAAAAGTAATGATTCTGCTGTTTTCAGCATTCAGTATTTCATGCATTGCCCTAAGTCAGACTCAACAAGCAATCCCATTGGATGGTCAATGGAATTTTGCTGTTGACTCAACAAATACCGGGTTTAAAAACGGCTGGTTTAATGGAATTCCAACTCAATTAAGCAAGCATGTCAGAGTACCACATACCTGGAATATTGAAGATGGAACAGAAGATTATGCCGGATGGGCATGGTATGAAAAAGAAATGGAAATAAGTAATGAATGGAAAAACAAAAACATTCGAATAAAGTTTGAGGCTGTTTACCACGACGCCATTGTATTTGTAAACGGAGTGAAAGTTGGCGAGAATCTGAACGCCGGATTTACTCCCTTCACTCTCGATATAACCGGATATGTATTATTCGACAAAAAAAACAAGATTGTTGTTGCGGTGAATAATGCATTTTCAGAAACTAATTTTCCCTACCTGAAGTCATTCGATTGGGCAAACGACGGAGGAATTATACGTTCTGTTCATCTTGAAATTACAGGTAAACCATCGTTTAAATATATACATGTTACGCCACAGGTTAATTTAGGTGACAGCACCGGTAAAACAAGTATTGCCATAAAGCTTTGGGAGACCAATGTTAGAAAGGCAACAATTTCATTTGTATTTAAAGATAAAAAAACTGGTGCAATTAAGCTAACCGAAACAAGAACTTTAAACAGTACAAACGGCATTTTTGCCACCACATTTGATCTTGGCAGAATTTCACCATGGCATTTTGATACACCCAATTTATACGAATTAGAAACAAAAATTATTGCCAAAAACATCATAACTGATGTTCGGAATTCTGTTTTCGGATTCAGGAAAGTTGAAATCAAAGGAGAACAATTGTTTTTAAATGGCGAAGCTGTACGTCTTCCCGGCATTGAATACACCCCGGCAAGTTCCCCTATATATGGCATTGCCGAGCCTCATCTTTTTATGGATTCTGTAGTACGCATGATGAAAGATTTGAATGTATGTATTACCCGTTTTCACTGGCAGCAAGATGAATACACATTAAGCCTGATGGATAAATACGGTATTTTGGTTCAGGAAGAATTACCTTGGTGGCAAAAACCTGCACGGCTGAGTCCGGAGCTTATACAGTCGGCCCAAAAACAATTGAACGATGTCATTGAAGCACATTACAATCATCCATCCATATTTTCATGGGGAATCAGTAATGAAGTTAACGGAGACACGGATAAGAAAACTTATCTGGATCTGAAAGATTTTATAAAAGGACATGATGCTACAAGATTTGCAACAGTTGTGTCGAACCGGATATGGCAGAAAAAAGAAAAAGATGAATCGCTGTTGTACGATATGCCAACCTGGAATGAATACATTGGAACCTGGCATGGCAAAGATCGAAATGAATTGAAGGCGAAATTAGATACAGTTAAAATGTCGATTGGTAATCGTCCGTTGCTAATTACTGAAAATGGCTTATGTGAACCCGCTAATCCAGGAGGCGATGCACGCCGAATTGACGATATGTTATTCCATATAAAAGAATGGAAAAGCAGACCTTTCACTATTGGGTATATTTATTTTTGTTTAAGCGATTACCGCACACATATGGGCGAAGAAGGCTTTGGCAAATATAGAATTCGTCGTCATGGCTTAACCGATATGTATTTGAATCCAAAACCTTCCTATTTGGTTCTCAAACAATTAGCATCACCGGTTGAAATTACAAAAGTGGAGAGAGTTAACAACAGTGATGCGCTGGTTGAAATAAAAGTGAAGTCGGATATCCCAGCCTATAAGTTACGTTCATATCGTATTCAATACAAAAAGAATGATAATGAAATGGTGAATTTAGATTTACCGATTCTTAGTCCCGGTGATACTTATGCTGTAATACTTAAACAAATAAATCCAACATTTGCATTTGAAATTTTCAGACCTGATGGTTTTAGTGTAATTCGATACTAATAGGCTCATAATAAGAAGAGCGCCGGAATTATTACTTCATACGAATTCTATGTATCCGAAAATAATTCAGAGTGGAAAATTGTTGATCAGGG
>CAYNHC010000449.1:0-2370 GCA_964396705.1 uncultured Paludibacter sp.
CAATATTGATTTGTGGTTTTGCCTCCAGATACACCGGACGATAAATGCCACCAAATAACCACCAATCGGCCCGACGCTCGGCAGCATTCACTGATTTATTGGCTGAATGTTTCGAAACTTTCACCTCCAGTTTGTTTTTCCCGCCAACTTTCAGTTTGTCGGTAATGTTGTACGAAAACCGGTAAAAACCACCCTGATGAATTTCGCCGGCCAATAAACCGTTTATTTTCACTTCGGTATCGGTCATCACCCCTTCGAAAACGATGACTACTTGTTTGTTTTTCCACGAAGCAGGCACCGAAAAGCTGTATTCGTACTTGCCTTCTTCCATGCTTGGGTTTTTCAGTCCGGCTTTATACCAACGACCGTAAGTATATTCGCCAAAACCCTGCAATTCCCATTGTGCCGGCACTTTAATTTTGCTCCATTTGCCGCTGTTCATGCCGGCAGAGCAGTTAAATTTCCAGATTCTTTCGTTGCCTAAACCAGTTCCCGAGAGGTACTGAACTTCGGTTTGTTGCGCCGAAATGAAAATGGAAAGGAATAGAAATAAAATGATGTGAAATGATTTTTTCATGATATGTTAGAGCTATTTGCAGTTTTTACCAAACAAATATAGGAAATACAAATCAGACTTCGAAATGAAAATTAAGATATTGATGTTTTTTGAATAATAACCAATGTTATTGTACAAAATTCAAGGAAAATTAGGTGTACGCTATACCCTCAACGACCTGTACGAATTGCTCGAAAAATGCAAATTAAACCCCCGCTAAGCTAAGTGAATGTTATGACCGAAGTATTTATTATAGACTTTTTTGCTGGGATCGGAGGGTTAATGGTTGAGTTTGATAAACTTTTTAACAGTTATGAATGATATGTGAAAAGGAATTCATAAATTTGTCGCTGGGAAAAACTTTTACAGATATAAGTTAATGATTTGATATCTTAAATTTTATACTTTGGCAGCATTCAACAAAAAAGAGCTAAGCGAATCCGATATTTGTGATAAATATATTACACCTGCAATAACCAATGCGGGATGGGATATTATGAGTCAGGTAAGGCGGGAATTTCCTTTGACGCCCGGACCTGTGATTGTGCGTGGAAATATGTCGGCTCGTAATAAGAAAAAGCGGAAGTATGCCGATTATGCCTTATTTTGGGAGCCGGGAGTGCCTATTGGTGTTGTTGAAGCCAAAGAAAATAACCATTCGGTAAGTCATGGAATGCAGCAAGCGTTGGGCTATGCCGAAATAATGGATGTGCCCAGTGCTTTTAGCTCCAATGGTGATGCTTTTGCTTCGCACAATAAAATACCTGCCGAGGGTGAAGATATAGAAACTGAATTTCCAATGACAGATTTCCCAAGCCCAGAAGTGCTTTGGAAACGCTATAAAGATTACCGTGGAATAGCTGACGAAAACGAAAAACTGGTTTTACAACCCTATTATACCGATGGCTCGGGTAAAGACCCGCGTTATTACCAAACAGAAGCAATTAATAAAACCATTGAAGCCGTAGCCAAAGGGCAGAAACGAATTTTGCTGGTAATGGCTACCGGAACAGGAAAAACATATACTACTTTTCAGATTATATGGCGACTGTGGAAGGCACGGGAAGTAAAGCGCGTGTTGTTTTTGGTTGACAGAAATATCCTTGCCGACCAAACCAAGAATAATGATTTTAAGCCATTCGGATCGGTAATGACCAAGATTGGCAACCGAAAAATTGACCCATCCTACGAAATATATTTAGGTTTATATCAGGCTATAACCGGACCCGATGAAACGGATAAGATATTCAAAAATGTTTCACCGGATTTCTTTGACCTCATTGTAATCGATGAGTGCCACCGCGGTAGTGCGGCTGATGATGCATCGTGGCGTGAAATACTCGAATACTTTGATAAAGCCATACAAATTGGTTTAACTGCAACACCCAAGGAAACAAAGTATGTATCGAACATCAACTATTTTGGCGAACCTGTATATACTTACAGCCTGAAACAGGGGATTGCCGATGGTTTTTTGGCTCCTTATAAAGTTATTCGTATTGATATAGACAAAGACGTAAATGGCTGGACACCTCCACCGGGTATGAAAGATGATTTAGGTAATGAGTTGGAAGCTCGGGAATACAATCAGGCTGATATGGACAGAATTCTGGTTCTGAACAAACGCACCAAACTTGTTGCCGAAAGGGTTATGCAGTACCTGAAAGCAACAGATCCTTTTGCCAAAACCATTATTTTCTGCGAAGATATTGACCATGCAGAGCGCATGCGCAAAGCCATTGTAAATGCAGCCGGAAAACTGGCAACTGATAATGCACGGTATGTTATGCGTATAACAGGCGACAGCGTGGAAG
>CAYNHC010000450.1:0-2359 GCA_964396705.1 uncultured Paludibacter sp.
TGGTTCGCCCCCCGAAAGTGAAATGGAACTTACTTCGGCTTGCGAAAGCACTTTTTTCAGGACTTTGTTTACTTTTGAGTAATCTGAAATAACTGTTTTAGGTGATACTTCAAGCCCTTTCCAATGATTGTAACAAAATTTACACTGCTGATTACAGGCATCAGTCAGTTCGAAAACGAGCAGGTTTAGTTTAATTTTGGGGGGCATATAAATTGAAAAACATATAAAATATCAGATTTGATTTTTTAACTTCATTTGTTTGCTCCCCATAAATATTAATCTTCACTTTTCCGCTGTAGGGTATGTTTTTATTTATTGTTAATTCATATTCAGAACTAATATTGTTAATCGTTAACATGCCTTCTTGTAGTACTTTAGTGGCAGCTGAATCCGAAAGTGAATATGAATAATTCTGAAATGTTTTTCCCTGAATTGAAATTGAAATAGTGTCTCCGGCAAATATCGAATCGCTGTAAAGTTTTTGAGCATAAACATAATCCTGAGGTACAGGGTCGTAGCATGTAATAACCGGGTCGCAACCAGTTGTTGTAAAAAATGATAACGAAAGTATCATTCCACCTAGTTTGTATTTTGCTTTAATGGCTTTAGCGTTTTTACCATTGCTAAACCATACCCACAAGGAAATAGCAAGAAAAGCAGTACCCAAAACTATAAAAAACAGGGGAGAGAAAATGTCCTTAATTTTCATGCTGTAAAGTGTAAAAGGTTATTTTTATTTAAAGTTAAAAAATCCACTGCTGACAAATTGCTCCTTCTGTATTTCATTTTTAGTTTCACCGTAAAAATCTATTATAATTTTTCCGGAATAGTTAATCGAATTTTTAATTGGTATAAAATGAAAATTAGAATCTGTAGATTTAATCAACATACCTTCCTGAAATAATTTCACTTTGGTCGTATCTTTCATTGTGTAAGAATAATATGCGAAATTCGGATTTGCAATTGTCACTAAGAGAGTATCTCCGGTCGATAAAATTGCTTTGTTATTTTCGGTTGGGATGTAAACATATGATTGGGCTACCATATAGCAAGTTACTTCGGGTGGTTGTACAACTGATTCGCAACTTGCGGCAAAAAAAGACAAAGTCAGTATCATTCCACCCAATTTGTATTTTGCTTTGATGGCTTTAGCGTTTTTACCTTTGCTAAACCAAACCCAAATAGAAACAGCCAGAAATGCAGTTCCCAAAGCGATAAAAAAGATTGGAGAGAAAAAATCGTTTAGTTTCATTATCAGTGTTTTACATCAAAGTGAATTAGAGTATTTATTTTTACTTTAAAATATATGATTATGATGATTGAAAAAAAACTAATTCAGTTCCCCTTTAGGGGTTAGGGGTTGTTAATATTCAAACTTCCCAAACTCACTTTCAATCAGCAATTCAGTTTTATGTGATGCTTCGCAATATCCAACAATTTGAGCATCAATGTTGAAAGATTTGGAAATTTCAATCACTTTTTCAGCATATTCTTTTGGCAAATACACTTCTAAGCGATGACCCATATTGAAAACTTTATACATTTCTTTCCAATCCGTTCCCGATTCTTTTTGAATCAGTTTAAATAAAGGAGGAACCGGAAATAAATTATTTTTTACAACTTTCAGATTTTCAATAAAATGCAATATCTTGGTTTGAGCTCCACCCGAACAATGCACCATACCATGAATTTCAGAACGCAATTCTTCCAAAAGTCTTTTCACAACAGGAGCATACGTCCGTGTGGGTGAAAGAACCAATTTTCCTGCGTTAATATTCAGTCCTTCAACTATATCAGTCAATTTGCATGAACCAGAATATGCTAATTCCTGAGGTATGTCACCATTATAACTTTCGGGATATTTTACAGCTAAATAATTGGCAAAAACATCATGACGTGCCGATGTCAATCCATTGCTTCCCATACCGCCGTTGTATTCTTTCTCGTAAGTAGCTTGTCCACTCGACGAAAGTCCGACAATTACATCGCCTGCTTTTATATTTGCATTGTCAATAACATCTGAGCGTTTCATGCGGCAAGTAACTGTACTATCAACAATTATAGTTCGTACCAAATCACCTACATCGGCAGTTTCGCCACCGGTTGGGTAAATATTTACGCCCATATCAGCCAATTCCTCAACCAACTGGTTTGTTCCGTTAATGATTGCCGATATTACTTCACCCGGAATGCAATTCTTGTTTCTACCAATAGTAGATGAAAGAAGAATGTTATCCGTTGCACCAACGCATAACAAATCATCAATATTCATGATTAAGGCATCTTGAGCAATGCCTTTCCATACAGATAAATCTCCAGTTTCTTTCCAGTAAATGTATGCTAATGACGATTTTGTACC
>CAYNHC010000451.1:0-2349 GCA_964396705.1 uncultured Paludibacter sp.
TCCATTCTTCGACCTTAATATTTTCATTGCTAAAGGTTTTTAGAATCAGTGATTCACCAGACTTGAGCTGAAGATAAACCTGCAATTTTCCATTCAGCTCACGGGTACGCGCTTTCCCTACTTCTCCTGTCATCGGATCAAAAATCAATACCGATTTAGCGTCCACCGAAAGTGTCACCCAATCGTTAGTATCATTGGCTTTTAATGCCGAAATAAAATAATGATAACCCTCTGTATTAGAGCGACGAATGGCATGCAAATCGAATTTTGTAATCATTTCTTCTGGCTGTACTCCAACAGTTTCCAATGTTTCTTTGTAATCAGAACCGGTTATCACCTGACCATTTTTAAAAGTATGAATCTCAGTTTTTGAAAAATCATTTGCTATAGCTAACTTTTTCAGGCTTTTATTGAAATCACTTCGGCGACATTTTAAGTTGTCTAATCCTGGCACATCTGTCGGATAATTACCTAAAAATACAATTTTTGCTCCCTGTTTGGCTAAATCGGAAATATGTTTCAGTACATTCAACGGCATCTTTTTAACTGACGGAAGAATCAGCGCCTTGTAACCAACTCCGCTTTCAGTAACAATTTGACCATTCACGCATGTTGCCGACAGTATAAATTTATCGGACGTGTAATCCATATCATATCCATTTTTATAAATTGAATTTACAACATGTATAAATTCGGGCATTCGTTTTTCCATTCCATGAATATCAAACTGTAGCAATCTCCCGCTTTGTTCGTGCCACACATCGTAAACCGGCAAATAAACCAGAAAATCGTTGTCGGGTTTGCCCATTTGCAAAAACGATTGACAGCGAGTAACATAATTCATCATAGCAGGAGCATCGTGCCAAATGCTATTGGTGGGCGACATATCGATAGAAGCATAAAATTTCCATCCGGGCCAGACAGCTTCACGAGGCGAATAAGTGGTTCCGTGAAAGAAAATGTGATTGACACCGGCCACAAACATCAAATCCAAATCGGGTTTGCATTGCGACAGCGACGTGCGAAAATGTTCTGTCAACCACGTAAATGTTTCGGACGAAGTGTATGATTTTCCGGCAATGTGTGCAGCCGACGAAGCGTATTTAAGCATCGAAAGTTCGGAGTCGTTTTTACGTGTAAGCGAATCGGTGCGCAATCCTTTGATTCCAAAATTCGACAAACCAAAACCTTCACATTCAGGCATATCAACCGTGGCGTATAAATCAATTAGGTTTCCCGGTGAGCCATGTGCCTGATTACGGGTTTTACTTCCGTGAGTGTGTGCCCAGTTGGTCCATTGTTGCGTGAAGTTTTCAAGCAGCAATTCCGCCATTGTTTCACGGTAATCTGAAACCAACCGCGCTGTTTCGTCTGTACGATCTTTGGACAGAAATGCAGGCAAATGTTTCTCCAGTTGGTATCCGCGACGTTTCTGAAACTGTTCGAAAAAATCTTCTGTCCAATCAGCTCCGTACACTTCGTACGAATCGTTGAAAAAATTATGCGGATAAGCCGTATTGTTTGCTGCAAAAGCTTTTTCGAACCGTGAGAAATAATTACCCACCGCTTTTTTCGAAAAATGATCCATCACATAACCTTCACCTCCGGGAGCTGCACGTTTCACCATCTGAAATGTTTTTCCATTAAATGTAGCAATAATTGTCCATTCGCCTTTGGGAGCTTTCCAGTTTAATTTTTGGTCAGTGGTTACTAATTTTGTTAAATTCAATACTTTTTTTTGATTGAAAGCCATTACCCGCAGGAGTTTTGCCTTTTGTTGATCTTTTTCTTTGGGAACAATGATTTCCGAAAAAACTTCACCACCTTTTGCGGTATATTCTCTCACAACAAGCTTTGATGCTGCATCTTCAACGGACACTTCCGGTCCGCCAAATGGCCAACCTGTACCAGTATTCATGTCGGTTTGTATGCCAACGCGGTTATTCGTTGCTTGTGTGAATGAAAGCATGTTCATCCACTTTTCAGAAAGAAAAGGAATTTCGTTAGCTGCGTTTTTTTGCACACCATAAATAGGCGTAATTTCCACACTACCAATTCCGGCACGGGCATATTCTTCTAAGTTATACTGCAAATTGGCTTTATCAACCGCACTTCCCATCCACCACCAACGGGTGCCGGGTTTCATTTCGGGCGAAATGGTTGGCCAGGAAACTTGCCCAACTTCCTGCCCCCCTGCCCCCCAAAGGGGGTTCAAAGAAATGCAAAGTATGGAGAGTAATGCTATTTTTTTCAGTGTTTTCATTTTCTTGATTGTTAATTTTCTTTATGTTTAGAAAGGGACAAGCGGTTTCCTTACCGCTTGAAATCTTCCTTTAACCTTTTTTTTTC
>CAYNHC010000452.1:0-2347 GCA_964396705.1 uncultured Paludibacter sp.
CAGTAGGCTGTAGATATTTAGCCGAAAGAACAAAACTTCTTTTGCTGAAAGTTCCGGTTTTTACTGATCCAAAATTAATTACAGAAGGGTTTATTGTAATACTTGGAACTTCCGCAGTTTTTTGCTCTAATCGTCCCACTGTAGAAGTCAGGTAATTGATGGCATCGTTAATTCCTGCATACTCAAAAACTGCAAAATGATAGGTTTCACCGGCTTCCAATCCTGTTACGGTAACATTGTCGGCATTTCCCGAAGAAACTCCCATTACATTGGTATCTAATAATTTTGGTAAATTCAAATATGGAATGCCATCAACAGGTGTCCAACTTACCGTGGAACCTTTGGAATAAACCAATAATCGACCATCGCCATTGCCTTTGGTGAAATTGATTTTCATTGAATTACCTGTAATTTCAGTTGCTGTTAACGATGCCTGAGTTCCCGGCTCGTCACCCATATTGGAACAAACAATATTCACATCATCGATATAAATAGTAGCCGAACCGCAAACAAATTTTATCAACACATTTTTGGTTCCGGCTTCGGCTATCGACATATTGGCTTGTGCATAAGTGGATGAAGAACTGACAGTGGCTGTGCCAATTGAAGTCCAGTCTGCACCATTATTAATTGATTTGTAAACTGTTATCACCTTTCCACTACCACTCCCGCGGTGGGTAAATGACAATGAAATGGGTTTATTGATGGCCGGTGAAATTGCATATCCGTTTGTATTCATGGCCAAACGGTTGCTCCCATTGTCGGCTTTTCCAAATGTTCCGTTTATTTTCCATGAACCTGAACTCAAAACAGCAGTAGTTTCGCTTGAAGGAGCTGATGTTGGCAAACCGGTTTCAAAATTTTCAGTGATATTTGCTTGAGCAAATAAGTTACCGGAAAATAGAAGACTAAAAATAAGGGGTAAAAGTTTTCTCATGATTATTTTTTAAGGAAAGACCAAACAGGTTTTCGAATCCTGTTTGGTCTGAAATTGTTAATTATTTTTTAATGAATTTTTGAGTAGTAATTCTGCCTGTTTTATCCTGCATATGAACAAGATAAATTCCAGAAGTTAATTTATTCGTTTCAACAATTTGCGACAAGGTTGATTGAGCAACAACAGCTCCCGATAAATTATATACTTTCAATTGAGCAATTTCACCATAAATTATCAACGTTGTTTCGGTTTGATACATTTGGAATTCTAATTTTGGAATTTCTACATTTTCAACAGCTGAGCTTACATCAAAAGTTTTTACAAAGAAATCGTACATACGTATCCCACCACTTGATGTTGTATTGATAAATTTAATTGTAACCGGTTTTTTGGTTGGTTCAAGTCCAATGGCCAACATCATGTCCCAATTAAGCATTGTTTGTTTGGCTAAAGAAGCCGATGTCCATGTTTTGGTTACTCCGCCCACTGTATATTCGATATTCAAAGTACGTGAACCTGTAAAATGAATATTCGATTTCATTTCTGTCAAACTTGGTAAAGTCCACTGAACAAATCCACCACTCCGTTCAACATTAATCGCACCAATTGTACAACCTGAAGGCGCTGAACCTGTGGATTCTACATAAGCAGGATTTAATATTGTGGGATAAGCCGCATTTGTTGTTCCTATTGAAAGTACTCCCTGAAGATCGACAGGCAATTTATTGATAGAATCCTGCAAATGATACCAGTCGCCGGTAAGAATTTTTGTTGGTAAAACACGTGTGATATTACAGTTGATTGATACTTCTGAACCTTCCATGCCACCCACCGTACTTACTGAAAATGCACCATCTTCCGTTGGAATTCCCGTAATAGTAAGTGTTTTTGCTGTCATGTCTTTTTCAGCCGTAATTCCTGCCGGTAATGCCGTGTATGTAACATCAGTTGCGCCACCGCTCCAGGTAAATACGGTTTTTACCATTGAGTTTCCAAAGAACACTTCCTGTGCTGCTTTTCCTTCGGTAAGGACTAATGTGGCAGCGGCAACTGTTGAGATTTTTATTACTCCTGTCAAAGTAATTGTATTAGTACCACCTACATTTACAACTGAGTAAGTTCCTTCGGCAGTTGGAATCCCCGAAATGGTTACAGTTTTAGCTGTTGCATCTTTTACTTCGGTTAATCCTTCGGGTAAATTACTTACAGTTACATCAGTTGCTGCTCCACCCCATTTGTAAATAGTTGTAGTAATTGTATTTCCTGTGAAAATGGTCTGATCGGCTTTCCCTGAAATTAACGAAAGCGTTGCTGTAGTAGCTAATCCGGTTTCGAAAGCTCCCATATCTGCTTTCCCATCATTGTACAAAATGGAAATATTAGGTAAGGTTAATCCACCCGGACTGTGAG
>CAYNHC010000453.1:0-2342 GCA_964396705.1 uncultured Paludibacter sp.
TCGTTTTATTTGAAATCTTCCCAGTTGGTTCCTAACATGCTGCCGGTTTTCATAAACTGAGTATGCATTCCAAAACAAGCCTGCAAATTAGTTGGTGTGTGACATGGACCCGAAAGATCCAGATAATCAAGTAAAATCTGTTTGTATTCAGGAGCTACACAGTTTTCAATAATTTCTTCTGCGCGTTGAATTGGAGATTTACCACGTAAGTCAGCCACACCATGTTCGGTAATGATTATATTTACCGAATGTTCGTTTTGGTCAACGTGACTTACCATAGGAACAATGGCACTGATGTTTCCTTTTTTTGCCGTTGAAGGTGTTGTGAAAATAGAAATGTAAGCGCTACGGGTAAAGTCAGCCGATCCACCGATGCCGTTCATCATTTTAGAACCTAACACGTGTGTGCTGTTTACGTTTCCAAAAATATCAGCTTCTAAGGCAGTGTTAATCGTTATTAAACCAAGACGACGTGCCAATTCAGGACTGTTTGACATTTCCTGTGGGCGTAATACTATTTTATCGCGGAAAAATTCTAAATTTTCGTAAATGCTTTTCAATACCGGAGTAGTGATGGTTAAAGAACAGCCACTTGCAAATCGAATTTTACCATTCTTCAATAAGTCGATTACCGAGTCCTGAATTACTTCAGTGTACATTTCGAATGTAGGAATTTCAGGATTGGTACCTAATGAGGCCATTACTGCGTTTGCAATATTTCCCACGCCCGATTGAATAGGTAGAAATTCTTTAGGTACGCGTCCTGATTTTATTTCATTGGCAAGGAAATTAGCCACATTCTGACCAATTTTATCTGTTACTTCATCGGTAGGAGTAAAGCCGCTAACTTCATCGTCGCGGTGTGTTTCAACTACACAAAGAATCTTTTTGGGGTCAACTTTTATAAATGGAACTCCCATTCTGTCCGATGGTTTTAATAAAGTCATTGGCAGACGGTGAGGTGGGTCAAGTGGTTCAAAAATATCATGGAAACCACGCAATTCTTTTGGATGATTGTGATTCCATTCGATAATTATATAATCAGCGAGATGAGCGATAGTAGGTGAAATTCCTACTCCGGTTGTGGGAATAAGTTCGCCATCTTCGGTCATGTCGCACACTTCAATAATTGCAAATTTAGGTTTTGGCATAAAACCAAAACGCAAATGAGGTGCAATTGAAGATAAGTGCATATCGAAATAAGGTGCACGTTCAGCGTTCAGTGCACTTCTCAAATCTTTGTTCGATTGATAGGGAGTGCGGAACAAGATGGCATTAGCACGGGCTAATGCACCATCAAGAGAATCACCTGTAGAAGCACCTGTGTAAATGCCGATTTTAAAGTCCTTTCCCTCTGCATGAAACATTTCTGCACGTTTAGCAATGGCTGTAGGAACTTCTTTTGGACAACCGGCAGGAGTAAATCCACTGAATCCGATGATATCTCCATGATTTACATAACTTGCAGCTTCTTCTGCAGTAACAAATTTAAAAGTGTTTTTAAGCATAAGTTTATTTTGATAATTTTCTATATTATAATACAAAGCTCAGTGATTCAGGTGTTTATAATGCAAAAAAATATAAAATATTTTCCTCCTGAATTCGACCGCAAAATTACCAATTATATTTTAAATTTCATTGCTTTCGGTCAACTAATTACAGAAATATTTCTTTAATCTGTTTTTGTAATAAATGTGTCAATTGCAAATAGAAGTGATCTTGACTTTAGACATATTGCGCACAATAGTAGTTTTTTAAGATAGGGTGCACATGAGGCTGTCGCAAAAGTTTATTTGTAATACTGAAAAATAACAGATTTTAAGTTTTAAGTGAGTAATGTATTGTTTGAACGCTAAGTCGCTACGACGCAAAGCCGCTGAGGCTTATTTTCTTCGTGTCTTAGCGACTTCGTGTCTTAGCGTTCAAAATACTCTTACAAATAGAAAGTTAATATTTTCTTTAATAGACTTTTGAGACAGCCTCATGTGATTGAAAATTTTTATTATTGATTTAAAACTATGCGTTACTATTGTGTCCAAAAAAAGTCAAGACGAGTTCATAGAATAAATAATCATTTCTAAGAATTGAGTTGAATTTCGAATTTAATGTTCAGAAAAACATACCTGTAATCCTGTTTTTTTGCTTATGCCTATTCATATCGCTTTAAATTATTAAAAAGTGTATTCTCTGAAAAAATATTTGAAAAAAAATACGGATATTTGCATGTAAGAAAAAATTAATAATTATTCAAATAAATATAAAAAAATGAACAACAATGACATTCGTCAATTAGAGCCTAAATCTCTTTGGCAACATTTTTATAGTTTGACACAGGTGCCACG
>CAYNHC010000454.1:0-2332 GCA_964396705.1 uncultured Paludibacter sp.
GTTTTAGGGGTGAAACCCCTATTGGTTTAGTTTAGGTCTTTATGTGGATAATCATATATTTTTAAACACAATAGATAATATAAAAATAATGAAAATAAGATTTAGTTCACATAGTAAAAGTATCTGACAATACTTTTGAATAGTAGGGAATTATCCCGATACTCGGGATGTTCCATATGCTGTTCTTAGTCTTATTATTTATATTGAAAACTACTGTGAACTATGTGTTAAAAACATATCAACAATTGTTTTCTATTACTTAATTTACATTCAAAGTATCATAATTCTCAATGAAAAAGATTTTAATTTCAGTTACCATCATAATAATTGGCGTCGTTGTTTATTCATGTGCCAATAAAGCACAGGGTCCTACAGGAGGATTAAAAGATGAAACACCTCCAAAAGTTATGAAATCTGTACCTTTAAACGGTGCATTGAATTTCAGAAAAAAGGAAGTGCATATATTGTTTGATGAAAATATCTCGGTTGAGAAAGTGACTGATAACGTGGTAATCTCGCCACCTCAGTCCAAACAACCTGATGTAAAAGGAAATGGGAAAACTATTTCGGTAACCTTTATGGAAGATTTGCTCGACAGTACTACTTATACTATCAATTTCGGAAATGCTATAGTTGATTTGAATGAGAAAAATCCGCTTAAAGATTACAGGTTTTCATTTTCGACAGGTAATGAAATTGATACATTGCAAGTTTCGGGAACGCTTATTAATGCCGAAGATCTGAATCCGGTTTCAGGGGTTATTGTTGGTATTTACCGCGAAGATGATGATACTGTTTTTTGTGTAAAACCATTTTTGAGAATTGGGAAAACCAATGAAAACGGGCGTTTTACTATTGATAATGTGAAAGCGGGTAAATACAGAGTGTATGCTTTAAGTGATTTGAACCAGGATTATTTCTATCAGTCCGGCGAAAACCTGGCTATGCTCGATACTATGGTTACCCCTACGTTTCGAATTGAGGAAATGAAGGATACTATCTGGAAAGATTCCATTACCGTTGATAGTGTAAGGACTTTTATGGGTACACATTTTTTGCCTGACGATTTAGTATTGCGATATTTTAAAGAAAGCAAAAAGCGACAGTCGTTGGTGAAAAACGAACGGAAAATTCCCCAAGCATTCAGTTTGTTTTTCAATACCTCAATGTCAAAATTACCGGAAATTGATCCGGTTAATTTTGAATGGGATGGAAAATACCTTTTACAAAAAAACCTTACACAGGATAGTTTGACTTATTGGATAACAGATTCGATGGTTTATAACATAGATACACTCAATATGATTGTAAAATATAAGTTGTCGGAATTAAGTTCTCCTGAAGAGTACAAGTCGGATACGATTAGTGTAGTGATGAAAAAAGCGAGAGTGAATCCCAAAGCAAAACAACCGGCGAATTCGAAGTCAGTTATCGAAGCAAATATTTATAAATTCACCTCAAACCTTTCACCTGCTTTTGATATATACAAAAATATAAATTTAATGTTTGAAATGCCATTGGATAGCTTCGATATATCGAAAATAAAACTCTCGCAAAAGGTAGATTCAATATTAAAGCCATTAAAATTCAAATGGAAACAAATTGATTCAACGAAAATGGCATTTGCGGTTGAATATAAATGGGAACCCGAAAAAATGTACGATTTAACCATTGATTCGGCAGCTTTTTACAGCATTTACAATAAGTGCAGCCAGAAATTCACTAATCAGTTCAAAACCCGTTCTTTGGACGAATATTCGAGCGTAAAGGTGTTGCTTGCAGAGTATGATTCTACGGCTGTAATACAGGTGTTGGATGCAAAAGATATGGTTTTAGCTTCCAAGGCTGCATCAAAAAAAGGGGTGCTGTTTGAATATTTTAAACCGGGAGATTATTATTTGAGATTATATCTTGATAAAAACAGAAACGGGAAATGGGATACCGGTGACTTATTATCTAAAATTCAGCCCGAAGAAGTGTTTTATTATTCAAAAAAACTAACGCTGAAAGCCAACTGGGAATTTGAAGAAACCTGGAACTATAAATCAACACCTGTATTGCAACAAAAACCTGCTGAACTGAAAAAAGACAGCGGTAAGAAGAAAGGGAATTAAATTATTTTGTGAAACCGTTGTCCACTGAATGTGCTTTAGAGCATAACAAAATTGACTATAGGTATTTGTCCGCTCAGACCTTTCGGATATATTCATTAAGTGTATAGATTTTCCTTCCAAGACCTAACAGGTTTTCAAAACCTGTTAGGTCAGTATCACCCACCGCTGCCGCACGAATTCTATCGTGTGGCAACAATTATCCCACGCGATACAATCGC
>CAYNHC010000455.1:0-2332 GCA_964396705.1 uncultured Paludibacter sp.
GCTACATGGCTTGTTGTCAGCACGGAAACGGCAATTGACATATAGTTTTTGTTATGTGTAGCCTTTCTTATTTGTCTATGCATATGGGTTAAACTCTTCAAACTCTTCAATATGTTTTACTAATTCAGGGATGAGCCAAGATTCTTCGTCTGATATTTCTTTCAAAACTTCTAAACTTTCAGACCCTAAATGCATTGCGTAAATTGTGGCAGCAAACTCTCTTAATTGGATTTCCAATTCTTTTGTCTGAATTATCTCTTTTAGATGATTTGCGAAGTTTGGAATAATAGAAATAATTGCTTCTACTGATTGTCCTAATGTCCCACGTGCTATTGAGTTTTCTTCGTCAATGAATTCTAATAATTTAAGAATTTCAGTTTTACCAAATTGTTTCAATTGTAGCTTACCATATTCTTGCGCTTCATTAGTCATTGTCCCGTTGAAGTAGGATATGTCTGGATGCCAAGGAAGATGAGCAAGAATGTAAATCAAAAAATCAGGAATTCTTTCTATTGGCTGGTTTCTAAAATAGTCCACAAAAAGTTGCCAAGTGTCATTTTTGTCCGCAAACTTTTTATATAGAGTATATAGTCCCAAGTAAAATTCATCTTGTTTCTCAGACTGAAATAGTTCTTTTGCAAAGTCGTTATTAATGTCAGGCACTTCATTTAATAGTCTCGGGACAAATATTGTAAAAAAGGTGTCCTTGTTTATTTGATTTGCAAGAGTTCTCTCGAATGTAATTACAGTCGCTTTTGGGTTATGCTTTAAATAGCTTTTTATATCTACCCAATATGCATCACCAAATTCTGGAATATGAACGATACCATAAACGGGAAGGGGATGACTTGTCCAATAATTGAAGTGATTTTTTACAGGAATTTTGCAAACATTTTTCTTCATGTTAAAATATGTTTTTCCTGATTTTATTTGTGTTGCAACAAACTTAGAAATAGGCTTTTCGTCTTTGATAATTTCAATAATAGCATCAATTCCTAAATCATTTTTTGTGTCAATTTCTTGAAAAATACAATTATGATGGTCCACAATTGTGCGTATGTAATCTACACCAACTTTAGCTGTCGAATTTGTCTTAGGATATTTTAATTGTCCCATTGTCGTTTTTTAAGGTTACACATAACGGACGGAACTATATGCAGGGCTGGAATTCGGAGCGACCGACTGTCGACCGATACGTTGCTGATGCGAGAACGACACAACGCACGCCCTCCGCCGCCAGACTTGACATATAGTTTTTGTTATAGCCAGTTTTCATTTTCAATTCTCAAATTTTCAGCAAATCCTTTTGAATGCAAAATGTATCCTCATTATTTTAATTAAATACATGATAATGAATAGTCCAACAACCAGTAATGATAGCATTTCAAAGTCGCCATTGAAATGTCCAAGTAAATAAACTGTCAATGAAAATACTGTCATTGTCAAGATTGCATACAACGGAACAGAATAAGTCAAATTAATTACATTCTCGTCAACTGTCCCAGTTATTAATAAGGGCAAATTTGTCCTCGTTGAGAAAACAATATTTGCGGTTTTTAATTTAAAATCATTGTCATTGAACTCTCCAAAGAATAAGATTGTCAATGAGCGTTTAAAGTCCATTTGAAAGTCCTTTGAGAATAAACAGAAAGGGAAGAAGTAGAATTTGTTCTGCTCCTCACTTGAAACCATTTTCTTCTTAAGCAAAAGTTTAAGCTCCGATTTTGGTCTTAATGAATTTATTTTTGCTCTATAAACAATCATTTGCACTGTCTTTGTTAAATTGGCTATAACGTACGGAACTATATGCAGTTGGGGATTGTGGGTTGCTTTCCTGTCGAACCCAACGGCTGTTGTTTCGGGCTGCGAACATTCTTGTCCGCACCGAAACCCCAATTGACATATAGTTTTTGTTAGCGTTTCGGTTTTTATTTAGTAATCATTTATAATAGTAATATGAAAGGGAAATATTTAATAACAACAGATGCTTGGTTTTTAGCTCCAGATGGAAAACTATACAGGGCAGTTTGGGGTGAAGTTGAAATAATCGAAGATACATTTCTTGGATTAAAAACCAATCGAAATAGTTCTAATTGGTTCGCAAAGGTCGGGAGTGAAAACAATCATGTGATAATTGCTGGTTGTCAAGTGCATTATGCTATCAGATGCGATAAACAACCAAATAATAATCGAGTTGAAGATTATCATACAGATGCAAGTGTAGGCTGTAAGGAATTTGAACGACCATCTCAAATATGGGTAGCGCCTTAAACTGAACGCTAACGGACGGAACTATATGCAGTTGCCGACTGCGGGCGGTTTTCCTGTCGAG
>CAYNHC010000456.1:0-2317 GCA_964396705.1 uncultured Paludibacter sp.
AAATTTCCAACATTGCACCAAATTTGTTTTAAAACGAGAAAAAAATTCCCCAAGTTTACACTATTCTTTATAGTCAATCAAAACAAATTATTCTGCGGAATATTTCCACCACCTTTTGTTTACTCTATCAGTTTAATGTAATTTCAATAATTCTCTATAGTATGTTTTGATTTATCACATATCTTTACTTTATTTGCGTAATATTTCATTGCAAATTGATTTTTGTAAACTGATATGTAGCTGAAATTTTATAATATACGTGCCATGAATTTAATACTTCAAACTTATGAAATGGATTAACAGAAACGACGATCAATCGAATTACGAAGACAGACGGGGCAGGGTTCGCAAAGGTGCTGCTTTAGGAGGAATTGGAACTATTGTGGTTTTTATTATCGCTTTAGTGTTAAATCAGGATCCTTCACAATTATTAAATGTTGTAAATCAAACACTTCCTGCAGGTGGAGGTGAGCAGATTGATGAAGCAAAAGCAACCGAAAATGAAGATTTGAAAGTGTTTTCATTAGGGGTATTCAATAGTGCAAATGATGTGTGGACTGAAATTTTCAACTCACAACTGGGTAAGCAATATCGAAAACCTACATTTGTAACATTTTCCGACGAAACAGTTTCAGATTGTGGCGGAGCAACTGCCTCTTCAGGACCGTTTTATTGCCCGGCTGACGAAAAAGTTTATATCGATTTGTCCTTTTTTTATGAGTTGTCAAGTAAGTTTAAAGCTCCAGGGGAGTTGGCCATGGCTTATGTTACAGCGCATGAAGTGGGACATCATGTGCAAAATTTGTTGGGTTATACCGATTATTTAGATCAGAAAAGAGGAAGTGTGAGTCAGAAAGAGTATAACGATCTTTCGGTTCGTTTGGAATTGCAGGCTGATTTTTATGCCGGAGTATGGGCACGTCAGGCTGTGGAGTTGAAAATTATTGAGTTGGAAGAAGGTGATCTGGAATCAGCAATGCAAGCAGCTAATGCAGTTGGTGATGATAATATTCAGAAACAAATGCAAGGCTACATTGTGCCCGAATCTTTTACTCACGGTACATCTGAGCAACGTATGAGATGGTTTAATAAAGGCTATAATACCGGTGATATAAATCAGGGCGATACCTTTGGGGCAAGAAAATTATAAAAATAGTCAAAGATGAAATTGAATCCTTGATATTTGACTATTGAAGTTGAAAAACAGAAAGAGACAACCATTTAATATGATTGTCTCTTTCTTATAAAATTTTTGAGCCAATTGAATTCTTAAAAAGCACTTTCTTTATCTCATTTGCCGAATATTCTAAATTTGGTTTGCTTACGCAAAAGGATTGTTATTGAAATGATCAGGAGCATTTATGAAATTTTGTGTGCAATCTTCTCCCGGATCCCCAAAGTTAATAACAGGTACTGCGTCACCAGATGCAAGAATCAGCGATATTTCATTGTCTAACACTATTCGTTCCAACGCAGGGGCTATATATGTTCTTTTATTCGTTTTCATTTTTTTTGATTTATACATTAGTTAAACTTGATGATTATTTGATAATAACTTTAACCGTTGAATGTTGTGAATCACTTAAAACATCTATAAAGTATATACCTTGCTTATTGATCCGTATCGACTCGTTATTGTTAACCGATTGATACACACCAATTGTTTTCCCAACTAAATCGTAAATATTTACTCGTGGCCTACCATCTATGCCAGTCAATTGAATTTCGTTTCCTTTTACTAACGCTTTTATATTATCATTCGAAAACTCATTTAAACCTGTATTCCCGGTTTGCGAAAGTTGAATATAGAATCTGCTGCTTTCGCCGGTTGCGGTATTCTCAAACGAATAACTATCTTTAAGCAAGTTTGTTTGGATAGTGGTTTCGGTATCAACAAGCGTTACTGTATTAAACCCAATTGCTTTTTCAGCATTAATCAGTTTTATTGTATTTAAACCTAATTTGCCAAATCTCACCTTTAAATTAACCCTATTTGTATTCATTGGCATAGTGTTAATTGACAATGCTGAACATGCGCCCTCTGCCTCTGTATAGATTTGAGGAGCTGTGCTACTTGAATTTGAAACTTTTACTACATCTTCACCTTTTATATATTCTGTTGCTGCATTCTCTTCAAGGTTTATAGTGGTTGCATCGGTTTTTGCATCTTGCGACAGCATAATGGAAACTCTAAATGCTGGCGCAGAAGATGACCCAACTGTATGTGATGTTAAGTTTGTTAAACCGGCATCGTCATAATTTAATGTCTGATTTGCAGCAGTTGTTTGCAGAAAGAACGCCGAAAACGGATTTAAAG
>CAYNHC010000457.1:0-2314 GCA_964396705.1 uncultured Paludibacter sp.
CGATGCCATTCTTCAGGCCTGGTATGGTGGTGAATCGGGCGGACAGGCTGTGGCCGATGTGCTTTTTGGCGATTATAATCCATCGGGTAAACTTCCCATTACGTTCTACAAAAACATAAAACAACTGTCTGATTTTGAAGATTATTCTATGAAAGGTCGCACCTATCGTTATATGTCCGATCCGTTATTTCCATTTGGTTTTGGGTTGAGTTACACCACCTTTTCAATCGGTAATGCCAAAATCAACAGCACTACAATTAAAGCCAATGAATCGGTGGAACTAACCATTCCTGTTTCGAACAAAGGCAAACGCAACGGAACTGAAATTGTACAGGTTTACGTTCGGAAGGTAAATGACATTGATGGTCCTTTGAAAACATTGAAAGGATTTCAACGGGTAGATGTTTCAGCTGGTAAAACAGCGCAGGCTATTATTAATTTACCATATACTTCATTTGAGTTTTTCAATCGTGCAACAGGCAAAATGGATGTAGTAGCAGGAGAGTATGAAGTTTTGTACGGGAATAGTTCTGATGCTAAAGACTTGAGAGCTATCAATATTAAGGTGTTGTAAATATCAATGTAAATCAAATATATATGAAAATCAGAATCATTCTTTTAATTTTAGTAATATCAGGAAATTGTCTTCATGCCGAAGATGGACATAATCTCTGGTTACGAAACAAAAACACAGGAAATGTAACAGTGGTTTCCTCTGACAAATCAGCTACCACAGCCATAGCCGTTCAGGAACTGAAAGACGGATGGCAGGGACAGGATGGAGCAACCATCACATTAAAAATCAAAAAGTATAAAACAATTAAAACCGATGGATTTAAACTAAGCGCGAATGCCATTCAGGCTAATACGCCTGCCGGTTTGCTTTATGGAGCATACGAATTATTGCGTCGCCAGCAAACAGGCGAGCCGATTGCGGAAAAAATATACAATCCTTCATATCAGGTTCGTACATTGAATCATTGGGACAATCTGGATGGAACAATTGAGCGTGGATATGCCGGACTTTCCATTTTCTGGGGAAAAGATAAAAACCTTTTAGCTCCTACCGAACAGGAAAAACAACTTTGGAAAGAATATGCCCGTGCAAACGCCTCAATAGGTATAAATGGTGCGGTGTTGAATAACGTAAATGCTTCTCCGGATATGCTTACACCCGGAATTCTTAAACGAGTAAAAGAGATTGCAGCCGTGCTTCGTCCTTATGGAATAAAGGTGTACTTGTCCATCAAATTTTCATCTCCGGCGCAAACGGGAGGACTTAAAAATTCCGATCCGTTGAATCCGGATGTAATAAAATGGTGGAATGCAAAAGTGAAAGAGATTTATCAGATTGTTCCCGATTTTGGAGGTTTTTTGGTAAAAGCCAATAGCGAAGGTCAACCTGGCCCACAGGATTACGGTCGTAACCATGCCGATGGAGCCAATATGCTGGCTGATGCGTTGAAACCTTTTGGTGGAATTGTGATGTGGCGCGCCTTTGTGTATAGCCCAAGTGATAAAGACCGAGCAAAACAGGCTTATAATGAATTTATGCCATTGGATGGACAGTTTCGTGACAATGTAATTATTCAGGTGAAAAACGGACCGATTGACTTCCAACCACGTGAACCGTTCAGTCCGCTTTTTGGCGCGATGAAAAAAACATCGGTAATGGCCGAATTCCAGATTACGCAGGAATATTTGGGACATTCCATTCACATGGCTTTCTTGGCACCAATGTGGGAGGAATTGCTCAAAAGCGATACTTATCAGCAGGGACAGGGCAGCACAGTGGCTAAATGTACCGACGGAAGTATTTACACTCAAAAATATACAGCGATTGCCGGAGTTTCCAATATTGGTCTGGATGCCAACTGGTGCGGACATGATATTGCTCAATCCAACTGGTATGCCTTTGGTCGTCAGGCATGGGACAATCAGATAACAAGTGCTCAGATAGCCGATGAATGGATAAAACTGACTTTCGGTAACACTGCCAATGTAAAGAATACAGATTGGAACAATAATTTTCTTGCTCCGGTTAAACAAATGCTGCTGGATAGTCGCGAAGCGGTGGTAAATTACATGATGCCACTTGGCTTCCATCACATTTTCTCGGCCGATGAACATTACGGTCCTGGTCCGTGGTGGGCACCTAAAGGAATGAGAGCCGACTGGACACCGCCATATTATCATCAGGCTGCTGCCGATGGAGTGGGCTTTAATCGTACACACACAGGTAGTAATGCTGTGGAACAATACCATGAACCGCTCGCTTCGCAATTCAACAATCCGAAAACTTGTCCGGAAAATG
>CAYNHC010000458.1:0-2308 GCA_964396705.1 uncultured Paludibacter sp.
ATTGATCCTGGTAATGTCCTCCCAAACCCTGAGTGTCCACAAAGTGGCTATAACTTGCTCCTCCCGCAACAATTCCCGCTTCAATCACCTGTTTCATAGCCTGATACAACTTTATTACCGCATGCATTTTTAATTGATTTGAAGGTATATTTGGATGAATGCTTGCAATATATAACGCATCGTTTGCGTAAATATTCCCCATCCCGCCTATTTTATCCTGATCTAAAATAACCAATTTAACTGCCCGCCTTGAGGATTGAAGAGCTTTTTTTAAGTAGTCTACGGTAAAAGTATCATCCACCACATCCGGCGCCATTCCATCCCTATACCCTATCCACTTTTGCCTATCAACTATTCTCACCCATCCAAACAATCGTTGGTCATTAAAATACAACGTACTCCCGTCAGTGAGGTGAAATATCACTCGCGTATGCTTGCTCGGCAATTCTCCCACCCAATCTGCTGTCGGATGTCCCCCCACAATTCGAGATATTAGTTCGTTGTTCGTAGTTCGTTGTTCGTGGCAAATTACGTAGTTCGTAGAATGTAGTTCGTAGTTCGTAGAAGAGGTGTGTAGCCAGAGGCTACGAGAATATTAGGCACTAAGCTGGAGCTTAGCGCCAGCGCGGGAATGGTCATTGTTATTACGCTCCTACGGAGCTTACACACCCCTAACCCCCATAGCCGTCAGGTTAAGGATAAATTTGTCAGTATTTTCAATGGTTTTAGTCTATTTTTCTTTTGTTCTTTGATACAAAATCTTTCAATCATTAAATCAATTTGTTCCATCAGTATTGATATTTTTGGCTTTGTCTTTTTTAGCACCATTTTTAATTCTTCATGTAAGTTGGCTATTAATTTGTAAAATTTAAGTTCGCTTACTTCTTTATTATATTTCTTTAAATACCGCTGTTTATAAAACATAAGTAGGTTAGTGCTTGTTATTATAAGCATTAAACAACCATAATGCAGACATTCAAATCGCTCCAGTTTCATATCTTTCACTTTATCTATTTTGAAAATTGATTTCCATGCTTTGAATATTATTTCTATTTGCCATCTAAGACTGTAACATTGACGAATTAAACTATTTGGAAGTTGTTCTTCATTGCAATTTGTTATAAAAGCATTAACATCACAAAACACCAATCTTTCTTTGCTAATTGCTTTTCTTTTATTTTGTTTATCTGTCTTTAGTCTTCTTCGTTTATCATTTGCAATTTCCACTGATACTTTCTCTAACACTAAACGTACCGGAAACTTTTCTTTCTCTCCAATATATACTTCTGCACTTGTTATTATCCCTTGCTTCATCTTTTTAACTTCTTTCAATAAATCAAAGCTCTTATATATACCATCTTTCAAAACATAAATTTTAATTCCAAATTTTAATCGACTTAAGAAAAACGCTTCCGCATCATGAATATCTCTTAGTCGTTGCAATCTGAAGTAACCCAAATCTTCTATTCTTAAATCTCCCTTCTGTATATCCTGCAAAGCATAAGAGCAGTCTGGAATTATCCCTTCTAAAACCGATACATCTATTATTTGCTGACTTAGCAAATCATAACAATATTGAACTTTAACTGCTGCTTGCGAAGCTCCTCCGCCACTACCTCTATATTTATTCGAAAACTTGGGTGGTAGCTGAAATATAGTTGAATCTCCTATTATAATCCGTCCAAATTTTAAGCGCGTATTTACTTCACCCACTCTTAATTTTATTGACAATGCATATGCCACCATACTTTTCATAAACTCCACTGCATAAACATTAAATCGACCCTGTAAGCTTTGTTTTCTTATGCTTATGCCTTCCTTAAAAGCTTCCTTGCAATAATCTTCTAAACTATGTGTGCCTTCTTTCTGATAAGCAAAAACACACTGAAAAAAAAAGATTACTGAACCAAGTTTGCGTTTTCGCTGCACAAAATTGCTTGCTCTTGCAGTAGCTTCTATTTTTTCTATATCAAAAAACTTTTGGATTATTGAAATAATCTTATTTTTGTTACTGCTTTTTTTAGAGAGTTTCATTTTATAGCCGTTTTGGTGAATTGCTATTTTATTGAAACTCTCTTCTTCTTTTATGTCTATTCTTTACTTTTTATCAACCTTAATATGTTAATATCCTTTAATTTATATCCTTAACCTGACGGCTATGGGGGTAGGGGTGTGTGAATCAAATTTCTACGAACTACGAACCACGAACGGGGCAAATTCCCCTCTTGAGAGGGGTAGGGGTGTGTGAATCTAATTTCTACGAACTACGAACTACAAAGAGAGGGGTAGGGGTGTGTAAATCTAATTT
>CAYNHC010000459.1:0-2304 GCA_964396705.1 uncultured Paludibacter sp.
ATTATAAGAAGTGGTACTAATAAATAGTAAATGGTAAATGAAAAAATAGTAAATTTAAAAAATATAAAGATGAAAAAACCTCAGTACCTCATTTTGGTATGTAACTCGTACCGCGTGGCTGGCGATGCTCAGGGAGCATGCAACAAAAAAGGAGCAACCAATTTGCTTCAGTATATTGCCGAAGAAGCATCTGATCGCGGATTGGATGTAGTAGTAACCACCACAGCTTGTTTGAACGTTTGTTCACAGGGACCGGTGGTGGTAGTGCAACCGAACAACTATTGGTACGGTGGCGTAACCGGCGAAAGTGTGATTGACGAAATTCTCGATGCACTCGAAGAAGGAGAGTTGTGCGAGAAATATTCGATAGCAGATTGACCCCCGACCCCTAAAGGGGAGTAAGAGAAGATAGCCTCTAACCCCTGAAGGGAAAAAAGAACTATTTGTATTGATAATTTTAAAAATAAGATGTTTATGATTAGAAAAGAAAATATAAGAGACGATAGTAACTTCAATTCCCCTTTAGGGGTTAGGGGTCTTCCATATTTTATCGACACCACCCTTCGCGATGGAGAACAAGCTCCGGGCGTTGTTTTTGGGCTTGCAGAGAAAATTCGTATTGCTGAATTGCTGGATGATGTGCGTGTGCCTGAAATTGAAATCGGCACACCTGCAATGGGCGAAAAGGAGATAAACGATATTCGTACTATTTGTAATATTGGGTTCGATTTCAAAACGTTGGCCTGGTGCAGAGCTAATAAAACCGACATTCTGTGTGCAACGAAATCGGGAACAAATGGAATTCATTTATCATTTCCAGTTTCAACTATTTTGATGCAGGTTATGGATAAAAGTCCCGAGTGGGTTATGTCTCAATTGCGCGAAATGATTGACATTGCATCTATAAATTTTGAATATGTGACAATTGGAGCTCAGGATGCATCGCGTGCTGAAATAAATTTTTTGAAGGAGTTTATATCTGCTGCTATCTTGTTTGGTGCTTCCCGTGTTCGATTGGCTGATACTGTAGGCATACTTAATCCAATGACAACTTTTGATTTGATTACGAATATCAGAAGTATTGATAAGGATTTTCCACTCGAGATTCATGCTCACAACGATTTAGGAATGGCTACAGCAAATACTATTGCCGCATTTTTGGCAGGAGCTAATTGTTTGAGTACCACGGTAAATGGATTGGGCGAACGTGCTGGTAATGCCCCGATGGAAGAAGTGGCTATGGCATTGGAAATGAGTTCAAAAGTGAATTGTGGGTTGAATATGATTAAATTTCAGGAATTGAGTGATTATGTTGCTGCCGTGTCAAAACGAAAATTGGGAGATAGCAAACCTGTCACTGGAAAAATGGTATTTAGTCACGAAAGTGGCATTCATACCAATAGTTTAATGAAAAACCGTAGCACTTATCAATTGCTTGCTGCTGATCAAATTGGACGTAAAGAAGCAGAGTTTTTAATTGGAAAGCACAGCGGGAAATCTACTTTAGAATTTTTTATGCAACAATCGGGATTATTATTTGATGATGAATTTAGCACTCGTTTGCTTGATTTAGTAAAACGAAGCTCGGAAAAAGTAAAAAGAACGATTTCGAAAAAGGAGTTTTTTGATTTATATACTCAGGAATATATCAGAACCATTGATAAAGAATTGTCCATTTTAAAATATTAAATAATATGTCAACGGAAATAATTATACTTGATACAGAGATGTTTGAACTTGCAAAATCGAGTCTAAAGTATGCAAATGGCTATTTTTCAACCTTTAGCAAAAGTGTTGGCAATGAAAATTCCAGGTTCGATAACGATTTGCTTTATCAGTTGGCAGTTATGAGTGTCGAAAAATATTTTATTGCACTTCTTGCGCGTTACGACTGGAATGCAACACATCACATGCCCATAGCCATGTATAAGGAAGCTTTGCAGTTTGAACCGGAACTTCCTGTGTCAGTAAAACAAACTTGCATACTTGTAGGAAAATTCGAAGCCATTTGCTCTATCGATGGTTTTGGTTACCGCCAGCCTTCGAGAGATGAGTTAATAGCTATGAACGAAGGAATTAAAGATATAAAAAATTTGGTTGAAGCAAGATTGGCCGAAATAGTTCAACAGCCCCCTAAATCCCCCGAAGGGGGACTTAAAGAGCGTGGTATTTAACAAATAAAATTTATAAAATTTATAAACTTGGTCTTAGAAATCCCCCTTCGGGGGATTTAGGGGGCTATTAATTGTATGGAAAAAACATTATTAATCATTAAGCCAAGCGCTGTTCTCCGAAATTTAATTG
>CAYNHC010000460.1:0-2298 GCA_964396705.1 uncultured Paludibacter sp.
ATATAATAAACAAATAATGTAAGGTGTGAAGAAATCAATTTCTTTTCTAATTACTCTCAATTCATTTTTTTAAGATAATTATAAATATATTTGTCATTTTATACAATAAAACGAATTTTATACTGTTTTTTATTATGGATTATAATGTAATTTTTGAAACAACATTTATCACAAATGAATTTGGAAAACTTTTACATAATCGATAATAAATAAGAAAGTTAGTTATTAAGTTTTATAAGAGTGTTTTATAGCTTTTATAAAATTTATTTTTTTATATAAACGTGTATGAAATGTATATAATAAATAACTGTAAATCAATTTTATATGAATAGATTTCGACTTCTTTTTATTTCATTGTTAGTTGCGGGTAGTTTGATAGCACAGGATTTATCTAAACTTACCCCCGAACAAATCGAAATGTATAAAAAATACATTAGCGGAAGTTCAATCACTAAAACTGCTTCTGCAAACGAAAATAGTTATGAAAAGCGTATAGTTGTCGATAGTATAGATAATGATATCGATATAAATAAAAGTGGAATTTTTGGATCGCAGTTGTTCACCAAAAAAAATCTGACTTTTGAACCCAACCTGAATATTCCCACTCCACAAAATTATATTCTTGGAGCCAACGATGAATTGAATGTAGATATATCGGGGCTATACGATGCAAGTTACAAACTTAAAGTCTCAGCCGATGGTACTATTCGTATTCCCAGCGTAGGGATAATTAAAGTTGGTCGCACCTCCATTGCAAGTGCTACACGTAATATAAAGAGTCAGATTGCAAAAGTTTATATGGGTGTTGGCAGTGGCGAAACACACGTCAATGTAACGTTAGGTAATATCCGAAGCATTCGGGTTACAATCATTGGCGAGGCTGTCAGGCCGGGAACTTACACCCTGCCTTCACTTGCTACTGCCTTCAATGCTTTGTATGTATGTGGAGGACCTAATGAAGTAGGATCAATGAGGTTAATTAAAGTTATCAGAGCAGGGAAGACGATTGCCAATATCGATATATATAACTTCATAACCAAAGGTGTTCTTGAAGGGGATGTAGTTTTACAAGATGATGATATAATTAAAATTGAACCATACGGAATCAGAACAACGATTTTTGGAGGAGTAAAACATACCGGAAAGTTTGAAGTTTTACCACAAGAAACAGTTGAAGAACTGATTAATTATGCTGGAGGATTTGCCGATGACGCATTTACAGGTAAAATTACGGTGATGCGTCTGACAGCAAAGGAAAAAACAGTGGTGGATGTGGATGAAAAGTTGTTTCCTTCCTTTTATTTAAAATCGGGAGATTCAATTTTCATTTGGAATAAATATAAAAAATATGATAATCGTGTTGATATTCGCGGTTCAGTTTATCGTCCTGGCGCTTATGCACTCGAAAATGGTTTGACACTTACACAGCTTATTGCAAAAGCTGATGGCGTAAAAGAAGATGCCTATTTGAATGTAGCCACTTTAACCCGAAAAAAGGAAAACAGAATTCCCGAAATAATAGGTTTTAACCTGGGAGATGTACTCTCAGGAAAAGTTCCCGATATTTCACTGCAAAAAGACGACCGAATTGATATTGGTAGTTTATTTGAATATAGAGAAGGAGAATCTGTATCGGTTTGGGGAGCTGTAAAGTCACCCGGAAAATTTCCACTTATTGAAAATATTACACTCAAAGATCTTATTTTCAGGGCTAAAGGATTCTCAGAGATGGCTTTGACCGATTCAGTAGAACTGATTAGAATTCAAAAAAATCCCGACAGTTTGATGCTAACCAACCGCAAATCGACTGTTATGAAATTTGCTCTTGATAAAGATCTTAATTTTAAAGAAGGGTCAACAAATGTATTACTCGAAAACGGAGATCAGATTATTGTACGTACTATTTCGGGTTATGAGCCAATACGTATGGTCAGAGTAGATGGTGAGGTACTCTATCCGGGTAACTACAATATAATTAATAAAGCAGAACGTATATCGGACGTACTGAAACGAGCCGGAGGTATAAATGCTTATGCAAATTCACGCGATGCATTTTTAATCCGTACCGAACGTACCAATCCAATTGAACAACGTTTAAACTTGATTCTTTCCGAGAATATTAAAAATCAACTCGAATCGCAAGCCGGTAACAAAATTGATGCAACTACTCTGAAAAGTGCCGGTATTAATTCTCCTGAAAAACTATTGGCATTTGATTCAATACAGTCGAAACTAACCGGTGGAGCCATGGTAGGCGAAGTATTTAACCCGGAAGGAATTGTTGGTATTGATCTTAGT
>CAYNHC010000461.1:0-2284 GCA_964396705.1 uncultured Paludibacter sp.
AGATTTTCTTTGCTGTGGTTTCAACAACAATTACGTTGGTCGCTGTATTTTTTCCGATTGTTTTTCTCGAAGGAATGACGGGGCGATTATTCCGCGAATTCAGTATAGTTGTTTCAGGAGCTGTAATTATTTCTGCTCTTGTTGCGCTGACTTTTACACCCATGTTGTCGACCAAATTTCTCAAAAGAAGAGAAAAACACAACTGGATTTACCGAAAATCAGAACCCTTTTTCAACGGGATGAACAATGTGTATGAAAGAGCTTTGCATTATTTTATTCAACACAAAGTATTGGTATTTCCTATTATTGGGGTTACAATTTTACTTATATTTTTACTGTGGAATAACATTCCTGCCGAAATGGCACCACTCGAAGACAGATCGCTAATAACCATACGCACTTCGGCTCCTGAAGGTGCAACTTTCGAATTTACAAGAGATTACAATACTAAAATAGCTGAGATTGTTGATTCTGTTGCTCCTGAACGTAAATTAAATGTTAACATATCGAGAAGTGGCTGGGGAATGATTCGTATTATTCTACCCGATTTAAAAGACCGCGAACGCAGTCAAATGGAAATTGCCGACAATCTCTCGAAAGCTGTAAAATCCGAAACAGAAGCCCGTGCTTTTGTGCAGCAGCAATCTACTTTTGGCGGACGGCGAACAAGTATGCCCATTCAATACGTATTACAAGCGCCGAACATTGAACTTTTGCAGGAGTTTATTCCAAAATTTATGGAAAAAGTGAACGAAAGTCCCATGTTCATCATGGCCGATGTCAATCTGAAATTCACCAAACCCGAAACCCGTGTGCTTATCGACAGAGATAAAGCCACACTGCTCGGTGTAAGTACCCGTGATATTGGGCAAACACTTCAATATGCATTAAGTGGTCAGCGCATGGGATATTTTTACATGAACGGGAAACAATATCAGATTTTGGGTGAAATTAACCGGCAACAACGCAACTCGCCGCTTGATCTGAAATCGATTTATGTAAAAAATAATAAAACCGAAATGATTCAGCTCGACAATTTGGTTGAATTGAAAGAATCGGTTGCGCCACCTCAATTGTACAGATACAACCGTTTCAGTTCGGCCACTGTATCTACCGGACTTGCACCCGGAGTTGCCATTGGAAGTGGATTGGACGAAATGGATCGCATAGCCAAAGAAACATTGAACGAAAGTTTCCGTACAGCTTTATCGGGCGATTCGAAGGATTTCCGCGAAAGTTCATCCAGTTTGATGTTTGCTTTCGTATTGGCTCTGGTGCTTATTTTTCTAATTCTGGCAGCTCAATTCGAGAGTTTCAAAGATCCTTTTGTCATTATGTTTACCGTTCCATTGGCTGTGGCAGGTGCATTAATTTTTATGTATTTTAGCGATATTTCAATGAATATTTTCAGTCAGATTGGTATTATTATGCTCATAGGATTGGTGGCAAAAAACGGTATTTTGATTGTGGAATTTGCCAACCAGCGGCAGGCCAAAGGAATGGATAAAAAATCGGCTATCGAAGGCGCATCGATTCAACGATTGCGTCCGATTCTAATGACAAGTTTTTCGACCATGCTCGGTTTATTACCGTTGGCATTTGCAAATGCAGAAGGTGCTAACTCTCGAATATCCATGGGTGTTGCAGTAATCGGGGGCATGTTGGTTTCCACTTTTCTTACTCTTTTTGTAGTACCTGCTATGTACATGTTTATTTCAACAAACAGAAACCCCTAACCCCTGAAGGGGAATTAAATTAGTATAATCAATTAAAAAATACAATATGAATATTTGTAAATTCATACTAAATAAAAGAAATCAAACTATATATCTATGTTTAGTAGTTATTTTTTTCGTTTCAGTATTCGTGCAGGCGCAGGAAAAATACGATTTGAAGCGTTGTATCGAAACCGGATTGGAACGGAATCTGGAAATTAAAATCACACAAAATAATCAGCAAATTTCTGACAATAACCTGACCATAGGAAATGCCGGATTTTTACCTACAGTTGATTTTAACTCAGGATATTCGGGATCAATTAATAATGTGAAACAATTTTCGGCCGATGGAAGTGCAACTATTATTTCAAATGGTATTAACAACTCAGGTCTTGATGCCGGCGTTTTTCTTAACTGGACTGTTTTTGACGGTTTTAATGTGAATACAAATTACGCGCGACTGAAAGAATTGCAGCAAAAAGGAGAATTAAATTCGCGACTAACGATTGAGAACTTTGTTTCAGACCTGACGGGTGAATATTATAATTTCGTACAACAAAATATCA
>CAYNHC010000462.1:0-2282 GCA_964396705.1 uncultured Paludibacter sp.
GCGCTGTGGTCTGTAACTGAAAGAAAAGGATTCCTGCGTCTCAAAACAGGAGGAATCGACGCTGATTTTCTTCAGGCCAGAAACACACTTACACAACGCACTATTGGTCCAACCAGCTCAGCTTCTGTTGCTCTGGATGTTTCCAAAATGAAAGATGGTGATTTTGCCGGATTCTCAGTTCTCCAAAAAAAGTATGGATTAGTGGGGGTTAAAATTAACGCGGGTCAAAAGTCGATAGTAATGATCACTACTGATAATGATAAACCTGTCGAAGTAAAGCGAATTCCATTGGATCAAGACCAAATTTATTTCAGAATCGATTGCGATTTTACCGGCATGAACGATGAAGCTATTAGCCTTTACGCTCTTAATGGGAAAGACGAAGCTAAATTCTCGTACAGCTTAGATGGAAAAGTGTGGAATCCTATTGGAAATATATTGAAAATGAAATATGACATCCCACATTTTATGGGGTACCGTTTTGGCTTGTTTAACTATGCAACAAAAAATACCGGTGGGCATGTTGATTTTGACTGGTTTAGAATTAAATATTAATAAAGTAAATAACTAAAATGAAACATACCTATAAACTTATAGCGACACTTATAACTATTTTAAATTGTTCCATAGGAGAAGCACAAAATCCTATTGTGCAAACCAAGTATTCGGCAGATCCGGCACCAATGGTGCATAATGGTAAAGTGTACCTGTATACAAGCCATGATGAAGACGATGCCAATGCCGATGGCAAGGGCTTTAAAATGCTCAATTGGTCGCTTTATACATCAACCGACATGGTCAATTGGACAGATAACGGAGTAGTTGCTTCCCTTAAAGATTTTAGTTGGGCAAAGCAGGATAATGGTGCCTGGGCAGTTCAGTGTATTGAACGAGATGGTAAATTTTATTTATACTGTCCCATGCATGGCGGAGGTATAGGCATTTTGGTTTCAGATAGTCCTTACGGTCCATTTAAGGATCCTATTGGCAAGAAACTTATCGATCATCATCCCTGGAACGATATTGATCCTACCCCATTTATTGATGAGGATGGTCAGGCGTATTTGTATTGGGGAAATCCCGGCTTGTATTACGTAAAACTGAATGAGGACATGATATCCTATTCGGGTGAAGTTAAAGAAATACCCAATACTATAGAATCTTTTGGTAAACGCGAAGGAGAAAAAAATGATATAAGACCTACCACTTATGAGGAAGGACCATGGTTGTATAAACGCAATAGTCTGTATTATTTATTTTTTGCCGCAGGGCCAATACCGGAACATATTGGTTATTCAACCAGTAAAAGTATAACAGGACCGTGGAAATATCAAGGTGTCGTGATGCCTACACAAGGAGGTTCTTTTACCAATCATCCTGGCATAATTGATTTTAAGGGAAAGAGCTATTTTTTCTATCACAATGGTGCATTGCCGGGTGGTGGCGGTTTTACCCGTTCCGTTTGTGTAGAAGAAGCCAAGTTTAATAAAAATGGTTCGATCGTGCAAATGAATATGACAGAAGGTATTAAACAGAGTTTAAATTCGTTAAATCCTTATGTCAAAACGGAAGCTGAAACCATTGCCTGGTCTGAAGGAGTGAAGTCGATGGAAGATAATGTGGCCGGCACTTTTATTACGGCAAAATACAATGACGCTTTTATCAAAGTAAAAGAGGTGGATTTCCGTAAAGGCGCTTCAAAATTGACAACAAGAATCGGCACAACGCACAACGGAAATGTTTCAATGGAGATACGATTGGACACTAAAGACGGAGAGTTAATCGGAACCGTAAATGTGCCAATGGCGGGAGGCAATGACAAATGGGCATTGCAGACAATTGATGTTAAAAAAGTTTCAGGAATTCACGATTTGTATTTTGTTTTTAAAGGAAAAGCCAAGACCGATATACTGTATTTTGATTATTGGAAATTCTTAAAATAATTTTTTACAAAAAAAAGAAATCTGTTATCTAAAAAAGAAATTGACCAAAGCAGACCACGATGTTTTTGAAGAACTCAACTGTATCTATTTTGAACTAGGAGTCTCTTTGGGATATATTTCGGATATTAAAAATTAGATGCCCGTACCGAAGGAATCTCATATGGATTGATATTTATTAAACAATTACAATTATGCGTAGATTAATACTATTATTGGCAGTCTCTTTATCTTTTTTGAGTATTTCGGCTCAAAACAAAGTTGAAAAATGGCGTATTTATGAGATCGTTCTTAATGGTGACTCAAAAGGTAATCCGTTCACTGATGTACAACTAAGTGCTA
>CAYNHC010000463.1:0-2280 GCA_964396705.1 uncultured Paludibacter sp.
GGCGCAAAACCCGCTAAGTGCACGTCAGCCAGCCTGTGAACATAGGCGTGTGTTATGGGCTAGGTGCTTGTTGACATTAGTTTGTTTTTCTATTTGCAATTTGTTTCAAAAAGTGTAAATTCAATTATGTTTACGTTTCCACCCGAATGGCGTTTATTTCTCTTTCATTTACTAAATGAAGTGACTTAACTAATTATGAAGTCTATATGCTTAATTAAAATAATCTTGTCTTTGGTCTGAATTTGTAATATACAAATCCAATTCCGAGATACAATAAAACAAAAACCCAAAATAATAAATATTGTCCATATGTAAATTTTGCACCTACCATTGAAAATGCTTCAATAAGTCTGATTACCCATATTGTCAGAAATGTCAAATAGAGTGACAACACTAAAAGCCAACCCAGTTTTGAGTTTCGAATTGATTGGTAAGCAAAAATGAAAATTGGAATTATAAATGCATACTTATATTTAATTCCAAATGAAGTTGTCGAGTTTAAACTGTCTAAACTGTAAAACAACTCGGTTGTGAATAACAACAATGGAATAACATACAACAATCTAATTAATAATTCTTTAAGCCTTTTGTTCATGGTTTAATTTCAATCGGTGTTCCAATTTTAATACAATTGTAGAGTTCTTCAACATCTTCATTTGTCAAAGCTATGCAACCCATTGTCCAGTCAAAAAACAAATGGTTTTTTCCAATCCAGCCAAGTCCATTTCTAAGACCATGAATTTTTATTAGTCCGCCAGGACTTTTCTTCATTTTTTCAGCATATTTAATGTCTTCAGCGTTTGGATATGATACTCCAAGATTTTTATAATATCCACTTGCAGAGTTCTTTCCGTTAATATAGTAAAGTCCTTCTGGTGTTTTTTTGTCACCTTCAAACTGTTTCTTGCCAATAGGTTCTCTACCAAGAGAAATTTTATATGTTTTTATTAATTCTCCCTTTGAATAGACATGTAACTGTCTTTTACTTTTTTCAACTAAAATCTTGTCAATGGAAATAGATTTGTCCAAAGGTACATTGTCGGAAAAATTAAAAAATATAAGTCCAACAATAAATATTGTCAAAATCAATGTCAATATAATGAGTAATTTACGCTTCATTTTCTTTTTTTTTGCACTTGCCCATAACGACCGAGGCTATGGGCATTGGCGGTTTGCGTGAGCATTCGCTGTCGTGGAACGACAAAGTGAATGCGGGAGCAAAACTGCCGGAATGCACGTCAACCAGCCAATGACCATAGGCGTGTGTTATGCGTTCGTAGTTTTGTCGTTCAATTGTTTAATTTTCAGTCGACAAATGAGCTTTCACCCCGAACAGCAACAATTTTCTTCGTCTGTCAAACCAGATTTTCCAACCGAAAAGCACATAAACTGTCTATTTATTTTGTTTTCTTTTATTAGTTTTTTCAACCGCACAAAACTATCACAAATTAACGAATGAGTCTTTAATTTTTCTGTTTGTATGGAATTTTTAATGGTATTGTATATTTAATTGCGACTTTCTTCCAAGTATTATTGATATATATTTTCCCAGGATTCCAATCAGGCATTAATTTGAGTACTCGGATAAATTCTGAGTCAATTTCAGGATTGTATGAACGCACAACTTTAAAATTTTCACATTTACCGACAGTATCAATTTGGAAGGTTACAATACATCTTCCTGTTGTTAAGTTTTGATTTCCAACAATGTTTTTATCAATGTTTTTGTCAATAAACTCTATTAATTTCAAGTCACCTCCAATAAAACTAGGCATTACTTCATAATCAACAAAAGCATTGGTCAAAGAATCATTATTGTTCAATCCTGTCTTACTAATTATATTTTTCCCATTTTCTTGTTTGTTATTAAATGAAGTCAACATTAATAATGTGCAAACAATTGTTATTAGAAGAGTTGTTTTTTCTTTCATAATCTTTCTGCTAAGTTGTGTGTTTCATTTTCTATTTGAGTCGTTAGCCACATACATTTAGTTTTATGTTTCTAAACTGCCATTTTCAACTCTTCTGTCGTTATTTGTCGTAGTCGCAAAAGCTTAAAAACCAATTCTTCCTTCGAAAATCTGCGAGGAATTGTCCGCTGAGCAAATGCTAGAAGTAGCGCAAATTCGCGATAAGTAAACTCGTCTGTTTATGTCGTAAAAACGGACAGTTCGTCAAAGATTTTTCAACCGTAATTCTGTCTTTTTTCTTTTTTTACTATGACGCATAACGACCGAGGCTATGGGCATTTGGCGGGTTGCGGGCGAATTTTCTGTCGCA
>CAYNHC010000464.1:0-2268 GCA_964396705.1 uncultured Paludibacter sp.
TTACGACTATATCAACACCGAATCAGCTTGCAATCTATTAATATTGCCTACCAGTTCAGTTTTTAATCGTATTTTCGGAACGCGGTACGGACACAACGGAACTGCCATGCTTGGATCAACTTATGGCGCAGGTCCAACCTGGGACGGAAGTTTACCCTGTTTCACCGGAAAACTTTACATAAGTGGCCAGCAGGATTATGGCGTATTTTTTCCGAAATCGTACGAAATGTTTGAATATACCGACAAAGTGGCTGGAATTGGTTACGCCCATGTGGTTCGCGCTGAATTCACGGCTGAAGAAACATTACTGTGCCGCGCTGAGGCTTTGGTTTATCTGAATAGAATACCTGAAGCTGTTGACGATCTGCAACACTGGAACAACTCACATTTGGCTACAAATCCACTTACAGAGACAGTTATTCGCAACTTTTATGTTTCAGGAAACACGCTTTTTGTAAAAACGCTGAATAACGACAAAATGAGTTCAAACTTTAAAGTTACGGCTAATCAGCGACCTTTTATACATTGCATATTGCATTTTCGGCGCATAGAAACGATGTTTGACGGATATCGTTGGTTCGACATTAAGCGTTATGGCATTGAGATTGAACACTCAATTGCTCAATCAGCGACAGAAAAATTAGTTTATAATGACCAACGGCGTGCTTTACAATTGCCGCAAGAAGTAATTAGTGCCGGTATTGAACCAAATCCGGGAATTAGAACCATGGTTCCGACAAGTAACTTCAGTTTACTTCAGCAATAATTTCTTTACTTAATTCAGGCTAAAAAATGAAAAAAATATTATTTCACATCGTATTTATAAGTATCTTAACTTGTGGCTTTTACTCCTGTTCAAAGGATGATGAATTCGGCGCCAGTATTTTTGACACTACCGAAAATCTGGACGTAAATTCGGCAAGTTATTCATTCGATTTGTGGCTAAAAGAATCATACCTGGTTCCTTATAATTTAGATTTCAGGTATCGTATGCAGGATGTAGGTTCAGATCAGGATTATAACTTAGTGCCTACTTCTCTTGAAAAAGCGAAGCAGATGGCCAAATTAGTGAAGTATTTGTGGTTTGATGTTTACAGCACGATAGTAAATGAGGACTTTTTAAAGGAAAACGGACCGCGCATTATTCATCTTATTGGTTCTCCGGCCTACAATCCTATTTCGGGGACAATACTTTTAGGTACTGCCGAAGGTGGATTGAAGGTAACTTTGTATAGTTGCAACGAACTGGATCCAACAAATATAGACCAACTAAACGAATTTTATTTTAAAACAATGCATCACGAGTTTGCGCATATTTTGCATCAAAAACGGAATTATCCCGTTGAGTTTGGTCTTATCTCGCAGGGAAAATATAATCCGCTTGGCTGGCAAGAAAAAACAGATTCAGAAGCTGCATCTCTAGGTTTCGTTTCGCCTTATGCCGGCAGTCAGAACCGCGAAGATTTTGTTGAAATTATTGCCAACTATTTAGTAAAAACCGATGCTCAATGGGAAACTATTTTGCAAATGGCAAGTCAGCCGGGAGTAGATTATTACGGTGTGGTTTTACCAGATGATGGAATTGACGGTAAAGCAGTTATCCTTCAAAAGCTAGCTATTGCCACCAAATGGTTGAAGGACTCATGGAATATCGACATTGTGGCATTACGTACAGAAATAGTCAAACGACAAAACAATATTAATTCAGTTTTACAATAATAGAGCAATGAAAAATATATATTCAACATTCATATTACTTGGCATTTTACTCTTGTCGGGATGTGAAAATGAAGAGACTGATATTTTCGGAGCATCGCCCGCCGAAAGAATGACTAAAGCTATTAATGATAATTACGAATTGCTTTCCGGCGCAAATAATGGTTGGGTAATGGAATATTTTGCCAATTCTGAAAGTGCTGGTTATAATCTGCTCGTTAAGTTCAACAAGTCCGGGAGCGCTATTATTGCATCGAAAAGCGAACTAACAAAAAACATGGATTACGAACAGGACTCCTGCTTGTATGAAATAATAGGAGATAATGGCCCTGTACTCACTTTCAATACATACAGCAATGTTTTGCATCGTTTCTCCAACCCCATCGAACCCGATGGATATGGTTTACAGGGCGATTATGAGTTTGTAATTATGAAATCGGAAAATGACAGAATAATACTGAGAGGGAAAAAATATGCTGCAACCATAGTGCTGAAAAAACTTGCTGAAAACACTTCATGGAAAACGTATATTCAGGATATTGAAAACCTGAA
>CAYNHC010000465.1:0-2252 GCA_964396705.1 uncultured Paludibacter sp.
CTCCGGGTGAACCAGATCCGGGAAATCAAATACCGGTTTCATCCAGCATTTTACCACTGTTATTTATGGCTTTAGGATTGGTGCTCTGGAAAGCACATTATCAGTTAAGAAAAGCTAGAAAATAAGACAATAATGCTTTTAAAAACTCCATTAATACTGAAAAGTGATAATGGAGTTTTTTATATCAACACAAATAATTATTATTCATTATCAAATATTTAAATGATTTCTGTTGAAATATTTTCATATTTAAAGCTAAACTTCACAAATTCTTAAGATTTAATGCAAATATTTAGTGTAAATATGAATATTATTATAATAATGGCTTTTTTTTCTTAATTATTTATATATTTGCAGTGTCATATTTTATAATTATTTAAGTAAATTAAAATATCTATTCATAGAATGCAAATATATCAAAGAATAATATCCAATAATTAATCAAATTTACTTTATGAAAACATTTACACCTTTACTTGGACTACTAACTGATTGGTACTCCAAAAAAGCGAGTTCACCCACTCACTTTTTTATCTCTGTTACAAAAAAAAGTACAATTGTATTGCTGATTTTATTTACAACTAATGTAAATGCAGCTACTTATTATTTAAAAAATGGAACTAATGCCAATTTGACAAGTAGCTGGACAAGGAATGCAGATGAAACAGGTACTAATCCCTCTAACTTTACTACTAAAAATGATGTATTTATTGTACCTGCTGGAAAAACAGGCTCTGTAGCCGCAAATTGGACAATAGGGACTACTTCAGGAACTATTATTAGCTGGGGAAGTTGGGAGCTAAGAATTTTAGGAACATTAACAGTAAACAATAGTTGTACCGTTGTTATCCAACGTGGAACTTTTGCCTCCTCTACTATGAATGTAAACGGATCATCAGGAAAATTAATTTTAGAAACAAGTTCAATTATTACTGCCAATTCAATTACATCTGCGAGTTTGAGTATTATTAATATAAACAGCGGAGGCACCTTAGTTACTGCCAATCCAAATGGAATAAGTGGTTCTATAGTCGATATTGGTTTGTTGTTTTCAAGAAACTTTAACAGTTCAGCCAATTACGAATTTAATGGAGTGAATCAAACTACAAATGATTTACCATCAACGGTAAATAATTTAACATTTTCTAATACAGGCTCAAAAACTTTAGCAGGTAATGTTTTTGTTTCAGGCACGTTATTGGTTCAAGATGAGGCAAGTTTGGATGTTACAACCAATAAAGTTATAAGAGTAAACAATGTGGTAAATAATGCAGGTAAATATGGAATTGTAGTACATTCATCTGCAAATGATCCTGCCGGCACTTTTATTTTTGCAAATGGAAGTCCTCTGGCCACTGTATTGTTTTACTCAAAAGCTTTTAAAAGAACTGATAGCAAATACCAATATTTCGGCATCCCATTTACTTCTATGAATCCAACATACAATTTGGATAATGCCTGGATTTATAAATATAATGAAAGTAATGTAGATATGTGGGAACCTGTAAATAATAACACCACAATGTATCCTGTACAAGGTTATGCTATTACGCAAGATGTTGCTAAAACCTATGAAATTTCAGGGACTCTTTATAATTCATCTTTGTCATATCCTCTTAGCTATACTAGCACAAATTCAAATACTGCTGATTATACAGTTGGAGAAAATTTAATTGCAAATCCCTATACATGTGCAATACCCGTTTTTTTATTAAATTTTACTAACGCAGAAGAAACAGCTTATCTCTATAATACCGGTTCATATAACGATTGGGGTTCTCAAAGTGGTTCTGGAAATAATCCCGGGCAGTATCTTAGTGTTCCTAAAGCGATAGGATCAATATTCTCTCAATTTAGAATTCCAAGTATGCAGGGATTTTTAGTGAAAGCAACAGCGCCGGGCGCCTCAATTTCTTTCGATTATAGTAATACAAGTAATATTCTTTATAATTTTGGCAATGCTAATCCGCTAAGAGTAAAGAGCGAAGAAGATGAGGCTGTATATACGGCAATTGAGATAAATGGTGAAAATTTTGGAGATAATGTATGGTTGTTTACTAATCCAAAATATACAAAAGGATTTGACAACGGCTATGATGGTCGAAAAATTAAAGGTTCTGTGTTAACACCACAGTTGTATGCTATTGAAGCAGATGGCAATTATCAAGTAAATGCTGTCAATGATATTAACAACACGTTACTTGGATTTACACCCGGAGTTGACACTGAATACACCATGAAATTTACACATT
>CAYNHC010000466.1:0-2234 GCA_964396705.1 uncultured Paludibacter sp.
AAGTTAATTGTTATGAGCAGTAAAATGAATATACCAAATAATGTCTTTCTCATTTCTTTTTAAAATTGCCACCAACAAATTACATAGTCAATTAATTAATTGATTTCTTTGTTTCACAATTAAGTTTCCAAATTTAATTAATTTTAATTATTGCAGCAAAAAAAATCGTGAAATTTAGATTGCCGACTTCCTGTAATCATAAAAAAAACATTGTACGTTAAAAAACAATCCATTTTAAACCATTGAAATTATTTTACAGCAATAAATCTCCATGGTTTATTTTTCCAAACATCGCCGGCATAATCGATGCCCTTGCGGTTCATGGTTTTGAAATTACTTATATCGGGAGCATTTTCAATCCAAATTCTTTCCGAAGTTGTGAGGTCTTCACCATAGAAGCTTTTATCAATTTTCAATGTCCGCCCAACACGTCCCGAACCCGTTATCTCATTAATTCCACATATCAGAACGGCCTGAGGATGATTAACTTCACCTGTAACTACGTTTAGCATCCAATACATTCCATAAATAAGATATACATACACAGAACCACCTTTAGCATACATTACTTCAGTACGCGGAGTTCTGCCCTTGCTTGCATGACATGCTAAATCCTCTTCACCGCAATATGCTTCAGTTTCGGTTATCTCATAACTGTTCATTGTTCCGTCTTCCCAAACCCTTACAAGCGTCTTTCCAAGCAATAGTCGGGCAACGGTTACAGCATCATGGGCAAAAAATAAATTATCTAAACGCGCCATTTCATTTTTTTATCAAATTTACTTTTATACATAACAACATATGACTTTTGCAATATAATTTATTGTATAGTAGATATATAATATGGGGCTTTGCCCCAAACCCCACATACTTTTTTGTCTTGAAACAAAAAAGTATGCAAAAAAATTCAAGACTTCCCCCACTTCGCTCGAAAAACTTACGCTCGGTAGGCTCAAATCGTCCAAACTCATTCCGACGAAATACGTCGGAACTCAAACAAGGACGATTTTTAACCGCCCACCTCACTTGTTTTTCGGCTCACTGGACGAGGTCAATCGGTATCCGAATAGTGTATGGAACATTATAACTTTCATTTTCTGTGAATTACAAGCCGAATAGTTTTTTGTCATGTGCATAGCAAATTTACAATAAAACTTCTTCGAAGGATAAACACGAAGTAAAATTAAAATAAAATAATCTATCCACAACATATTGAATCATTTTTCGCACTGATTTCTGTATCAGCAAAAAAAAAGGTGTAAGTATTTGGTAATACAAAGAAAAAGAGTAATTTTGCAGTCCGTTTATTATCACAGTGTAATAGTTCGTAGCTGTAAGTGGAATATACTGTTTTTGTGCCGATTAGCCTCCTTCAAAAACAATGTTAGAAACTACATAAAACGACAATTTATTAATTAAAAAACATTTCATTAAAGTGAATACGTTAAGTTATAAAACCATTTCTGCCAATAAAGCAACAGCGCAGAAAGAATGGGTAGTGGTGGATGCTACCGATTTGGTATTGGGACGTATGGGCTCAAAAGTTGCAAAACTTTTGCGCGGAAAATACAAACCAAGTTTCACTCCTCACGTCGATTGCGGAGATAATGTGATTATTATCAATGCCGATAAAGTAAAATTGACAGGTAACAAATGGACAGACAGAATCTATTTAAGTCACACAGGTTATCCGGGCGGACAACGTGAAATCACACCCGCTAAATTACTTGAGAAAAGTCCTGAAAAACTGATCAAAAAGGTTGTTAAAGGTATGTTGCCTAAAAACAAGTTAGGAGCTAAAATCCTTACAAATTTATATGTATTTGGCGGAGCCGAACACAATATGCAGGCACAACAACCAAAACTAATCGATTTAAACACACTTAATTAATCAATATGGAAGTAGTAAATGCCTTAGGAAGAAGAAAAGCAGCTATTGCCCGTGTTTTTGTAAGCGAAGGAAGCGGACAAATCACAATCAACAAACGTGAACTTGCTGTATATTTTCCATCACCACTTTTGCAATACGTTGTTAAACAACCATTAAACAAATTAGGTGTTGTAGAAAAATATGATATCAAAGTAAATCTTGATGGAGGAGGTTTTAAAGGACAATCAGAAGCATTGCGTTTGGCTATCGCTCGCGCATTAGTAAAAATTAATCCAGAAGATAAACCGGCTTTAAAATCGGAAGGTTTCATGACACGTGATCCACGTGAAGTTGAACGTAAAAA
>CAYNHC010000467.1:0-2210 GCA_964396705.1 uncultured Paludibacter sp.
ATAATTGTTTTTTCTTTTTCAATTCGAATATTCAATAAATTATTCCGAAAATGCACTGAAAAAGAAAATGCATTCCAATCTACAGGAATACATGGAGCAATATATAACTGATTGTTTCTCACACTCATTCCTCCAAAACCATAAACAATTGCCATCCAAGTAGCAGCCATTCCGGTAATATGCAATCCATCAGCCACATCGTAATTCAAGTCATCCAAATCGTAACGACATGAGTTTAAAAACAATTCCATGGCTTTGTGCTCTTTACCAATTCTACTGGCAATTAATGAGTGAATTCCATAAGAAATTGCAGATTCATGAACTGTCAATGGTTCGTAATAATCAAAATTCCGGTTGATAGTTTCTTTATCAAAATTTTCTTCAAAAAGAAACATACCCATAAGTACATCCGGCTGTTTTATCAGCGATGAACGTAAAATTCTGTCCCACGTCCAGTTTAGAGATACAGGAAGTTGAGTCTCAGGAATTTCAGATGCTTTCATCATGAACTTGTCTAAAAAACCATCCTGTTGTAAAAAAATATCCTTGTTATTATCATCAGGAAAATACATGTTTTCAGTAATATTTTTCCATTCTGCAATTTCATCAATAGTAAACTTAATCTCCTGAATAAGTTTCTCATATGCTTCTAAATCCACTTTTTTTACTTTTTCAATGGATTCAATCGTAAATTTTAAAGTCCATCCTGCTATATAATTTGTAAACCAGTTATTATTTACATTACAATCATAACTATTTGGTCCGGTTACACCAGTTAATACAAATTTATTTTTTGCTTCAGAATAATTGACCCTTTGCTTCCAAAACCTTGCAATGGCAATTAACTCGCGCAGCCCACAATCAATCAAATACTTATCGTCTCCGGTATATTTTATGTAATTATAGACAGAATAGGCAATCAATCCATTTCGGTGAATTTCTTCGAACGAATGCTCCCATTCGTTTATAATTTCATTTCCGTTGAATGTAGCTGCCGGAAATAAAGCTGCCCCATTCTCGAACCCGAGTTTTTCGGCATTTTTTATTGCTTTTGGTAAATGTCTGAATCGATAAGTCAAAAGATTTCTTGCAGTTTGCTGTGTGAAATTTCCGAGGTAAAATGGGATACAAACTACTTCGGTATCCCAACGGGTTGCACCATTCATTTTTTCGCCGGAAAATCCGGCCGTGCTTATATTCAATCTTTCATCATTGCCATTATAAGTTTGTACAAGTTGAAAAATATTGTAACGTATGGCTTGTTGTGCTGCTAAATCGCTGTCAATAACCACATCCATTTCCGACCATATTTTTTTCCAATAAGCAGCATGTTCTTCATACAATAAATTCCAACCTTTTTTCTTCGCTTCGCGACTGAGATTACATGCATAATCGGTAAGTTCATCCCGCGAGTGATTTAAAGAACTTGTAATGACTATGTATTTATTTAAACAAACTGTCTCCCCTATTTTCACATCGGTTCCAACATTGAATCCGGCAACCTTTTCCTTTTCAATTTTTGTAGGGTTAATATTGAGTTGTTCATTATTTTTGTATAAAACGTAGCTCAGTGCAGCACAAAAATGAAAGTCTTTCCTTTTGGTTTGAGCCCAAAGAAATGACACATCCTGTTCTGTTTTAGTTTGTAATACATTCCAAAACGGTTCATTGTAATTTGAAATCTGATTCTTAATTTCGCCATCAATCAGTGGTTGAAATGAAATTCTACCTTCAAAATTCAACGACTTAATTGTAAAACTAATAGCACCAACTTCGGTTTCAGCCATGCTTATAAACCGCTTTACCGTTACCAAAATTCGATGTCCCTTGAAAGATGTAGCTTCAAAAGTCCGTTCCAAAATTCCCTCGCGCATATTTAGTACACGTCTGAAATTTTTAACATCCCAAGTGGCAAGGTCGAGTTTTTCGTCATTTAATCGTACATTAATAACTGTCCAGTTAGGTGTATTAATGATTCTTTCATTTGTGTTTGAATACCCAATTTTTCTATTGTCAACAGCATCTTTTTCAGGAAAATACAAACCGGCAACATAAGATCCAATTAGACTTTCGCCTGAATAAAATTCTTCAAAATTAGCTCTTTGACCAATTTGACCGTTACCAATACTGAAAATGCTTTCGGATGCAAGTTGTTTGTTTTCGTGAAAACCCTCTTCGATAATGCACCAGGGGTCATGTTGCAGGTATTT
>CAYNHC010000468.1:0-2203 GCA_964396705.1 uncultured Paludibacter sp.
AACCATGCATGGTAATTTTATCCAAATGTCCCACAATATCGAAGCCCCCTTTTTCAATCATAAGTGTTGTAGTTTCAAAAAACTTTTTGGCTGCCAAACGAATATCACCTCCATAAAGTAAATTAAGACCATTATCAAACTCTTCAAATCCACCATCGATGGTCCAATATTCATTTTCATCATTCAACTTATCCAGATAATGAATAGACCCAATTGTGTAATCTAGTTTCTTATCATTAAAAAAACTATTTTTTATATCGGAACAACCGTGAATATAATCAACTTCGAGACCAATATACAGTTCAATTGAGTTTTTATATTTTTCTTTCAATCGGTAAAATTCCTTTTCATAATCAGCAAAATCGTCTTCGAGCATAGTCCACTTAGTCAGGAACGGGAGAGGTGCATGTGATGAGAATCCATATTTCCTTACACCTTTGGCAATGGCAAAACGAACAAATTCCTCCATAGAACTTCGACCATCGCAAAACGAACAGTGACTGTGATAATTCGACAAAATCATATTTCTTCTAAAATAAGTTATTATAGGTTCACACTTTTAATCAACCTTGTTTTGGCACAAAAATAATAAAAAACACCCATTGAGATAACAGCATTGATTTTTTATAATTGAATTAATTCAACCATTGTGCCATGAAACACAAATGTAATACAAATTACACTGAACCATAATAATTTCGGCATGTAATTGTAATGCAATACCCATACTTTTGCCTCAAGTTTAATTGAAAAAAACAAATTTACAAAAAAAATGAAAAAGGTATTTTTTAAATTCGCAATGGTGTTGCTTAGTGCACTCACAGTTTTCACATCGTGTGATGAAGAAGTTATTGATCCGGATGCTGCTGAAAAAGACGCTCCAAACGAAGTAATCGTTAAAGCTGATATTACAGGCACTCGTCAATGGGTAAAAGATTCAGTGTATATTATTAAAGGACAAATAAACGTATCGGGCACATTGAACATTGCTGCCGGAACAGTAATTAAAGGTGATAAACTCACCAAAGGAACATTAGTAGTTTTACCTGATGGAAAAATTAATGCAATAGGAACTGCGACAAGTCCTATCGTATTTACTTCTCGTTTAGCAGCAGGATTACGTTCTGCAGGCGATTGGGGTGGTTTGATTGTTGTAGGTAAAGCCCCTGTTAATCAATCGAATCCTTCAATTGAAGGTTTATCGCGTGAAGTAACCTATGGAGGTGGCACTGATGCAAGTCACAGTTCGGGAAAATTACAATATATACGTATCGAATTTGCCGGCATTGCATTGCAACCCGACAAAGAAACGAATGGTTTGACACTTTGTGCTGTAGGTAGTGGAACTACTATCGATCACATTCAGGTATCATATTGCGGCGACGACTCTTTTGAGTGGTTTGGTGGAACAGCAAATGCAAAATATCTGATTGCATATTTAGGATTGGACGATGAGTTTGATACAGATTACGGATTTCAGGGAAAAGTTCAGTTTGCAGTAGGTGTGCGTAATCCACGAATCGCCGATGTTTCTACTTCTAATGGATTTGAATCAGACAATGATGGTTCAGGAACAACTGCTTCACCTCAGACTGCTCCCGTATTTTCAAATGTAACGTTGATAGGACCATGGAAAACCTCTGCTGATAAAAATGTAAACAGCATGTACGGAGCAGCAATGCATTTGCGTCGTAACACTTCACTTTCAGTTTTCAACTCAGTTTTCGCAGGTTGGAACACAGGACTTTTACTTGATGCTACTACAACTTATGCCAATGCAACTGCCGGTAATTTAGCCATACAAAATTGTGCATTAGTGGCCAGCAAAGTAAAATCTGTAAATGGATCAGGCGTTACAGAAACACAGGCTTCTGAGTTCTATAATACCGCTGCTTTTAAAAATCTTATAATTGCCGATAACGCAACTGCTAAAATTTCTAGTTCATTCTACGATGCTACCAAGACCGGAACAGCTGCTATTCCAACTTCGTTTTTACCAGAAGCGGGATCAGCGTTATTAGGTGCTGGTGAATTTACTCACACTAAACTTGCCGATAGTTTCTTCGACAAAACTGCAACTTATATTGGAGCTTTTGGAGCAACAGACTGGACAAAAGAATCATGGGTTAACTTTGATCCTCAAAACACTGTTTATTAATTCGAATTTGCAATATTTATTAATCAATCGGAGAAGTTGTCTGTT
>CAYNHC010000469.1:0-2195 GCA_964396705.1 uncultured Paludibacter sp.
CATATTTCTTATATCGGCATAATTCAAGGAAATATTAAATTAATTGACTATAAAATGGTTCGCAAGCCCCAATAGGAATAACGAAGAAAAATCCTCTGGATCCAATTGAATCGCCCGGTAAACGCATTTGTACGCCTCGTCTTTGTTCCCTCGAAACTTCCACTCTAGGCTTGCGAGAAAAAACCATGCCTGAGCCACTTGGGTATGAAGTTCATTACAGGCCTTATTTAGGCAGGTGTAAGACTTTTCAGGTGTTCCACGAAAAAAACAAAAATTTGTATAAGCACCACTCCATTCGATAGATTCCGGATTTTCCTGAACTTTTTTCCGAATAAAAACATCGAGTTTTTGCATTTTTATTTGAGGACCATCCTCTGGAATGTTTTTGTAAAACTCCCTGATCTCGGCAGATACATCGCAATCATTCGCTGCCCCTTCTTCAATCAACTCACATAATTCAAAATCGGTCAAAGGGTAAAATAGAGAAATAAATCACTTGCATTTGCGGACGCAGGCAAACAGGAAAAAAACAAAATAATCAAAAACACACATGACAAATTTTCAACAAATTTCAGTTTCCTTGTAAAAACGTTCTGCTGAAACAAATGTCGAACAGGATTCTTTTTAAATAATTTCATTCGGTTCATCATTGCTTTTCCAATCTCTTTCCAGGGTTCTTTCTCTTTATGATAAAATTGATTCCACCATACGTTTCACCACCTTCCCGAACCTCTAAGCCAGCTTCCATTTGTGCTTTACCTCCCAGAAAATCAATTTCCTGGCTTTGCACAGATAACCCCACAGCAGGGTTGTCGATGGTTCTTTCCGTTAAATTCCATTCCGAATTGAGTCCCGCATAAAAAGTCAAGGTGGGCATGTCTTCAAACCAAAATTTAATACCGAAATGGTTATCCAAAATCAAATCATAGTTTCCCTCCAGCGAAAGTGACGAAATGCCGATATTCGTCACAGCCGTTGTCTCTAAACCAATATAAATGGGAATTTGTATCTGCATGTCTGGAATACTCGGAGCAAAATTTCCCCCTACACCAGCATCCCGTGGTCCTTGTGTTGCGGCAAATGCCTGTTGCTGCTTTTTAATTTCCTTTTGCGCTGCACTTAACGCTTTTCGAATGGCTTTTTCTGCTTCGCGGCTGACTTCCTCCTTTGTCTTGCTAATCTTAAATTGTTCATAAAACTGATCCAGTTTTTCTGTGAGTCTTCCATGAACATCTCGCAAAAATTGGGCATTATCGCCAAAATCATCAAACAGTAACGAAGCTTTCTGATTTTCGCTGCCTTCTTCCTCATTTGGCTCATTACCTGTTTCCTCAAATTTTTCCTGAACGTACTGTTTCTGCGCCGCCGTCAAACCACTTCCAACCCCTTCGTTGCTGAGGGTTCCATCAGAAAACGCGGAGTAAAAGGAGGTTTGGATCGAAAAGCTCGTACTGCCGGAGGCGTTCGTGACGGTGATTTCGCCGTAGTCTTGCTGGCCGGTTTCGTAAAGGATTTCGTTGTCGTAACCGTAGAAAAAGTTGTCGATGTCGTTGACGTACGATTGCGACAGGGACGTGTAAGAGGTTGGTTCTTCAGGAGTTACGGGCGAGGCGGTTGAGGGTCATCTTTGAGTAAAACATAATTATGACATGGTTAAGCCATTCAAAAAGGTATAAAATAAACGCAATAACTGCAATGTAATTTAAACTTTCTAATAAATACCAAAGCCAATTGTAAAATGCGTGTCCGGGTATGGCTCCCTGATTTCCGGCACAGAAAAAATTGGGATTTCCGTAGAGATAGAATGCGCTAAAAATCCAAGACAGAATCATCAACTGTGTATAAACAAGTAAAACCCACCAATGAATGGAATATTTGTTAAACGATCTTCTCCATAAGTAACGCAAAGTGATGGAAAGTAGTGATACATAACAGAGGATAGTGGATATACCCCAAAATGTACCTTTCCCCCTTAGATCACAAAGTCTTCCCTGAACTAAACAATCCTGATAGCAAAATGGAAGATAGAAAAACTCAATTGTAATTGGGGAAAATTCTACGTTTCCCCGAAGTGTTTTAAGGTTTTCCCAGAGAAAAATACCTGTATTCGGTTCGCGGGCTGAATCGAATGCATCTTCATTCCTTATTCCTGCCATACAAAAAAATGAGGTAGAAAAAGCAGTATCCTGTTCGGG
>CAYNHC010000470.1:0-2188 GCA_964396705.1 uncultured Paludibacter sp.
AAATGAAAAAACTCCTTTTTATAATGATGACAGGATTACTCCTTGCCGGTTGCGCTAAAAACGACAACCCTTTTTTCGAAGCGTACGAAAACGAATATGGCGTACCTCCTTTTGAAAAAATCAAAACTGAACATTACATGCCTGCTTTTGAAGAAGGCATCAAACAACATCAGGCTGAAATTAAAGCAATTGCCGAAAGTAAAGATAAACCTACTTTTGAAAATACAATTGTAAAAATGGAATTCAGCGGTGATTTATTGAGCAAAGTTTCGTCGGTATTTTTCAATTTACAATCAGCTGATACTAATGATGATCTGAATAAAATTGCACAGGATATAACACCTGTACTTACAGAGCATAATGACAATATCTATCTGAACGACAAACTTTTCCAACGCGTAAAAGCGATTTATGATAGCAAAGCAAATCTTGGTTTAAACCCTGAACAAGACCGCGTACTTGATAAAATTTATAAACGATTTATCCGTAGTGGTGCTGCTTTGAACGAAAATCAAAAAGCACAATTACGTGAAATTAATAAAGAATTGAGTACATTGGAGTTAACTTTCGGACAGAATATTCTGGCTGAAACCAACTCATTTCAAAAATTTATAACCAACAAAGATGATCTGAAAGGACTTCCTGAAGGAATTATTCAGGCTGCTGCCGAAGCTGCAAAAGAAGCCGGAAAAGATGGTCAATGGTTGTTTACCACCCAGAAATCAAGTTTTATTCCGGTGATTCAGTACGGTGAAAATCGCGAATTGCGCAAAGAATTACTGATGGCTTACACCAACCGTTGCGATAACAACAATGAGTTCGACAACAAAGCTAATATCAGTAAAATAATGAAACTCAGGGTGAAAAAAGCCAATTTACTTGGTTTCGAAAGCCCTGCTGCTTTTATTCTGGACAATACAATGGCTAAAACACCTGAAGCAGTTTATGACTTTTTGTATAAAGTATGGAGACCCGCAGTTGCGAAAGCTAAAGTTGAAGCCGCTGAACTTCAGAAACTTATGGATGCTGAAGGAAAAGGTGAAAAACTGGAACCATGGGATTGGTGGTATTATACCGAGAAACTACGCAAGGCTAAATTTGATTTGGACGAAGAACAATTGAAACCTTATTTCAAGTTAGAAAACGTACGTAAAGGAGTTTTCGATTTAACAACCAAACTGTTTGGTCTGAAATACGAAAAACTGGAAGGAATGCCGATCTACAACAAAGATGTTGAGGTTTTCAAAGTAACTGATGCTGATGGATCTTTGGTCGGAATTCTTTACACCGATTATTTTCCACGTGCCGGCAAAAATGTGGGTGCATGGATGAGCAATTTCAGAGAACAATTCATCAAGGATGGTGTAAATCAACGCCCTATCATTGTTAACATAGGTAATTTCACCAAACCAACTTCTGATAAACCTTCGTTGTTGACCATGGATGAAGTAGAAACTTTGTTTCACGAGTTTGGTCATGCACTTCACGGTTTATTGGCAAATTCAACCTATCCAAGCCTTTCGGGAACCAACGTAGCCCGCGATTTTGTTGAACTGCCATCGCAAGTGATGGAAAACTGGTGTTGGGAACCTGAAGTTATGAAAACCTATGCACTGCATTATAAAACTGGCGAAGTAATGCCACAAGAATTGTTGGAAAAAATCCAAAAAGTGGGTACATTCAATCAGGGATTTGTGAACACAGAATTATTATCGGCTTCAATTTTAGATATGGATTATCATGTCAAAAAAGATACTGCTGATATCGATGCCAAAGCGTTCGAAAAAGCAAGCATGGACAAAATGGGAATGATACCTGAGATTATTGTTCGTTATCGCAGTCCGATTTTCAAGCATATTTTTGAAGGTGGATATTCAGCCGGATATTACAGCTATACCTGGGCCGCAGTACTCGATGCCGATGCTTTTCAGGCATTTAAAGAAACAGGTGACATTTACAACAAAACTGTTGCCACTGCTTTCCGCAAAAACATACTTGAACGTGGCGATTCGGAAGAACCAATGAAATTGTACAAGGCATTTCGTGGTGCCGATCCAAATCCGGATGCTTTACTAAAAAAACGTGGTTTGAAATAATTTTTCAAACTTTAAATAACAAAAAGTACTTGTCGGAATAAACATTCATGACAAGTACTTTTTTTGTATATTTGCAAAGTCATATCAAACAA
>CAYNHC010000471.1:0-2168 GCA_964396705.1 uncultured Paludibacter sp.
CTGTCTTTTGAATAAAATTCTCCATTCATAAAACGGTTCATTAAGTCTTTTTCGTAATCTTCAGCATCACCCCTTTTATATGGTTTTTGAATGCTACGCCCCGATGGAGTGTAATAACGCGCAACAGTTAATCGAATTGCTGAGCCATCCGAAAGAGGAAATTGTTGTTGCACAAGTCCTTTTCCGAACGATCGGCGACCGATGATTGTACCACGGTCGTTATCCTGAATAGCACCAGCAAAAATTTCGCTTGCCGATGCCGAAAATTCATTAATTAAAACAACTACAGGAGCATTTATGCAACTTCCTTTTCCATCTGATTTCGCATCAAAGCGTTTGTACGCTTTGCCCTCGGCATATACTATTAACTGATTTGCAGGTAAAAATTCATTGACCATATTTATAGCCTGATCCATTAAACCACCGCTGTTTTCTCGCAAATCGATAATGTATTTTTTAGCACCTTTAGCTCTTAAATTGGCAATTGAATTTAAGAACTCGTTATAGGTAGTTGACGCAAATTTATTTACTTTGATAAAGCCTATTTTATCTTCAATCATGTATGCAATATCAACCGAATTTATTGGAATTTCGCCACGGGAAATTGTATATTTTAATATCTCGGTAGTTCCAAGTCGTTTAATTCCGAGTTTGACTTTTGTTTTAGCAGGTCCTCTCAACTTTTTCATAACCTTTTCATTAGTTACGGTTTTTCCTGTAAAATTAGTGTCGTTTACCATCACGATTCGGTCGCCGGCAATTAAACCGGCCTTTTCTGAGGGTCCACCACTGATGACTGAAACAATCATAATAGTGTCGTTTTGAATATTAAATTGAACCCCGATACCACTGAAACTTCCTTCAAGTTCTTCATTTACGTTGCTCAAGTCAGATGCCGGTATATAAACAGAATGAGGATCTAGTTTTGCAACCATATCAACCATCATTTCTTCCGTCATTTCTTCCATGTCAACTGTATCAACATATTGTTCGTCGATTTTTGAAAGTAACTGATTAATTTTATTGTTGGATTTTCCTGAAAAAATATCTTGTAAAATATGGTTGTTCCGGATATCAGCGCGACGAGCTAATAAGTTTCCAAGAAATAATCCGATAAGTATTGAAAAAAATACAAGTAAAACAAGTAATACGTTTCTTTTATTCATGTTTGTTTAAAAAGTTAATTGTGAATGTTTTGAAAAATCGTACTGAGTAATTTTTATGATAGATAATACAGTAAATTTTTCAATTAAGATTAAAAGAGAATTAATAAAAATTATTCGTTCGACAGATAAACTACTTCAATTCCAGCTTTTTCGAGTAATTCAATTCCATCCATTATTCGATATTTTTCGCCATAAATAACCCTTTTTATTCCTGCCTGAATAATAAGTTTTGCACATTCGATGCAGGGTGAGGCAGTTACATAAAGTGTTGCTCCATCGCTGCTGTTGTGCGATCGGGCAACTTTGGTTATGGCATTTGCTTCGGCATGTAAAACATAAGGTTTCGACACATTGTTTTCATCTTCGCAAATATTTTCGAATCCAGAAGGAGTACCATTGTATCCATCCGATATAATCATTTTGTTTTTTACTAATAATGCACCTACTTTTCGGCGTTCACAGTAAGAGTTTTCAGCCCAAATGCGTGCCATGCGCATGTATCTGATATCGAGTGTGTTTTGTTTGTTGTTAATGATCATTGTTTTCTTTTTTTTTAATTGGAACTATTTATTTTGTTAATAGTTCTCTTGCAAATTCTTCCGGACTTATTTCTAAAAAGTTTTTTGGAGTCAATATCAATAATGACGTTGAGTTGAAATCCAACCCTTTTAATGCTTTGTGTAATTCCAGAGTGTCAGTAAAAATTTCAATATTTTTCTTATTTCCAAAGGCAGATTCGATTTTCTCCGGACTTAACTCTGTTTGCAGTTTATTTTCAATAACTTCCTGATTGTAATAGATAAAACCCAAATCGGATTCATTTAAACAACCTGTATAATGTGGTAAAAAATCATTAGTCAGATTCTCGAAAGTATGTAATTCAATACAAGTAATTAGTTTCTTGTCAGGAAATTGAGTTTTTACTGCATGAATTGCAGCTTTTATTTTTGAAGGTAATTGCGCTGTGTCTTTGAATACGACTGTATTTTCCGTTTCAGAAAT
>CAYNHC010000472.1:0-2138 GCA_964396705.1 uncultured Paludibacter sp.
CAACAAAAACAGAGCCGAGTACATTGAAACATTTCAGAAAATGGCGGTGGCATTGAAAGACCGTCAGCGTGAAGATGGCTTCTGGAATGTTAGCCTGGATGACCCCAATGAATACGCCGGACCCGAAACAAGCGGAACTTCATTTTTCACCTATAGCATGGCTTGGGGAATCAATAATGGTTTACTCGATTCGGTTACCTATTTTCCTGTGGTTGCAAAAGCCTGGAATGCACTAACAACAACTGCGGTACAGACGAGCGGATTCCTTGCTTATGTTCAGGGCGTGGGTTCAGCTCCATCGTCATCGCAACCCGTTACGGTAAATTCGACAGCCGATTTTGGTGTTGGCGCTTTTTTGTTGGCAGGAACAGAAATTGTAAAACTTGCATCAGGTGATATACCAATTCCTTCTAATTTTAATATTACCTCTGTTATTGCTACCGACAAGAATCATGTAAAAATTAAATTTACCAAACCAGTAAATAAGTCAACAGCACTCATTAAATCGAATTACAATATTGACAATGATATTATCATAAATAATGTATCGATAAGTGATAATGATAGTGTTATAATTTTAAATGTCAGCAATTTGACGTATGGACCATATACTTTAACAGTAAGTAATGTTACCTCCTCAATGAGTGAAATAATAGAAGTTGGCGAGACTGGAAGATTTGTTTTTACTGGAATTTATGCCGTAACAGCAAGCGATTTTGAAGCAGGAACGAGCAACACACCTGATAAAACAGTTGATTTTGATTTGTCAACGCGTTGGTCGGCAAACGGAAGCGGTCAATGGATCATGTACGATTTGGGTGAAATTATGCAGGTAAATTCTGTTGATCTGGCTTTTTTCAACGGAGCTTCACGCCTTACGTTTTTTTCAATCCATCTTTCAAAAGATAGCATAACGTTTGATGAATTGTTTAACGGATCATCGAGCGGCACAACATTAAATCTTGAAAATTTTGATTTTGCCGATCAACCTGCACGTTATGTGAAAATTGTGGGCTATGGCAATTCCCAAAGCACTTGGAACAGTATTACCGAAGCCCGCATCAACCGGACGGAATATAGTTCTGGACTCAAAAATCAGACACAATCTTCTGCAATCAACTTTTACCCAAATCCGTTTTCGGGCAACAAAATCTATTTTAAAAGTACCCAAACAGCAGAATCAACAATAACAATTAAAGATTTAAACGGTAAAATAATTTATACGGATTGGTTGAATGTTAATAACTCCTGTATTCATTTGGAAAAGCAATTACAAAAGGGAGTTTATGTTATTTCTTTAAGTGATAAAGGCTCAACCGCTTATGGCAAATTGATTGTAAATTAATTTTTTTTGCAATAAAAATCGGAATTATTTTTTTAAATCCCTATTTTTTTTAATTAATCTTTGTACCCAATATCCTCCAATTGCTAAAAAACTATTTATACTTCTTAGGGTTTGCAAACCACTTTTTCACCGGTACATCGTAACCTGTACCATGCATGTAGTTGTAGGTGGCGATATTTAATCCGTTGCCATAGAATTCGAGATCAATTTCGTTCGGGGTACTGAAAGGAATTTCGTTATTGGCAAATGGGTTGGGTTGTGATTGAAGTGATACAGCTCCTACGCTTGCAGGATTGATGCCCGAAGGACTGTGAATGGTCATGGCGTAACGGTGCCAGAAGGCGGATTGTAACCAACCGTTTGCAAAAAGATCGCGTACCACTTCTAACGATTCGGTGGTTTCTTTGGCGGTTTCGGACGGGAAGCCATACATTAAATAAGCGTGTGTCATAATGCCGGCATCGGTGAGATTTTTCATGCTTTCGCGGGCTGTTTCTATCGTAATGCCTTTGTTGATAAGCGCGAGTACGCGGGGCGACGCCACTTCTAATCCTCCGGATACCGCTATGCAACCGGACTGTGCCAACAGAAAACAGAGTTCGGGGGTGAAGGATTTCTCGAAACGGATGTTTGTCCAGTAACTTACCACCAACTTGCGGCGGATAATTTCTTCGGCTAATTTTCGCAATACGGCAGGCGAAGCTGCTTCATCCACAAAATGAAAACCGCTTTGTGAAGTTTGATGCATGATTTGCTCCATCCGGTCAACCAACATTTCGACAGGCGCTTTTTC
>CAYNHC010000473.1:0-2136 GCA_964396705.1 uncultured Paludibacter sp.
TTTTTTTATCAAAAATGAAATTATGCAACACTAAAATGCCGAAAGGCATCTACCTATTGTTTTCTGTTTTAATTCTTTAATTCTTTATTTCTTCCGCTTTATCTATTGTGCCTAATGTGGTTTAATATATTTGAATGTAATTATCCAGATTCCAAAAGTAAAATTGTATTTCTAACTTGACTGAAGCAGATAAGCAGTTAATAATATTCGAAATAATCAGCTTAAAATATCATTAAAACATTCGATTTGATTCATGTCTTATTGATTTAAAAATTATTCCAAACAAGAAGTACAAAGATAAAATATTTCTTTAGTCTCTTCAATGATTTTAAATAAATGAACATCGTTTTTGCACCCACAAAAGGAATTTATAACTGTAATTAACCTTCAACTTAATCAAATTGTCATTGTGCTTTTTTAAATTTGTAAGATACTGTAAAAGTTTTAGCACATAAACCCTGGTCATCAGAAATAAACTTATCGAAGTACTATTACTTATAAACAATTCAATATTAGTTTTTTATAAACGATGTTATCAGTACATAATACCTGTTAAATTAAATTCAATGTCCGAAAATCAATACAAGTATCCATTTGTGCCTGTATATTGGGCATTTCAAAAGAAAAATGTATCTTTGTCATCGTTTTTTTAAATAATTTATCGATTCAATTTTTTAAAATTTTTAATTTATGAGTGTTTACAAAATAGCGATTATAGGACTTGGTTACGTAGGATTACCACTTGCCATTGAATTTGGAAAAAAATATAAAGTGATGGGATTTGATATTAACCGTCAAAGGGTTGAAGAACTCCAGAATGGCAAAGATCATACTCTGGAAGCTGATTTAAATGGTTTGAAACAGGCGATGGATTTACGTAAATCGAATCCTGAAATGGGTTTGTCATTTTCATATAATGAAACAGATTTAGAAGATTATAATACCTATATAGTTACTGTTCCGACTCCGATTACAAGATTTAATATGCCTGATTTAAAACCTCTTATTAAAGCATCTGAAATGCTTGGTAGAGTTGTAAGTAAAGGTGATATTGTAATTTACGAATCGACAACTTATCCGGGATGTACCGAAGAAGATTGTATTCCGGTTATTGAAAAAGAATCAGGGCTGAAATTTAATGTCGATTTCTTTGCAGGATACAGTCCTGAAAGAATAAACCCCGGTGATAAAATTAATACTTTAACCAAAATAAAAAAGGTTACTTCAGGCTCTACACCCGAAATTGCAGATATAGTAGATGGCTTGTATGCTTCAATTATAACAGCAGGAACGCATAAAGCGCCAAGTTTGAAGGTTGCTGAGGCTTCTAAAATTATTGAAAATGCTCAACGTGATGTGAACATTTCATTTGTAAACGAATTGGCATTGATATTTGATAAAATTGGCATTGATACCACCGATGTACTCGAAGCTGCGGGAACTAAATGGAACTTTTTAAAATACAGACCGGGTTTAGTGGGTGGACATTGTATCAGCGTCGATCCGTATTATCTGGCAAGCAAGGCAGAATCTTTAGGGCATTTGCCTCAGGTAATTTTATCAGGACGACATGTCAATAACAGTATTGCTCCTTTTATTGCGAATAAAGTATTGAAGCTAATGATACATAAAGGTAAAGTTATCAAGGATGCTAATGTGCTTATTCTGGGTGTTACATTCAAAGAAAATTGCCCTGATATCCGAAATACCAAAGTGATAGATATTTATAATGAATTAAAAGAATTTGGGACTAATGTAGATATTCTTGATCCCTGGGCTAGTAAGGACGAGGTTAAGCATGAATATGATGTTGATATTATCACCGAATTAGATAAGAATAAAACTTACGGTGCTGTTTTACTTGCTGTAGCTCACGACGAGTTCAATAATTTCGATTTCGAAAAGTACTATAGCGAAGGCACTGTAATTTTCGATGCTAAATCGGTTGTGGACAGAAGATGGGTGGATGGAAGACTTTAGTAGTTGATAGTTGACAATTGATAGTTGATAGTTGACAATTGATAGTTGATAGTTGAAAAATACAAAATAGTGAAATAATATTGTAGTAATAAGTCATGGAAGTTCTAATTTTTACCAATAAAATTAGAACTTTTGTTAGCTTTTTACTTTTTATCC
>CAYNHC010000474.1:0-2122 GCA_964396705.1 uncultured Paludibacter sp.
TAACTTCCGATATTCGTTTTGATGTTGGAAATATTTCCGCCAATCGACGATTTTATGGAGTAGGAAGAATAAAACTCACCCTGCTCAATTTTTGAAACTGAAAAGCCAATGGCTTCAATTTTCAATTTTAATCCATTGTACTTTGCTAAAGCAGTTTTGAATTCAGATTCAACCTGGATGTACTCTTTCTGCGAAGTAACATTTTCATTGTACAGCGATTTTACACGTTCGTATTCACTTTTAGAACGTTTGTAATTTGCCGATGCTTCTGCAAACTCATTTTGAATATCAATTATTTCATTGCCCGATATTTCTATTAACGGCTGATTTTTTTGGACCAATTGCCCGTTTTGGCAATGTATTTTTTTAACAACTCCCCGAAATGGCGCATTTACCTTTGCCATACCATGCGGTAATGGCACAATCGAACCGTTGCATTTTACTGCGCTCTCAAAACTCCGTGTTTCTATTTTCCCCAGTTGCATCGAATCGGTAATGAACTGTTGATTTGTAATTTCCATGAGATCTGATACATGTTCGGTTGATTCCTGACTTTTATTGCCACAAGCTAAAATGAAAATCGATATAGCGGCAAAAAATAGTAACTGTTTAATGGTTTTCATACTTTTTTATTTTGAAAGGTAATTAAGTTCTAATGCTACAATGGTGTATTCCATTAAGTTATTTAAATAGTCTAATTTTATTTGAAGTGCAGTTTCGCTGCTGGTGGCAAACCTAAAGAAATCGATTTCGCCATTTTCAAAACTAAGTTTTGCCGTTCTGAAAATTTCATCGTAAAGTTTGCTTCCATTTTCATTGTAATAATCAATAAGCCCTTTTAACTTCTTATGCGAGTTTAAAAGTTCTTTTTGCTTTATTTTTAGATGTTCAATTTCATATTCCGCGAAATTTTTAGTGGCAGCCATCGCTATTTTCGATGCTTTTATTTTCGATTTTTGAGCGTTGTAAAATAGAGGAACAGAAAGACCCACTTCAAATCCGTTGTAATATTTGGCATTTTCAAAATAGTTGGTACCCAAAAAATAATTTAAAGAAATATCGGGCAAAAGTTTGTTTTTTTCAATTCCAATGTTGGCATTACTGAGGGCTTCCTTATTACTCAACCATAAAAAGAAGGGCGTAGATTCAATATTTTTATTTGTTAAATTTAAAACCTGAACCTCCTGCGAAACCGCAAAAGAATTATCGTAACCCATTAAGGATTTGAGTTTTGCGTACGTATTGTCGAAATTATAGCGTACTTCGTTCAGTTGCTGTTTAATTTGTTGTTGTTTGGCTTTAACATTCAGTAAATCAAGATGACTGATATCGCCCTTGCTGTTTCTAAGCGTTACTCCTTTCAAAATACCCTGGTACAGACTGTCAATGTTGTTATAAATCCGCAGTTTCTCGTTAATAATCTGAAGTTCAATGTAGTTCAACGATACTTGTTTAATCAAATTTTCGCTTTGTATGCTCAGTTCGGTTTCAGCAATATTGCGTTCAATTTTTTTTGCTTTCAATTCGGCGCTGTAAAGCGTAGGGAAATTGAAATTTTGAGAAATACCCCAAACTTTTAATGGATAATTATTTTCGGCAATATTATTTTGGTCGATACCATACGTGATGGATGTTTTGTCCAACGCAATAGCCGAAGGAATCAACGCCTTTTGTTCGTCCACTTTAAGCGTGTAGGCTTTAATTTCTTTGTTGTTTTGCAAAGCAATATTGATGGCATCTTCCATTTTTAATTCTTTAATTTGTCCAAAAATAGTAATGGTTGGAAGCAGCAACGCTAAAACGATAACCAAATGTTTAGCTCTGATAAATCGGAACGGAAATAGTTTCACACCCACAATATTGTAAAAAATTTCGAACATTATTGGCAGAGCAATCATGGTAAGCATGGTGGAAGTAAATAATCCACCAATCACCACTGTGGCCAACGGGCGTTGTACTTCTGCACCGGCACCGGTTGAAATGGCCATGGGCAAAAAACCCATGGCCGCTGCACCCGCAGTAAGCATTACAGGGCGAAGTCTGGCTTTAGTACCATGAATAATCAATTCGCGCATACTCATTGTTCCGTTGTGTTTAAGTTCTTTTAAATGTTCAATGAGCA
>CAYNHC010000475.1:0-1129 GCA_964396705.1 uncultured Paludibacter sp.
TCCACACCTCGTTTCACTTCGGGTAGTATTCTGACAAAAAACCTTGACAGCCGCCACTTCTCTGGCTGTTTGAAGAGCATATCATTTTTTTTCTTCTTTTTTTTCTTTCTCTTTCTGGGGGTAAAAATTATTATGGTTTAGTTTCTTTGTCTTTTTCAGTGTTGGGTCGCCTAGTTCAGCCTTTATGCTTTTTATAAGCTGAAATAAAATATAATGTGAATTACTATTGGCGGTTAAGCCGAGAATAACTTTTTAGTGTTTATTTTTTTTGAATAAAAGTTATTTCCCGCCTTCCCGAGTGTTGGCTGCAAATCTGCAAATTATGCGATTTTATCAAGTGTGTAGTAGTTAGTATTGGCGGAAAAAAATGAGAATAACTTTTTTCGGGCTCGGGTGAAACGGCCCCAAAAGTTATTTCCCATTTTTTCCGAGTGGTGGGTGCAAATAATCACCTGCGTAAGTCATAGATAAGCCTACCATAAGTCTACCATAAGCCTACCATAAGCCCACTCATTAGATAAAAATGTATAGAAATGTATAGGCACAAAAAAAGCTCCACTTTTCAGCAGAGCTTCTTTATTTTTTAGGACAATTATCAAAATACGTTTTTGATTTTCATGCTATTTCCAACGGAAAAGACATAATACTCAGAACCAGCTTTTTGATAGAACTCAATTCCGACACAACTCAACAAACTTGCGTTTTCTGTCATTGTTGGAGTTCCATTCAAGGCACTTACTAAAGAAATTTCAGGATTTACACCCGGTGCGATTTCAATGTAATCGGAATAAACAACCTTTGAAAGCTGATTTAAAGCAGGTTCAATAGGTTCGTAAACCTTTGTCAACGAATTATAAGCATAATCCGAAATAACAGAAATTGAATTCACGAAACGGAAATGAGTTGCACCCGATGGAATATTCAGCTGTTTAAGTGTTTCAAAGGCTTCCACAGTCAAAGTAACACTGTTACGACCTGCATTAGCTACTGTTTCAAATTCACCTGTAAATGAACCTTCAACGGTATTATTTCGGTTGAAATTCAATCCGATTAAATGTTGAGGTACTGCCGAAATCAAAATAGCACGATATCCACGAGCTTCAGTTTGATCTTCCAAATTGATTTTCTT
>CAYNHC010000475.1:1191-2121 GCA_964396705.1 uncultured Paludibacter sp.
CGACCTGTAAGTTGAGGGTCACTCATGGTTTTCATTAATTGCGATTGTCCTGCGCGAATTGCTTTGCCTACTGATGCACAGCCTGCAAATTCATTCATGTTTTCACGAGTTCTGACAAACGAAGCGCCTGATTTAATCTGTTCGCCTGTTGCACCACCATTCATACCTGCAAAATTGCCGGTCATTCCTTTGATTTTAAAGTGACGAATGTCCCCAATCGTTCCTTTGTACTTAACGTGTCCCAGTTGTCTGGCCATAATAATAAGTTTAAATTGTTATAAATTCGGTAATTGAATTTTTTGTTGTAAATTTACAACTAATAAACTATGTTTCAAACAGTTAAACTAACGTAAAATGGAGTATTTGAATATAAATGAGTGTAGATTTATAAAATCACACCTATTTTTGAGTAGGGTAGTTGATGGAGATGGTGCAATTTTGAATGATTTAGGCAATAAATCGGAGCTTGAAATCAGATTTTTGGGTATTGATGCCCCAGAAATAAAATCATGTCGAAAATTGTTTCAAGACGAACGAGAAACACACATTGCAGGTGCATTATTAATGATGTTGGGAAGGTTGTCTTTTAATTTTTTGAACGAATTAGTACTTCCCGGAACTTTACTTAATATTGAATTAGAAAAAGGAAATGAAGTAGATCCTTATGGAAGAACATTGGCCTATGTTTATTTGCCAGATGGTAGATGTCTGAATGAAATAATGATTGCTGAAGGCTATGCGAAGCCATACAGCCGTTATTATTGTAGTGAGCTCACAAACTATCAGATATTGAATATGAAGGCTAAAAACGAAAGAAAAGGATTGTATGAAATTGTGGATAATTTCTAGTCGCAATAGTATATGAAATCATTGTTGCTATTACTTTTCTATGTGTTATTTATTTGTTTTCCTATTCTGAAAAATGTATAG
>CAYNHC010000476.1:0-2111 GCA_964396705.1 uncultured Paludibacter sp.
GTAAAGTTTGTAAAGTTTGTAAAGTTTGTAAAGTTTGTAAAGTTTGTAAAGTTTAATAAACCAATTTATACGAGATGTTTACGACCTTAATCTATGTTCAATTATTTATATTCAAAAAATTGTAAATGAAGAAATAGTAAATAGTAAATGTTAAAATAGTAAATCACTTCAGTTTCTCTGTCAATTTTCTTATTTCCAAAGTGGGTGAACAGCGATTGTACAATATTTCATAAACTGCATCTACAATAGGCATGTTGACTCTGTATTTTTCATTTAATTCACGGATACATTTCGCAGCATAATATCCTTCAGCTATCATTTCCATTTCCATTTGTGCCGTTTTTACAGAATATCCTTTCCCAATCATTGTTCCGAATAATCTGTTTCTACTGAATTTTGAATATGCTGTCACTAACAAGTCGCCTAAATAAGCAGGTTCGTTAATATCACGGTGTAATGGATTTGTTGCATTGCAAAAGCGATTCATTTCCTGAATAGCATTCGAAATAAGTACTGCCTGAAAATTGTCACCATATTTCAATCCATGACAGATTCCGGCTGCTATTGAATAAATATTTTTCATTACTGATGAATATTCAATACCCATCACATCATCACTTATCGATGTTTTAATAAAGCTCGTGGAAAAACGTTGGGCTAAAATCCTGGCCTTTTCTCTTGACTCGCAACCAATTGTAAGATACGACAATCGTTCAAGTGCCACTTCTTCAGCATGACATGGTCCTGCAAGTACAGCTATATTTTCTTTCGGGACATTATACACACTCTCAAAATAATCCGAAATAATCATATTTTCATCAGGTACAATACCTTTAATAGCCGATACAATAATTTTTTTATTGAGTTTTCGGTGAAGTTTTTTAAGATGTTGCTTCAGAAAAGGTGATGGAGTTGCAAAAATCAGAATATCTGAAGTGGCAACTAAATGATTTATATTACTTGTAAAATGAATTCTATCGGTGTCGAATTTTACGCCGGTAAGATATGATGGATTTTTACTCAAACGAATAAATTCATCTATTTGCTCCTGTCGGCGCATATACCAGTTTATTTCACTGGAATTAACCAATACAATCTTAGCGATAGCAGTTGCCCAACTGCCTCCACCTAATACTGCAATCTTACTTCTTTCGTTTAACATGATAGTTGTTGAGTTAACAAGAAAACAAGCTAACAAGGTGTTATCTTAAATTTACTTGTTTACTTGTTTATTTGTTTACTTCTTCAATCCAGGCAGTTACCTCTTCCTTCGAAGGATTAGTCAAACCGAGTTTATCTTTTTTATTTATTCCACAAATATCCTGATGAAATTTATTTGGATTCAATCCTTTTAAATCGGCTACCATCGTAATTCCTGCTTTCTGAACTACTTCCACCCATACTTCAGGAATGCCAAGTGCCAAGAATTTTTCAAGACCATCTTTTTTAGCTACTTTTTCAGGTTTCATTTGCGGAAAAAACAGCACTTCCTGAATAGCTTGCTGACCTGTCATCAACATCACCAAACGATCCATTCCAATACCCATTCCTGAAGTTGGAGGCATTCCGTATTCTAATGAGCGAACAAAGTCCATATCGATAAACATGGCTTCATCATCGCCCTTTTCACTTAGGTTTAATTGTTCCTGAAAACGTCCCAATTGATCTATCGGGTCGTTAAGTTCGGAATACGCGTTAGCCAATTCTTTACCGTTTACCATTAATTCGAAACGCTCAGTGAGTTCAGGATTATCACGATGACGTTTACAAAGTGGCGACATTTCTCGTGGATAATCAGTAATAAATGTGGGTTGAATGTAATTTCCTTCACATTTTTCACCGAAAATTTCGTCAATCATTTTACCTTTACCCATGGTATCATCAGCTTCAATGTGTAAAGTTTTACACACTTCGCGCAATTGCACTTCGTCCATTCCATTAATATCAATGCCGGTAAATTCTTTGATAGAATCTATCATGCTGATCCGTTTAAAAGGAGTTTTAAAGCTGATTACTTTGTCACCAATAGTAATTTCGTTAGTACCATTCACGTCCATGCAGATTTTTTCAATCATATTTTCAGTGAAAGTCATCATCCAGTTGTAGTCTTT
>CAYNHC010000477.1:0-2067 GCA_964396705.1 uncultured Paludibacter sp.
CATCGTATTCAGCTACTATAAATTCCTTTTCATCTGTTAAATTAGATGATAAATCGCCCCAGTCAGCTGTAGTAGTAGTTTTTGCCAAATATATTCTACCTGATGTTACTTCAAACGGAAAACTAATAAAATCCCATGTATTATCCAGGGTTTTACGGGCAATCAGTTTTGAACTTCCGCCCATGGTTACATTTCCACATGCGCCCAACAATTGTCCTGCGTTACCACTCTGGTCTATCTCGAATACCAATGGTGAGTTTATGGTAATCGCTTTACTAACAACTAATTTACCCGTTGATTCTATTACAAGTGAATCTGAGTTGATTGTGGTAATTGAAGCGGGTATGGTTACTGTTGTTCCATCGCTGATATAAACAGGTCCATCGTTGTTGGGTGCTACTGGTGAGTCAATCCATGTATTTGATGTACAATCTTTGTATTCCCAAATTGAAGCCGTTGCCCAATCGCCACCTGTTCCCTGACTTCTCCATGCGCATGGTGTATTAACGGTAATAGTTACATCGGCAGGTGCTGACCAGTTCGATCCTTCTTGAATTTGATATTGAATTACCGATGGTGTACCAACAAAACCAGCATCCGGAGTAAAAGTTAATGCACCGGTTGATAAATTGTATGACCAGGTTCCTTCTCCTGGCACCGTAAATGACGTAGCAGTTACAATACTACCAAAACTATCGTGAAATCTGATTTTACCTGTAGTTATTTCAGTTGGCGTTGGTGTTGCATTAGTAGATAAGTGGTCATTGGTCAATATATTCAATGTAACAGGTTGACCTATATTTTGTGTAGCAGCATCGTTTGTTACAGTGGGTGTACCCGCATATAAAATGGTAACAGTTGCCGGCGCTGAAGTCTGGCTGGAAGCTGTTTCAGTAATAGTATATTGTATAGGGGATGGATTTCCGGTAAAACCACTTGCCGCAGTAAATGTTAACACACCTGTGGATGTATTCCAAGTCCAATCGCCTTCTCCCGGCACTGTAATTTTATTTGACCACATGTCTTTTATTCCTCCCACAGGCACTAATACATTGAATGTAGAATTTGATGTTGTTGCAGTAGTTGTTCCATCGGCTAGTTTATCGTTTGTTAGTATCGAAAAATCTATGGTTGTTCCAACGGTAGATCCGGAATTAGTGTCATTTGCTGCTGTGGGTTCAGATGCTGGACAACTTACTGCATTACCAGAGCCTGAAGTTCCCATATCTTCGAATATAATATCATCAACAAAATAATCGTAACCATAAGTTTGAGATTCATTATTTTTGACTGAAATAAAATAGGTGTTCGTAGCAGGATTACAACCACTAGCCAATGAATAATTTACAGTTACTTGAGTCCATGAGCCTGTAGTTGAAATTGTGCTAACATCTTTCCTTAACACAGAATTTCCGGAAGGGCTAAATAATTCTGCGGCTAAAGATGCATTTGCATTAACAACATAAACCCAGTATGTGAGTCTGTAATAATTGCCAGATGTTAACATAACAGCCCTTTTATACAACGAACTTAAAGTTGTACCGGCGTTTACAACCATCACAGCACCATCTTTATCACCTGTATGGTCAACTAAACTTGCAGTATTCGAGCCCCATAATTGATACTGTGGGGTATAGCCTGCTGCATATGTAGTATAAATATTTTTTGGTGCAACCACTGCGTAATAGTTATTCTCTATTTCATTGGCCCAAATTCTCTCGTCACTACAATAGGTTATCGGCAATGTACAACTGGTTGTCGAAGGATCATCTGTTGTATTTGGATCGGCAAAAGTAAAGGAATTGCCACCCGTTGCGGTATAAGGACATGTAACACGGGTAGTGTGTTGTCCGAACGTTTCATTGAAAATGGTAGTTTGTGCTTTGGTAAAAGGCACAAGCATTGCTAATAGTAACCAAACTATAGCAAGTTTTAAGTACATTTTTCTCATGTTAATTAGTGTTATTTAATTATTTGCGTAATTATTTGCATTCTTTTATTTGTTGTCAGAATCAAGATACAAAAGTACAAAAAAATTTTTGCATAGAATGCAATTTATTTCTTTGC
>CAYNHC010000478.1:0-2056 GCA_964396705.1 uncultured Paludibacter sp.
GATTATCTTCAATTTGTTTGGTACGGTATATCTTCATCAAAATCAAATCCGTATATGATTCCATACGCATCAATCGCCAGGCTTCGTCGTAATCATGATTTTTATTCATCATTAGTTCTTTGGCCTGTTGCATGTATTTATTATATAGTGCAATTCCGGTTTCAAAATTCAAATCGTCAGTTTCTGAATTTCCTAATTCCAACTGTATCAGTCCAATAATTCCATAATTGACAATGCCGATTAATTCGGAACGGATACCTTCATTCACTTTCGATACCCCTTTGGTTTCGATGGAACGGATTCTGTTGGCTTTGATATAAATCTGGTCGGTAACCGATTTCGGACGTAAAATGCGCCACGATGCACCGTAATCTTTCATTTTTTTTGTGAAAATATCGCGGCAAATTATAGCTACCTGATCAAATTGCTGGTCGGTATGATTCATTATGATGTTGTTGTAAATTCGGAGGTGCAAATTTACAATTTTTTATTGAAAAAACAGGAATAATTTTGAATTTCCGTTGAGGAATTCAACCGGAAATGTACAAATATTTTTTATCAAAACAAAAATCACTCAAGATTATAACACCATTTCTTTAAATAATTTTTCTAAAGTACTATCTAAATCTTCAGAAAACCCGGGATGAGGTCGTGATGTTTGAATGCAGGAACTCCGAACAGCAGTGAGCCACCGGAAACGTTCAGGAATATCGAGTTGTGCAATTTCACCACCTTCTTTACTGCCATCGCAAATTTTTTCAAACGAAGATATTGTTTCTCGAAGCAACTCCACGTCCAGTTCCGACGAAAAAAGACTTAAACGCTGCTCGTCTAAATGGAACAACATTCGAATATATTTTGCCCTTTTCGAAAAAAGGATAATCCCGATATTTATAAATTCTTCACGCTCTACCCTGGGCAAAACACGAATCACAGCATATTCATATAAGTGTTTTCCTTGCATTTTGCGCTTCGTTTAAAAAGTTATTTGAGTCTTCAATTCGTCGTGTAAGAAACTGAAAATAAACTTCACGGACTTCATTCGCCGAAAAACCTTCTTCTGCAATTTTCGCCCACTCATCTGGTATTAAATTCACTATTTTGCGGATAATTTCAAAAGTAAGAATATTTTTGCAAAAAGCATCAGCTTCGTCTAATTGATCAGCTACTGGTAACAAAACATGGTTGCTAATCAATGGAAATGGACTCAATGCCTGTTTTTCCCAGTTGGTCCATGTATGATGAAAATACAAAGTTGCACCATGATCAATCAGCCAGAGTTCTTTATGCCACATCAACATATTGGTATTGCGAACAGTACGGTCAACGTTTGTCAGAAAAGCGTCCATCCATACAATTTTTGATGCTGTCAGTCCATCTACTTTGATGGTTACCGGGTCGAAAGTCAATGCACCGGACAGAAAATGCAAACCCAGATTCAGTCCGCGACTGCCCTGCAATAAATCCTGAATTTCTTCATCACCTTCCGATTGTCCGAAAGCTTCATCAAGTTGAATGAAAACCAGTTCGGGCACGCGAAGTTCTAATAGTTTTGCAACCACACCGCCTATCAATTCTGAAATCAGTGCTTTTACACCATGTCCGGCTCCCCGAAACTTGACAACATATTTAAAGTCGTCATCAGCTTCAGCCAATGCAGGTAAGGAACCTCCTTCGCGCAAAGGAGTTATATAACGGGTTACATTTACGGTGCGTAAAGTCATAATTTATTATTATCTGTAATTCAACCACTTCGTGGCTGAGGGGTTCACTTATTTCATTATCCGTGGGCTTCACCCACGGTTTCATATTTACTCTCTTCGGGAGATAGAAATACATTTTAATAACACCACTTTTGTCCTGAAAGGACTGAATATGAACAACCTCCAGTGAAATCCAAGAACTTCATAATGCACAATAAATCAGTCTCAAAGGGGTTGAATTTCACGGAAAGAATTTCTCATCTATTTCCACTCCATGTTCAAGTAAAAGTTTTCTCAGTTCTTCTTCAAAAGTAGTTATTTTATGGTGCTCTCGCTGATTTTTTATGTAATTA
>CAYNHC010000479.1:0-2051 GCA_964396705.1 uncultured Paludibacter sp.
AAAACCCGATTTCAACGAATCACTTTGAAACATTATCAAAAGTATATTGTTGGGAAAATGAAGAAAAAGTTATACTTGAAACACTTCAGGCAAACTAAATGGATTTAAAAATTTAAGTTAGATTTTAAAACTTATGGAATTATTCTATACGATAATTGCTTTAACGCTTGCAAGCGTGGGAAGTGTAATGTTAAGCGGATTGCTCTTATTGTTGAACGACAAATGGTTAAGCCGTATTTCAGATTATCTTTTATACCTGGCAGGTGGAACTTTATTGGGTTCGGCTTTATTGGGACTTATACCCGAAGCTGTCGAAGAAATCGAATCGCATGATTTACATACCGTTTTATTCTGGGTATTGGCAGGAATTCTGATGTTTTTTGTGTTAGAAAAAATAATTTTGTGGCGAATCTGTCATAATTCCGATTGCGAGAGACAAAACCATGCAGCAGCTCCCATGATTATCATTGGTGATGCATTTCATAATGCCATTGATGGTGTGGTGATTGCAGCGTCGTTTCTTACCTCCGTCGAATTAGGAATTTTCGTTACTATTTCGGTTGTTTTACATGAAATTCCTCAAGAGTTAGGTGATTTTGGAATTCTTTTAAAAAGCGGATATTCAAGAAAAAAAGCGCTTCTTTATAATTTGCTTTCGGGGAGTAGTTCTCTCGTTGCAGGTATCTCAGCCTATTTTATTCTTGATTTAATACAGGGATTCATACCTTACGCACTGGCTTTAGCATCAGCAAGTTTTCTGTATGTATCGCTTGCTGACCTGATACCCGAAATGCATAAAGAAACCAAACCGAAGGAATCAATCATTCAGGTTTTATTGATTATATTAGGTGTAGCAATTATCTTTATGTCGCTGCAAAATCATGAACATTAAAATTCAATCAGACAAACAGGAGCACCTATATTTATTCTGATTTTCGTATCTTTTAGTTTTCCTGTAGCAACATTGCGTTTAAAAACAACTATTTCATTGCTTTTCTGATTACCAACCAAAAGATATTTACCATCGTTTGTAATAGCAAAATTTCTGGGACCAATACCCATGGTTGAAACTTGTTGAACAAATTTCAATTTGCTATTTTTCAACACTTTAAAGCATGTTATATTATTTACTGAACCGCGATTGGTAGCATAAAGAAATTTCTCATCGGGACTAAGATGAATATCGGCTGCACCATTTACAATATCAGGTTGTCGTATAACGGTTGTTTCCTGAATTAGATTTAATCTACCTTTATCAAAATCAATTACGCTTACTGTTCCATCCAATTCTTGCAATAAATAGGCAATTTTACCTGATTTTGCAAAAGTCAAATGTCGTGGACCGCTTCCGGGTTTTACCAACAAACTATCGTAAGAAGCTAAAACTTCGTTCGTTGATGCTGAATCGTATTTGTAAGCATTCACATAATCGGTACCTAAATCATTTGTAATCACAAATTGATTGTCAGGAGTAAAAACCGATTGATGTACATGTGGAGCAGCTTGTCTAGTTTTATTAAAACTTCCACCTTTATGTTGAATTATCTGGATTAATTCCGACACTGAACCATCTTCATTTCTACCAAAAACACACAGACTACCACCACCATAATTGGCAGTAATAATGTGTTTGTCGTTCGAGGCAATATAGCAAGGACCTGAAGCGCCGGCATTTACTTTATTTATCAATTGAAGTTTCCCTGTCGATTTATTAAATTTAAATGCGTTAATAGTGCTTGAAACTCCTGATTCACTTACTGTATATACATAATTGCTATCGGGTGAAATGGATAAAAAAGCCGGATTATCAATGCCCTTCTCAATCTGTTTTATTGAATGTGTTTTGTCCTTCACATTCACATTAAGGGTATAAATTCCTTCACTTGGCGTATTGACTGTGAAAGTGCCGATTAAAAAATTATAACTGCTTTTTTGAGCATTAATAATTAATGCGCTAAATATCAATATAAGAACAATTAATTTTTTCATTTTATTTTATTGATTGAATATGTTTCAAAAATAAGCAATTAGTTCTACTTTCCAAAATAAAA
>CAYNHC010000480.1:0-2050 GCA_964396705.1 uncultured Paludibacter sp.
GTGCAACTGAATAGCTTTACCTTCGATCATTTTTGGCTGGAAAGCCTGAATACCCAAACGGTGAAGTGTCGGAGCACGGTGTAACAATACCGGGTGACCCTTCATTACATATTCTAAAATATCCCAGATGACAGGATCTTTACGGTCAATAATTTTCTTTGCAGATTTTACGGTTTTAACAATTCCACGTTCAATCAGTTTGCGAATAACGAATGGTTTAAAAAGTTCTGCAGCCATATCTTTTGGGATACCGCATTCGTGCATTTTAAGTTCAGGACCCACAACAATTACTGAACGGGCTGAATAGTCAACACGTTTACCAAGAAGGTTTTGACGGAAACGTCCCTGTTTTCCTTTCAATGAATCTGAAAGAGATTTAAGCGGACGATTTGCATCTGTTTTTACAGCTGAAGATTTTCTCGAATTGTCGAATAACGAATCCACAGCTTCCTGAAGCATACGTTTTTCATTGCGTAAAATAACTTCTGGTGCTTTAATTTCGATAAGTCGTTTTAAACGATTATTACGAATAATTACGCGACGATACAAGTCGTTCAAATCGGATGTAGCAAACCTACCACCATCCAATGGAACTAACGGACGTAATTCAGGCGGAATAACCGGAACGATTTTAATTATCATCCATTCAGGTTTATTTCGCATTCTTGAAGCGCGGAACGATTCTACAATTTGTAACCGTTTTAATGCTTCATTTTTACGTTGTTGAGACGTGTCAGTATTTGCCCTGTTGCGTAAATCGTAAGATAATTCATCCAGATTTAAGCGATTCAATAAGTCATGAATAGCATCCGCACCCATTTTAGCAATGAACTTGTTCGGATCGCTATCATCAAGTAGTTGATTTTCACGGGGTAAAGTTTCGAGTATATCTAAATATTCGTCTTCAGAAAGCAATTCACCATGAGCAATCAGTACGCTTCCAGTGGTAGCCGCCGAAAAAGTTGCACTGTTTTCGGCAATCCCCGCTTGAATAACTACATATTTTTCGTAATAAATTATCGAATCTAACTTTTTGGTTGGCATTCCAAGTAAATAACCAATTTTATTAGGTAAAGAACGGAAGTACCAAATATGTGCCACAGGGACAACTAATTGGATGTGACCCATGCGTTCGCGACGAACTTTTTTCTCCGTTACTTCAACACCGCAACGGTCGCAAACGATACCTTTATAGCGTATTCGTTTGTATTTTCCGCAATGGCATTCGAAGTCTTTTGTAGGACCAAAAATTCTTTCGCAGAACAAACCATCACGTTCCGGTTTGTATGTACGGTAATTAATTGTTTCCGGTTTAAGTACTTCGCCACTCGATAATTTAAGAATTTCTTCGGGAGATGCTAATCCTATTGAAATTTTATTAAAATTAGTCTTTAGCTTATTATCAGTTTTAAAAGCCATATCTTTTTTAATTAACAATTAATAATTCATAATTCATAATTGAGAATTATGTATTGTGAAACTCACAATTTATAGTGATTAAATATATAAAAACATCTAATTCCCTCTCATTCTCCCTCTCTCTCAAAAACTCTTTTCGGTTTTCTCGCTCCTTGCGGAGAGAGCCCCGAAGGGTGAAAAGTGGGAGAGGGTAGGAGTGAGGTCGGGATTTAGGGGGCTTTTATTCTAAATTGATACTCAAACCTAAACCACGAAGTTCGTGTAATAATACATTCAACGATTCAGGAATTCCGGGCGTTGGCATTGGATCTCCTTTTACTATCGCCTCATAAGTACGGGCACGTCCCATAACATCATCAGACTTTACAGTCAGGATTTCCTGTAAAATATGTGCAGCACCGAATGCTTCGAGCGCCCAAACTTCCATTTCCCCGAAACGCTGTCCACCAAACTGAGCTTTACCTCCAAGTGGTTGTTGAGTAATCAGCGAGTATGGTCCAATTGAACGGGCATGCATTTTATCTTCAACCATGTGACCTAATTTCAACATATAAATCACACCTACTGTTGCAGCCTGGTCAAAACGTTCACCGGTTCCTCCGTCATACAAATATGTTTTACCATATTGAGG
>CAYNHC010000481.1:0-1991 GCA_964396705.1 uncultured Paludibacter sp.
TGGGTCAGCCTTTTTTTCTTCTTATTTTTATAACTTTACTAATTGAACTTATATATTATTGATTATAAACAAAATAAAAATGTTAATAAAAGTTAATACGGTTTTACATATATAATAAGATCCCTTCCACATTTTGATAGCCCAAACCTTCTAAAAGCGACACATACTCATTGATTTGATTTTGATATTTGGGAGCCGGACTGCCGGTTTTGTAGTCAATGACAAAAACTTTGTCGGAATAAATGACCACACGGTCAGGTCTTTTCAACTCTCCATCCTGTGTCAAAATGGAGACTTCGTTGAGAACTTGGGCTTCATCACCAAAAAGGCGATAAAAATCCGGACGCTCCATAATCGTTGAAAGGGCTGCTTTAATATCGGAACAAAACGGGTTCCCTTCAAAATTCATATTGTCCAATTCCGTTTCATTTTTTGGGAAAGCTTTTAGTTTTGACAAAAAATCATGAACGGCATTTCCTCGATTGCGTTCAACCATATTACCTTGAAAAGCCAATTGCGGAAGCGCAAAATCAGTAGTGTAAAAGCGGGAAATTTCATTCTGAGAACCTTGGTTTTGTTCTGACTCATTTGACGTTACTTTGAAATCAATATCGCCATACCAAAAGTGCAGCGGATTATTTTCATCTTGAATAAAATTCAACATTTCTTCATTCTGTTGAAAAAGTTGTGATGTTTCTTGTTCATCTTGATGGGTTGGTTGCAGATTTCTTTGTACAAATTGATCCAAGAAAAGGTTATAATTGCCGCGACCTCCCTCACTTTGCGGTTTTCCAGTGATGATATACAGCGCATTTTTGGGACGAGTATGAGCCACATAGAGAATATTCAGATTGTCGATTGCCGTCAGATTTTTCTCCTCCTCAACATAGTCGCCCAATCCTATACTACTCAATTCATCATTGTTATTTAGTTGTACGAATGGTAATTTTAAAGCATCATCCGATTGGAGATAATTGGGATTTTCATACCAGAAAGTGGTTTTCGTTTTTCCATCTTTGTATTGTGTACAAGGTAGAATGACAACCGGAAATTGCAATCCTTTTGATGCATGAATAGTCATCACCGTAATAGCATCGATTCCGTCAGGCATTGAAATCGAAAGTTTTTCCTCATTTTGTGACCACCAATCCAAAAAGGAGGATAACTCCCCGTTATTGCTTTGGGAATATGAAAGAACATTCTCAAGAAACGCGGACACAAAGGCATCTGTTTCTTCTAAGTGGAAGATTGTCATTAATTTACTTACTAAAGAATATAACGGCTGTTGAATGAGTTCATAAGGATTAATTGTAAATCCCCTATTATTCAAAAATTTCAGAAAAATATTTTCCCCTTGCGTTTCGGTTTTGTCATGATTCTCCGTCTTGTCAGTTTCGGTTACTTTTTGCTTTGGAATAATCGTTTCCAACACTTCCGAAAGTGAATCATACACTTGGAAATTTTGTTTCAGAATATAGTTTGCCACAATACTCATCGAAAGCGCATCATTTTCGTCGACCAAAAAACGTAAAACAGAGATCATCAAGTTGATCTTATCCGATGATTTGAGCAATAATGAATTTGACGAAATGACGGGAATTTCATTTTTCGTAAGGAACTCGCCCAACGCATTACTTATTTCGTTTCCTCTTGACAAAATGGCGATATCGCGCAATCGAAAATTGCGGTTTCGGGCATCCTGAACTGCTTCCAACACCGATTGGGTGAGATAATCTTCCCCTGCATCTGGCGACTTAAATTGAATCGAAACAAATCCCTTCTTTTCGCGTCCTTCAGCGATCGTTTGCTCAACTTCCTCGTAATAACCTTTCGCCAAAGTGCTGAACTTATCCAAAATCTTCAAATAAGAGAAAAATTTGTTATTAAAATTGACCACGTACCCATCTGTACGATAATTGGTTTGAAGTGGTTCAATCTCAAAATTTGTTATTTAAATTGCTCCTATGGATACCAGTTTTGAGATTGAACCA
>CAYNHC010000482.1:0-1983 GCA_964396705.1 uncultured Paludibacter sp.
GTTATTCCGACCCAGAGATAGTCTCTCTCACCCCAGAGATAGTCTCTCTTAGAGAGAGGCTATCTCTACTATAAATTGGGGTGCTTACTTTATAAAACGGGGCTGTAGTTTCATAATTTGGGGTTGCTTTTCTAAGAATCGGGGTTATTGTTTTATAAAGTAGGGTATCTGTTTCATAAATCGGGGAGTTTATTCCATAAATGCGGGTCGCTGTTTGATAAGTTGGGGTGACTGTTTTACAAATTGGCGAGGTTGTTTGATAAATCAGGGTCGCTGTTTGATAAGTTGGGGTGATTGTTTTATATTTCAGGGAGGCTGTTTGAACTTATAGGTTGACAGTTTATAAACTGCGGTTGCTCACTCGCAAACCGCAGTTTTTGTTTTGCTTTTTGGGCGATTATTCATTTTCTTTATTTAATCTCATGGGGTAAATTCCCCGCTGTTTGCGACGAATAAAAACTATTTTTCGCAGATTAATTAAAAATACATTGTATGCATTTTGGGATAATATAGTTCAATATTTGTTTTGCATTTATTTAATTTTATAATAATAGTTTATTATTCTTCCCACCAGTATTTGTATTTCCAATACTTCACACCATTATGATGTGAACATGTTCCACATCCAGTTGAATAACTAATTGAACCATCTCGGCATTCTGCACCAACACGTTTTCTTGAGACACAAGTATATAAGGACAATGAAATGAAAATAAGAAATCCAAACATAATGAACTTACTTCCGAAATTATTATCGCCTTTTGTTGACATAATTATTGCTGTTCTATAGAAAAATATCGTTTTATTAACTCATATGCATCTGCATAGCCTAATTCCCCTGCTTTTGATAAGTCTGCATAAGCATTTTCCTTTTGATTCGCTCTTAACTTAACTAAACCACGAAGATAATAAGCTTCGGCAAAATCAGGATTAATTTTAATAGACTTTGTCATATCAGAAATAGTACCTATATAATCTTTAAGATTATACTTAGCTGTTCCTCTATTATATAATGCCCATGCATTATTAGGATTAATTTCAATTTCTTTTGTCAAATCAACAATTCCTCCTACATAATCTAAAATCTCAATTTTCATACATCCTCTTCTATAATAAACTTCCTTACTATTTATTAAAGATTTTGTGCTGTCTAAACTTATTGCTGTTGATAAATCAGAAATTGCCCCATAGTAATCTTTTATTTGTTGTCTTACAAAACCTCTTTCACAATATGCATCCATATATTTTTTGTCTAGTGAAATTGCAAATGAATAATCATCAATAGCCCCATGAAAATCAGATAACATAAATTTAATATTTGCTCTGTTGTAAAATGCACAAATATCGTCATGATTAATCTGAATAGCTTTTGTGTAATCTGCAAGAGCTCCAGATATGTCATTTAAAAGTACTTTTGCCATTCCTAGACCGTCATATGGATAGCTTTCATTTGTCTTTTCAATAGCTTTATTAAAATCATCAATAGCGCCTTTATAATCTTTATTATCAATTTTTTTCATTCCCGTAATGTAAAGGTCACTTGCTGTTTGACTGTGAACAGTAGTATTAAGTAAAATAAGAATTGTAAAATAGAATATTTTTTTCATGTTTTCAAATATTAATTTATTGTTTTTGTATTTATTGTCATTATTTCTTATCTAAAGTTCTCAATCATGTCACATTGTCAACAATATTTTTTTTGAATGGAACCTAAATATATGCGCAATTACACATATCCACTATATAGAGGAGTATATGCGAAAGTTTATTTCTTTTTGCCTCCAAAGATAAAGAACATAATTAACATTCTCCGCATTTTTTCTAAAAATATTTTAACAACCTTAATTCTATTTTGATTTTGGTAGGGTTTGTAATTTAGCCAGATATTCGGCAGTAGTTGTAGCTGTAAATTTAAAATCAATGCCTCTATCACATTGACTAAATGTGTGAATCTTATAAGTTTTTCATTAAGTTGTGTAATTG
>CAYNHC010000483.1:0-1973 GCA_964396705.1 uncultured Paludibacter sp.
ATAAAAAACAGGATAAACCACGGAATGGCAATTTTATCGCCTTTCGATTTAAAATAAAAGGAAGTAAAAATCGAAAGTGGAATAATCCACAAAGCGCGGGCAAGTTTCACGGTTGTTGCTACTTTCAGGGCTTCTTCGCCAAAGCTTGCACCCGCTCCAACAACAGAACTGGTATCGTGAATGGCAATGGCCGCCCACAACCCAAACTGGTGTTGCGTTAAACCGAGCCAATGCCCCAATACCGGAAAAAGAAACAGCGCAACGGCATTCAACACAAAAACAGTAGCTAAGGAAACAGACATTTCGCTTTCGTTGGCTTTGGCTATCGGACCAACGGCTGCAATGGCGCTTCCCCCACAAATAGCAGTTCCTGAAGCAATTAAATAAGACGGCACTTTGGAAATCCCCAACCATTTCCCTATCAACAATCCAAAAAACATAACGCTTACCACCGAAAACAGGGTGAAAATTATGCCATCCGAACCGGCTTTTAACGCTTCCTGCAAGTTCATGCCAAATCCCAATCCTACCACCGAAATTTGGAGTAAATACTTTGAAACTTTTTTATTGAATGCCGGAAAAGGAGTGCCTAATGTCAATGCAAAAACTAATCCCAGAAACAAAGCCAAAGGTGCTGTAACCAAAGGTGTAAGGCATAAAAATGCCAAAACCAGATAAACTACTGCATTAAGTTGTTTAAATTTATTCTTCATCAAAATAATTTATGCAAATGGCAAATTTATTTCCTGTTTTCTTCGATAGCTTTCAGTAAAAACTCAGGGGCTTTGCAAGGTTTCCAATCATTTAAACCGACAAAAGCCAACTCCGTTTCAGCTTCATTAATCAACTCATTTTGTGCGTTATACAGTTTGTATTCAAACCAAATCCGAACTCCTTTTATTGCTTTTAAGGTAGTTCGTACAGTGAGTAATTCATCGTATTTGGTAATTTTTATAAACTTAAAACTCATGCGGATAACAGGACACATCACTCCTGATTCTTCTACCGAGCTATAAGGCACACCTATACTACGAAACAGCTCCCAACGAGCTGCTTCGTAGTATTTTACATAATTGGCATGATGCATGGTTCCCATGCGGTCGGTATCGGGATATGTTACCCGAAATTGATAATCGTGTGAAAGCATAAAAGATATTTACAATTAAAATTATTTACAATTTACTATTTAAATATAATCGTTAATGATATTAAGATATTAGAAAAAAAGAGCCAAGAATCAAGATTATGGAGCAAAGAATCAACAAGAAAATATCTGTGGTTTTTTTATAAATAGTAAATGGTCAATGAGTAAATTGTAAATGCATTTAGTGATTGCAAACATGTGCATCCGAACTATTATGCTCATCGTGTGCGGCACAATTAGAGCCTCCATCTTGAATATTTCCCAATAAATATTCATTCACAAGTACATCAACATCGCCTTTGCAATTTCGAATCACTTCAATTTTTTGCTCAGCCAATTTATTCACAGCACCGTTACCAATACCTCCTGCAAGCATAATGCCCACATCCATTTTAGCTAAATCGTAAGCAATGTCCGATTTACAACCACATCCCTGTGGCGATTGAAGAATTTGTTTGTCAACCACTTTATTTTCTGACACAGTAAAAATACTGTAAAATTCACAATGTCCAAAATGACTGTCAATTTGGTTTCCTTCTTTTGTTGGTACTGCAATTTTCATGTGTTTATAATTTTTTTTTTAGTCACATGGAACTCACATAACAAAATTTAAACATTCCCCTGTTGGTCAAAATTGTTTAAATTTTGTCATGTTCGTTTCATTTTATTTTATATTTATTATTTACGAGCGCAATTCCTGTATAAAAATAATTTAGCCGGTTACCTAATACTCTTTTCATTATTGAGTAGGCATTATTCCCGGTACAATGCCCTGTGAATAAGTAGGTATCACTAAAATTTTCAGCAATGTAAACAGCAATTTCATTTA
>CAYNHC010000484.1:0-1963 GCA_964396705.1 uncultured Paludibacter sp.
ACATAATCGATTAAATGCGCGGGCACTAACATTAAATACATAGATAAATTTATACTTTTTTCGCGGGAGCAGCTTCCCCAGCGACTTTTGCTCGATTGAATTTTAACCGATGAAAACACAAAACTAAATTTTGCAGCCAATTGACTTGTTCTGTCAGGCAATAATCGTTTGGCTTCTTTGCGCAAAAAATAATTAATCCCATTCCAGCAATGCTCCTGTGCCTGTTTGGAAGAAATATCCATTAAATGTGGGAACTCAATGGTCAATATTCCACTTTTTAACGAAAAATAAATATCCTTTCTTTCAATTCTTTTTAAAATAACAGTAAATGTAAGTGTCTTAAATTCTGTATTTTCACTCAGAATTGTAGCATTGTGATTTTTGCTTTTCTTAATTTTTTCCTGCTTCGAAAGTATTTTCTCGTGGTTATCGTGTATAAATTTGAGCGCTTGATTTTCAGTGACGTGCTTTGGTAAAGTTACTTTCAAACCATCAACCAAAATACGAACCCTTATTCTTTCTGCCCGCGCACTGATTACATATTCTATTTTGCCAAATTCGGTTAGAGTTCGCATCCTGATAAAAAATTATTCGATTTTTATACAAAGATAATTTTTTTACATTGAACAGACCCGATAATCCACACAAAGAAATAACTTTGCAGAATACAATTAGTTTTAAATAAACATAATTTTAAATCACAACTAAATATGTTTTTGATAATCAAGTGTAAATTTGACTTTTGAAAATTTTATACAAATAAAAAATGATTAAAGCCGTAAATATTCATAAGAGTTTCGACACATTAGAAGTGCTGAAAGGTGTTGATTTAAGTGTTGCAAAAGGAGAAATTGTTTCGATTGTTGGACCAAGCGGTGCCGGAAAAACCACATTATTACAGATTCTGGGAACTCTTGATAAGCCTAATGTAGGTGAAATCCTGGTTGATAATGTTGACTTCAGCAAATTGAACGAAAAAGAACTGGCTGCTTTCCGAAATAAACACATTGGTTTCATTTTTCAACTTCATCAGCTTTTACCGGAATTTACAGCATTGGAAAATGTGATGATACCGGCTTTGATAGCTCAAAAAGACACAAAAAAAACGAAAGCTAAAGCCAACGAACTACTTGATTATTTGGGACTTTCCGATCGGATGGAACATAAGCCAAATGAACTTTCGGGTGGCGAAAAACAAAGAGTTGCTGTTGCTCGAGCACTTATCAACGATCCTGCGCTTATTCTGGCTGATGAACCTTCGGGTAGTCTAGACTCCAAAAACAAGGAAGAATTACATAAATTGCTATTCGATTTGCGCGATAAATTTGGACTAACCGTTGTGATTGTTACGCACGATAAAGAATTGGCAGCACTATCGGACAGAGTGATTGAAATGAAAGACGGAAAGATAATGCCTGCCCCCTAATCCGTCAGCTGACGGAGGAATAAAAAGGAAAGCAGCAATTTAACTCAATCATATTTAATTGAAAAGGAAGAAGATACTTGCCATTCAGCAAATATCTTCTTCCTTTTATTATCCCCCAAATCAGGATCCGTAAAATTGCTATAAATTAACAACAATTTTACTGATGTTTTTTCCACGCATAAATATTGCCTGACTTTGTGCCGAGTTTAATTTATAGCCATTAATTTTCTCTGTTTTTCCGGCTTTATAAAATATTTCAATACCTACATTTTCATCCTTTAAATAAATAAAAGGCACTGAACAGTAGCTAAATGACAAATGCGGAAACTTATTATCGTGAGTTGGCGGAATAAATTCATCAGAATTGAGGATCAGTGGTTTGATGGCAATACAACCATTTTCGACCTGAATTCCCAATTCAAAAAACCGACTGATAATATCTTCTTTCACCTGACCTGTCATTCCGGGTTGTTGAACGCCCGCCATCATTGGGGTATGCGAGTAAGGATCGAACGGGAATGAACCATAATCGGCCGG
>CAYNHC010000485.1:0-1962 GCA_964396705.1 uncultured Paludibacter sp.
GTCAGCTATTTTTTTTCTGTCGGAAAAGCTAAAACTGATACTTTCGGGGGTATAGTCTTGAGTTAAATAAAATGGTAAATGAATAAAAAAATTAAATATATTGACGTATAGATTATTTAAAAAGCCATAACCATCAACATTTAAAATGATAATGGACTTGAATTCGAATTTCTTATCGTACCATTTATAGGTTTCCTTATTATTATGAAGATTGCAATAAGCAATAATTGATTTTTTGAAATACTTGTCTATAATACTTTTAAAGAAGATTCTTTTTTCTCGGTCTGCCTCTACAACATCATCTGGATAATAATTGATTCGAGGCCCTTTTTTCCCAGAAAGGAAACGATAAATACTTAAAAGAAACCTAGAAAATGGCCCTATATGTTCTTTGACAACATTTTGAATATCTTCGTAATCAGCGTAGTTGATTTTATGACCAACTGGAACAAATGAAAATATATTAAAATCAAAATCAAGTTTTTTGAGAAATTCTAAATCATCCGGTGTTGATTCTTTATTATTATAAATGTTTTCAAAGCGTTCAATTGCTTTCAGCAGATTATTATTCATTGATTCACATTTATTGATAAATACGGGTATATCGTCTATTTTACCCCATTCTGTGAAGTCAATTTCTTTAATATCGGTATTTGTTACTGACAGATTATTGTTTGATTTCATAAGTGTAATGATTATTTACGAGTAATGCTGATTTTATTTGTAGTGGCTTTTTTCTTTTTGTCAAGTAAATGCGTATAAATCTGAGTAGTTTCAATTTTTTTATGACCTAACATTTTTTGTATCGTGTAAATATCGGTGTCGGCTTCGAGCTGCAAAGTAGCGTAAGTATGGCGGAAGCAATGAAAAGTAATGTTTCGATTAATACCTGCATCTTTGAGCCATTTTTTTAATGGTGCCTGTGTATCTTTGTATTTAAGAGTTTTAAAGACTTTCTCACTTGACTCTCCAGGGCTTCCAATTAATTCGAATGTTTCTTCATTAAGTGGCATCGTTTCAACTCCTTTGGTTTTCTTCTGTCTAAAGCGTATTACAGCATCACCGGCAACGTCCTTTTGAATTTCGCTCCAAGTTAGTTTTTCAATATCCGAAAATCTTAATCCTGTTAGGCAAGAAAATAAGGAGGCCTTTTTAAGCACATCGCACTCACAAGGTGTTTCATTAAGTTTGAATACTTCTTCAATTGTAAGAAAGTCACGGGAGGTTTCTTCTTCTTTGATTCCTTCAATAAAATCATTGACATTTGAGGTTAATTTTTTCTCCTTATATGCTTGCTTTAACAATGCCCGAAATTTACCATAATATGATAATGCTGAATTAACTGCAAGCTTTTTAGGATTCTTTTTGCTTTTAATTTGATTGGCATTAAGTAAGTATTCTCTAAAACGATTTGAAAGCTCAGGTGTAACATCACCAAATGTACAAACGCCTTTTGTAAAATTGAAAAAATGCAAATATGATACCTCCCAATTGTTATCACTCCTTTTGTTTGCTACCTCATTAAAATAGGCAAGAAAATTTTGCTTCGGTAAGCTTTTATCAATGAAATCGAATTTTTCATTGATAATTTGCATTTCTCTTAAACCTCGAACTGCTTCGGCTTTTGCAATTTTCTCTTTGTTCAGCTCCTTTTCAAATTCGTTGAGTGGTTTTGTGAGTATGTAAATGCCCAAAAACTCACGCCTGGAATATTCACCTGTAACCGGATTCTTAACAGCTGGATAAAAATCTAAATATAATGATTGCTGTGAGCCGTTTTTAATCGGCTTCTTTCGTAGTGTGACTCCCATAATATTTGAATTTTAGTTAGTTAGATAATTTTTATTAGTGATAACACGAGGGTAGTACTGTGCAATTTCTTCTCTGACTTGATTTTTTTTTACTCCAATTTCATTAGCGTATAACGGTTCTTTGTTCTTCTTGGAGAAGTATTTATCAATA
>CAYNHC010000486.1:0-1957 GCA_964396705.1 uncultured Paludibacter sp.
TAACTTACAGCGAAGTGAAGCCAACTGTATTCATGCCCGTAACGTACGAAATGACAACAAAAATTGGCACAATGGGAGTGAAAGGAAATGCCCGATTTTATTCTTCAGTAAAATACTCAGATGTGAAAGTAAATGAATCAACAAAAGCAATTTATACTGCTGATAATAAATTAAATACAAACAACAAAACACTTCAGAAACAAGATAATAACCTGCAGAAAATTGAAAAAATTTATTCAAAAGAAAAGCTTACAACCAAAGATGCTGTTACCCTTTCGAAACTTATAAGTAAAACCGTAGAACCTGCAGAATTGGCTGAACAAAAAGAATCGTTGGAGATTATTGAAGCTGTGCGGGTAAAAATTGAAGTGGATTCATTGGCTGGGTTAAAAGATTCACTTTATTGGGAAAGCATCCGAAAAGTTCCTTTGTTAAAAGAAGAATCTCTCAGTTTTCTGGAAAAAGACACGCTACCTCCTTCCGACAAAGTTACAACTACAAACAATTCAATTACGGTTTCCATTGGCTCAAAATCGAACAAGAAAACCGATTGGCTTTTTGGAGGAAATATTAAAATACGCGATAATGTAAATTTAAAATACGATGGAATTTTAAAAGGAGTTTTGAAAGAATATAATTTTGTAGATGGATTCTGGTTGGGGCAAAAAGCCACGTTAAACATCAAAACCTCTAAAACCAGCCATTTATCCATACCTTTTTCTGCTTATTACACCACTGCACGCCGCGCCATTAATTGGAATTTGAATGCTTATTACGATTATGCTCCACTTTCGAGAGGAAAACTGCATTTTTCTTTGGGGAATACCACATCTGATATTCAGGAAGGTTTCGGCACTTCGCGATTCATTAATTCATTTTCGTCGCTGCTTTTTGCAGATAATGTGATTCGTTTTTATCAAAACCAATTTGTAAAAATTGATAATACCATTGACATAATTAATGGATTGATTCTAAATACTGCAATTGGCTTTGAGAAAAGAATATTACCTGTAAATAATACAAGTTTCCATTTTTGGAGAAATAATCCACGCCAAAACTATCCGGATGAAAATTACAAACAAGCGTTTCCTGCAAATTCAGCGACTACCGCTTCATTCAATATTCAATATACCCCTTTCTACAAATATAAAATTCGGGAAGGTAAAAAGGAATATCAAAGTTCTGATTATCCAACGTTTAGTTTAGAATATAAAAAAGCAATTCCAATATCTGATAAAGCTGAACAATCATCGTACGACCGAATAAAATTTTCAATAAATCAATCGATTAAATTATCTGCATTCGATCATTTAAATTATAATTTACAGGCTGGCAGCTATTTATCAAAGAATAAAATATATGCTCCTGATTATAAATATTTTGCTACAAGTCCAATGTTCATTACTAATTATTCGTTCTATAACTCGTTTCAGCTACTCGATAACTATTCTTACACCAATTCGAATTGGTTAGAAGCACACATTAATCTGAACTCTGAATATTTATTGTTAAAACGCATCGGGTTTTTGCAAACACAACATTTCAACGAATCCCTGCATTTAAGCGTACTTGTGAACAATCAATTTCCCCGGACGTATATTGAAACAGGATATTCCATTGGCATTAATGATTTAGGTAGAGTGGGAATTTTTGCAGGTTTCGATGGCTTAAAATTCGAGAGTGTAGGTGTAAAAGTCAGTTTGCCGCTATTCAGGTAAAAGGGTAATTTCTATCGAAATAAAATACTATCTTTTTGATTTAATACACCTTACAAAATGAATTTCATCAAAGTAATTTTCATTTAAAAAAATTGAGAATTTGGGTTTAGCATCTCCATTACTAATATCAATGCCATAAATTGTTCGGATAATTTGAATGGGCAGCTCTGAACAATACAATGCAGTGGTATCTTTTGAGTTAAATTGTTCATCGAAAGGCACTTTTCTCTCTAAATAAC
>CAYNHC010000487.1:0-1950 GCA_964396705.1 uncultured Paludibacter sp.
AGGCATATTCATATCCCAGTTATAGTTAGGCGACCAATGCCAGAAAAGCCTTTGTTGTCCGTTTTGTTGAAACCAGTCCCATTCTACATCTTCCCATATCTTTTGAATAGTATCGCACAAGGCTTTTTCTGCCGTGTTTCCATTTTTAAAATATTGCTGAACAGTGAGTAATCCCTGTATCAAAAAAGCGGTTTCAACTAAATCAGCCCCATTATCTTTGGTGCTAAATGGTTGAACTTTTCCTGTTGTTCCATTCAACCAATGTGAAAACACACCGTGAAATCTGTCAGCATTTGTATTTAGAAAGTTTACAATGGTATTCATTCGTTCATAGCCCTGCTGCCGTGTAATAAATCCACGCTCGATAGCCACTGGAATAGTCATTACACCAAACCCTGAACCGCCGGATGTAACTGTTTCGCCTGAACCATGTCGCTCGCGTGCCAAACCTGATACAGGATGGGCGTAATCCCAAAAGTATTTGAAAGTTTGTTTTTGTACCAACGTAAGTAAACTGTCGTTGGAAATAGCAGGAAATTTGGGTGTTTTATCCAATTCAGTAATAAAAGAAAACTGAAACGAATCAATTAATTTGACTCCCAAATTTTCTCCATCAACAATAAACAAGGTATAAGTAGAATAAAAATCTAATTTTCTATCAATCCTGAAAGTTAAATTTTTTGAAGCTGTATCTGATTGTATAACAAAAGAAGTATCAATGCCATTGCTAATATATAGTTTGGAAGGATCTATCTTCATTTTATCAATTTCTGACGAAAAAGCAATATGAATCACCACAGAATCTACAGGAATATTATACACAACTCCTTTGCTGTAAACCGAAGTTCCGTTGATACTTACAAATTCAATAAAAGTATTTGTTAATGGAACTGGCTCTGGTTTGCATGAAGTAATTATTAATAATATGAAAACCAAAAAGAAAAAATGTGATTTCAACATTCGCAATCTTATTTTAGATATAAAAAAACAATAACTTTCCCAAAGTCTAAAACTTTGGGAAAGTTGAATACTATACAATTACATTTATTTACAGAAATTATCTGCCTGCTTTTTCCAATTCGTACAATGCACCTATGTCTGAAAGTATTAATGCACGTTTCCATACTCTTACTTCGTCCATTTGACCTACTAAACCAGTGTTCCATGCATCAGTAGTTACACCGGTAGCAAAAGTTTCGAGAGCGCCAAGAATTGGACGTGTTGGAGTTGTAATACCAAAGGTTTTTAAACCTGTAGCATCTCTGTTTTCCCAAACCGGATTCGAAATTTTCACACCATTCACATAAATTTTCGCCAATTTTGTTGCATTATCCCATGTGTAAACTGCATGAGCCCATTTTCCACCAATTTTATTTGGATAAGGAACATGTCCGGCAGCAATATCAGCAGCGTTTGATTTAACTGTATTTCTTGTATCCTGCCATCCTAAATCAGTACTTGAAACCAATAATCCTTTTACAGTAATACTGTCACTTGTAGCTGGCATCCAGCCTGTTTCAGCCATAAAATTGATGTTTCCTGCCCATTCATTAGGTCTTGAAAGAGAAAAGAATGTGGAAGAATTACTACCATTGTTGGCTACTTTAATCCATGCACTAACAGTAAATCCACTTTGTAAATTAGTTCCTAAATTTGCAAATGCATTATAGGCCAAAAATCCTACATTAAAATTGGCTGCCTGACCTTTTACACCTGCTACCCATGTTACATTTTTTGTTGTTGCAGGTGCAGCACTCGAAATTGAATCCTTACCATTACCATTCAAAGGCCAGTAAGCCATTAAATCAGCTTTTCCAACTTCATCGGCTGTATTATATCCACCAATCGGAGGTAGTGGATCTTCTTTGGGATCACAACTAATAAAAGTTACTGTCGTAGCTGCAATAACTAACATACTGAATAATTTAATTGTCTTCATTGTTTTTTAAA
>CAYNHC010000488.1:0-1942 GCA_964396705.1 uncultured Paludibacter sp.
AAAAATCCTCTGAAAATATTTCGGGGGATTTTTTTTTATGTATTGATTTTTAATTTCGTATATTTGGGTTTTTAATAATATTTATTCATAAACAAAAAGGCTTATGCAATCACTTTTTGATGGCGTTAAAGAGTTTAATACCAATGATTTTTTTGAACATCAGGAGTTGTTTGAAAGGATTGGTAGAAGTCAGGAGCCGCACACATTGTTCATAGGTTGTTCTGACTCGCGGGTTGTTCCTAATCTGATCACTAAAACATTACCGGGAGAATTATTTGTGATTCGGAATATTGCCAACTTAGTACCTTTATACAGAGAGTCAGATGAATTCTTGGCTACAACATCGGCTATCGAATATTCTGTTAAAGTATTAAATGTAAGCACGATACTTATTTGTGGACATTCGAACTGTGGTGGTTGTAATGCATTATTTATGGATGAAAATTCCAATATTAATATTCCTCATACCCGGAAATGGCTTGAACTTGCAAAAAAAGTAAAAATTAAAATAGATGAATTGAATATTGACGATAACTTGATTCGTGAATGGATGACCGAACAGTTAAATATTGTTGAGCAAATGAATCATTTATTGACCTATCCTTATATTCTCGAAAAGTATAAAAATGGAGAATTAGATATCTTGGGTTGGTACTATATAATTGAAACCGGTGAAGTTTTTAATTATGACAGAGTGCTGAATAAATTCATTAAGATACAGTAAAAAAAGATAAGGTTTTCTTTGAAATTCACAAAGAAAACCTTATCAAAAAATATAAACATTGAATTTCAAAAGTTGCAATAAATTCAATATCAACGGATTATTTTTATACTTTTTGTTTGTTGTACAACTCAACTGTATCTAAAAATGCATGAATATTTTCTTCGGGTACATAAGGCGGTAAGTCACAGCCACTCGAAATTACGAAATTATTATATCCATTGGTTTCTTCGAGCAATTTAAGTGTGGCTTTTCTGACAGATTCTACTGTTCCTTGTTTGAAAACACCTACAGGATTGAGATTTCCCATTACCAGAATGTCAGTTGGACATTGCTTAAGAACATCCTCCATATTAATAGCATTTCCAAAATGTAATGCGCGCGCACCGCTTGCAATCATTGCAGCGGTACAATGACCTGTGTTTCCACAATTGTGCAGAATTACAGTAAAATCATCATCTTGTACTGCATCCACAATTTGTTTTACAAAATTGGTAGAATACATCTGACAGTCGTCATCAGAAAGTAAGCCCGCTGCCGGTTCTGCGACGATTACTCCGGCTGTTCCGGTTGCTTTTAAAGCTTTGCAGTAGTTAACAAGAAACTCTGTGCATTTTGCTAAAAGTTGATTTACTATATCGGGTTGAATGTAAATATCCATAAGTATTTCCGACATGTCGTACAACCTTCCGGCTAGCGAAAATGGTCCGATGCAACCTGAAAAAACGGGTTTGTTTTTAATGTTCTCAGCCGCAAGTTTATTGGCTAATAAATACTGAGGAATCCGACCTTTGTCGAGTGTTGGAACTTCAAGAGAATCAACCGATTCCAAATCAGAAACCAAACGTTCGGAAATAGAAGGTACTTCATGTTCCGGAAGATTAATTTTTGCACCAAATGCTTCTGCTTCAACTGTCAAATCCATGATAGAAGTACATGCAATGGTGTCAAAATTATCAGAAATATATTTAATAGACTGATAATGTATTTGTCCGTCCGAAACTGCTTCACGTACGGTTTTTCCTGTTGCCTCAATGCCCGGATGAGTCATCACCGGCATAACAGGAACCATAGTGCTTTGAAGTATCTCGTCAATAAATTTTTTCATAACCCCTATCCCCTAAAGGGGAATTGTTTACTCTCCTCCCTTAAAGGGTTAGAGTTATTTTATATTAATAATTATCTTGAAATCTATTTAATACATGAAATTTAAAACTAATG
>CAYNHC010000489.1:0-1935 GCA_964396705.1 uncultured Paludibacter sp.
ATTATATATATCCTATAACATTTATAGCATTTGAATAGTTTAAAAAAATTAAATGCAGAATACATTTAATTTTTTTAATTACAAAGTATTATTTTTCAGTATCACAGGCAATTGTCGAATTGCATTCATAAAAAGTTGATCCGACTACTTGTTCAAGGTTTTTATTTTTCAGCATTTGAATAAAATCCCGTTTGAATTCATTCCAATAATAATTTGCCTTGCAATCGTGAAAAGACCTTTCACAGAAACCTTTATTATTGATACATTCTACGATTTCGATATTTTCGAAAGCAGAATATATATCGTACATCGTTATTTCCTTTGGCGCTCGGGTCAATCTATATCCACTTCCCCGCCCTTTTGAATTTGCAATTAATCCTTTCAGTTTTAACGAAGAGATTATACTATCTAAATATTTTATCGATATATTTTGATTTCTTGCTATATCTTTTTGTAAAACACCACTTTCGTCATGAGAATTAGATATCTCAATCATTGTTCTTAAACCATAACGTATTTTAGTGTTAATTCTCATGTTTAGGCATATAAATTAAAAGAAAACAATAAATTTTCGACAAATATATTACAAATTTTGCAATCCTATCATTTTTGTAGCATTATTTTTATTTATTTAGATTAATTCTTATTATACTCTTTAATAAGTGTATTAATCAATACAATACTTAAGTGAGAATAAATTAAGCTAATAGAATTCATTTATCTCACTGATGACCGAGGCTATGGGCATTGGCGGTTTGCGGGAGCATTCGCTGTCCGTCAGCCCCGATAGCTATCGGTGGACAAAGTGAATGCGGGAGCAAATCTACCGGAATGCACAGCTTGTCCCGATTTGTCGGGGTCAGCCAGCCAATGAACAGAGCGTGTGTTATGGGTTTGTAGCTTCGTGCTTTCCTGTCGTATTTCTTTTCAGTTGTTTAAATGCAGAAAGTATGTTCGTTTTACCTTCATGTCAGTCTATAAAAAATTGTCAAAGCACGAAAAATGTTATTCAGTCGCAAAGTCAAGTCGAGTTTTTCGTACTTTTCTTGGTTGTCTGACTACTTAAAAGCAGTCTATCTTTTGTACAGTTTGTTGTCAAATCCCCATGCCTTTAGTATACTGTCTTTTTGAATTTCTGAAATTGTGTCAACCGCAATAAAGTTATAGTCTTTCTGTTTTAAAAGAATATTTATCCGTTTTTCTTTACGTATCAAACTTTTTTTTACAAAAGTCAATTCAAGTCGCAACCCTTCCTTTTTGTTATCAAAATCGTCAATAATCTTGTATGTTGAACATAAATCAAATTCAATTCTTTTTCTCGAATGTACAATTGAATCTTTACGATATGAATAGTACGTTATGTTTCTTCCATTCAATTGACTAAGATACAATGTTGAATCAATTTGCGGAACTTGTAGTTCTTCCCACTCACTTTGTGAGCTTGATAAAGAATAATTATTTGTGTCTTGACAAATAAAGTTGATTAACAATAAAACAAATATTAATTTAAGTACAGTTTTCCCTACTTTCCCGGCTTGATTCTGTTTGCTTTCGCTTTTTAGAATTACTATCAAGGAAAAAAATCCAACAATTACCAAAATGCCTATTATAATCCAGATTAAAGATTGATATGTCATAGTTCTGTGTTTTAATATTTAAAATTTCATCTTTCTTCCAGTTGAAGTGAAGAAAATAATTGTTTTTCGAAAATTAAGTTCTAATCAACTTTAGAGTTTCTTTGTTTTCAGTCCGAGTCACAATTCGTGTTATATTTTTTTAACAGCAATTCTGTCTTTTCTTTTTTTTGCTATAACCCATAACAGAACTTTAAAACATAACTCTAACTTACTTTCAAAATTTAATGTGCTTCTAACCAGTTGGCACCCACTCCGCAATCGGCAATAAGTGGAACTTTAAGTTTAATGGCATTCTCCA
>CAYNHC010000490.1:0-1935 GCA_964396705.1 uncultured Paludibacter sp.
GAGTCAACTTTCACAAGTGATTTGTTGATTTTGATAACAGTAACATTTACCAATTCTACTGTCGTACCGTATGTGAGTTTCGGTCCCTGAACAGTAACTTCATCTCCTACTTCAAGTCCTAAACTTGAGAATTTTTGCGTTGCCCCCTTCGCGTCAAGAGTACCATATATATATATAGTTCCAGTTGCATCCTTTAAATACCAGTTACCGTAAACAGTGTTGGCTATTGACGTACAAACCCCGGTTACCTGATAGGTCTTGCTGTCAGGTCCGGCAATTACTTCCGCACATGTGGCAGTTGCAATTTTTGATAACCCCTGAATGATATTTATTCGTTGTGTTTGGTCTCCACATATAATTTTCACCTCGGCACTGCGACCATTTAAGGTGGAAGCAGCGGTAAATACTAGTGTTGATTCACCTGCAGCACCAGAAACGGAGGATATAGTTAACCATGCAGGTATATCAGGAACTAAAATAGTGTCTTTTTTACCATTGACTACTACTTCTACTTCTTTCTCTTTTACTTTAAAGCTATCTTTAGCCATTACGGTGATGGTATCAGAACCACCCTCTACAGGGATAGATACATATGACGATGATACTTGAATTTCATCAAGCAATGTTACTGTTGGTTCATCTGCACAACTTGTCATCAAGGCAAGTATTGCAATAATTAATGGAAATATTTTTTTAAATTTCATAACTGTAAGTTTTTTTTATTAGTTGAAAATATACTTAATACCGATTAATGCATACCAGGTTTGACCCAATGAGTAACTTGGTGTAAATGTTTGGGTATTACCATTGATTGAAGATGGTGTAGAGTAGGTTGCTACACCTTCAGCATCAACACCTTCGTATTTGATAATACGTGCTTCGGAACCAATTTCCGGATTCAGATATTTAGCTACACCCCAACTGGAGTTGAAAAGGTTCATGACGTTTTTGATATCAAAGCTAAGTTGTAGTGTGTTTTTAATATTGTTAGTTTTGATAACAAAATCATGTTTATAACTTAAGTCAACACGATTTACCCAAGGAGAATAAACACTATAAGCTTCAGCATATTTACCTTGTTGATTTTTCAAATAACTGTTAGCGTGTACATAGTCCATAAAACGGGTTTTATCGTCATCCGAAACAAAGCGGAATTGGTTGGTTGCCACGTCATTATCAGTTGGAACATAGATTGCATCGTAGTTGTATCCGTCGGCATTGATATCGTTAACCGTCATAAATGAGTAGTTAGCTCCACCGAGCCATCCTTCATAGATAACGCTATAATGATTACCGCTCTTATCATGAGCAGAAAGTGATGCTACAAGACGATCGGGTGTGACGTATTGAGAATTGTGCAATTTAATGTTGTTAGGACCTTCTACTGTTGGAACGTATGTAAATGCAGATTCAGCATTAGATCCTGGCATTCCTGTTACATCTTTAGCAACTGTGTGAGTATAGGCAGCCATTAATTTCAACCATTTGGTTGGTTGAGCATTTAAAGTAATGTTACCGATCCAACCATAACCGCGAGAAGTGTTCTCCAATACAAATGCTTTTGTACCAGTGCGATAACTGGAAGGATAGATTGGACGATTGTCAGCGCCGTTGAAACGGGCAAAACCACCTACTGATGGAATACTCCAGTCAGAAATAGAAACGCCGTTAATTGTTTTGTTGAAAATTCCTTCTGCTGTTACAGAGAATGGGAAAGATGTTTTGAATGAATAGTCAACAGCAAGTGAGGTTTTCAATACTTCAGGCATTTTGAAATTTGGATCTACAGCCGCAATCGCAGAAGGAACCGTTCCATCTTTGGGAGAAATAGTTGTTGGATATCCCATTTTTTTTAATTTATCATAAAGAGCAGCAGTAGTAACTTTTCCATTAGCATCAGTTACTAGTCCGCCGGCAAACTGCGACATATCAACA
>CAYNHC010000491.1:0-1931 GCA_964396705.1 uncultured Paludibacter sp.
AAGAAATACTCTTTTTTTCCCTCCCGTAGCGAAAGTATGCATTGGGTTTTTATCAGTAGAAGTTGTACCGTCGCCAAAAGTCCATTTGTAAGTTACCGGATTGTGGGATGATTCCGAATTATCGGCAAATGCAATGGTATTATTTTTACAATCTGTAATTGTATAATTAAAATCGGATGATAGTTTATAGTCAATCAATGTTGTGTAACGTGTAAAATCAGTACCATCATCAGCAGTCAAAAAACAAGAAAATGTATTACCAGCACCCGGATTCTTAATAGTAATTATTCTACCTGACCCAACAATAATTCCACTATTATTTTTCCACACGTATGTCTGAAATCCTTCAGGAGCAGTCATTGTTATTGTAGTATCATTTGAACAGTATTTAACTTCAATTGTATCTGGAACTAATTTCAATATTTTGCCATCAAAACCAACAGCATAACCAACGTATTTTTTGGGAAAACAGGTTGAAACTAACCGCGTAGAAGTCCCTGAATCATCTTTTTTCCATGAATTACCTTTATCTTCCGATTTAAGAATTAATCCTTGTTCACCAACAATATAAGTCAAATTATCGTCAACAATTTTTACACAATTTAAAAGTTCGGAACGTCCACTATTACGTATATTCCAGGTATTACCAAAATCGCTTGATGAAACTAACGTTCCACCATCCCCTGAAGCCATTATAAATTTTGAATTCTTAAAATTTATAAAATGTAATCGCTGATAGACCGTTGAATTAAGATTTGTCCAGGTACTACCTCCATTGTAAGTACGTAAAATCACACCTTCATTAGCTGCAACTATACCTGTATCTTTGTTTAAAAACTGAACTCTGTAAATATGACTCGATGTAGAAATGTTTTGATTTGTCCATGTTGTACCTCCATTGGAAGTTTTAATGATCACGCCATTTAATCCTGCTGCAAAACCAATATTTTCGTTAACAAAATTGACTGTATATAACATTGATGGAATCCCTGTATTTTGACTTGTCCAATTTAATCCTCCATCTGTCGATTTCATAATTAAACCATTTGACCCACTCAAAAAAACTACGTTTTTGTTAACATAAGTGACTGTTGACAATTCGTTTGTGACGCCCAAATTTATCTTTGTCCAGTTTTCGCCTCCATTTTCAGTCATCAAAAGAGTTCCAGAACTACCCACAACTAAACCGGTATCCTTATTTACAAAATCCACAAAAGTTAAAACCTTATTTGTCCCACTCTTTTGTTGAATCCATTTGAATTGACAAAATAAGTAGTTGATATTAAAAAGTAAACTAAGTATAATGGTTATAACCCGAAAACCAGATTTTACAGAGACTAAATGCATATAAAATTTCATTTATCTTAACAATGTTAGGTATCCTTTTAGACTCTGAATAATTTGATTTTTATCTGTATAAGTCAGATAATAGAAATAGGTATCCGAAGGCATATCTTTTCCATTGTATGTTCCATCCCAACCACTGTTACCCTTATAAAGCGTCTTCCCGTAACGATCGTAAATAAACAACTCAACACCGGGCATAAACAATTCATTTACTCCATCTTTGTTGGGTGTAAACACATTGGGCACAAACGGAATTACCTGAATTGTTTTCGTCGTTGAGCTACTACACCCTAAATTATTGGTAGCAGTTAAGGTAATTAAATAGTCCTTGAAAGAATTTGTCGCATTAAATGTATGCTCAAAGCTGTTTTCAGTTTCATTCGAACCATCTCCTAAGTCCCATTGATATTGAACATTAGATTCCGATGTGATTGTAAAATAAATTTTATTGTTAAGGATATCAATCTTCGTGTTGCTCATTTCAAAATCAGATTGTGGTTTTTTATTTTCAGTAATAACAATCCTTTTGGTTTTGGAACAACAATTTTCATTTGTGGCGGTAACTTCGTAAACTCCCGGCTCTG
>CAYNHC010000492.1:0-1926 GCA_964396705.1 uncultured Paludibacter sp.
CGAATATTGCCGGATTCCTAAAAGTTGCAAAATCAATGCTTGCTCAGGGAATTGTTTAAAGTTTAAATAATCCTTTGTATTTTATTATTCTCAAACCTCTGACAGAATCAAAAACTCGGTCAGGGGTTTTTTCTTTATCAATTTAAAAGTAAATTCACTAATTGGTTTAAACATATAAATTCTTTTTTTATCTTTGACTTGTAATTAATTGAAATACAAAGTTTGTATGCTAATCCAAGCCACTGTCAGAACCAAATACCTTAAAACACTTGATAAACAGGCTGTTCAAAATGCTTATGAGAAATTCAAAGCACATTTCAACAATCCTGCAATTCAGGAAAATATCCGAAACAGTAAAGAAGAACAATATCAGGAAGGATTCCTGAATGATTTGTTTGTTAACGTACTCGGGTATATCAAAAATCCATCTGAAAATTATAATCTCACAACTGAATACCGGAACGTAAAAGATAGTAAAAAGGCTGATGGCGCTATTGTTGTGAATGGAGCTGTGAAAGCTATTATAGAACTTAAAGGAACTAATGTAACTGATTTAGGTCAGGTAGAATCACAGGCTTTTGGTTATAAAAACAATCAGCCGGAATGTGTGTATGTAATAACATCGAACTTTGAAAAGTTGCGTTTTTATATAGATAATGCGGTTGAACATATTGAATTTAATTTATTTACACTTTCTGAAAAAGATTTTGAATTGCTTTATCTTTGTTTGGCATTTTCTCAGATAGAAAAAGGCATTCCAAAAAAGATAAAAGACGAATCAATTAGCCATGAGGATGATATTACTAAACAATTATACAGAGATTATTCATTTTTCAAACGGGAATTACATGCCGATTTAGTTGAAAAAAATCCTGAATACGATACTTTGTTGTTATTCAGAAAATCGCAAAAGTTGCTTTCTCGTTTTTTATTCTTGTTTTTTGCCGAAGACCGTCAACTTCTTCCACCTAACTCGATTCGATTGATTTTAAATCAATGGGTACAACTAAAAGAATTGGATGAATACAATCCTCTTTATAACCGTTTTAAAAAATATTTTGGTTATTTGAATACCGGATATAAGGGAAAACAATTCGATGTTTTTGCTTACAATGGCGGACTATTCAAACCAGATGCCGTACTCGATGCAGTGAAAATTGATGATGCTTTATTGTATAAACATACAGTAAAAATTTCTGAATATGATTTTGCCAGTGAAGTAGATGTAAATATTTTAGGACATATATTCGAAAATTCGCTGAACGAATTGGATGAACTTAAAGCGGAGTTATCCGGTGAAATTATTGATAAATCGAAAACTAAGCGTAAAAAAGACGGTATTTTTTATACTCCGAAATACATTACAAAATACATTGTTGACAATACTGTAGGACTCCTTTGCAAGGAGAAAAAAACAGAATTAGGTATAAGTGATGAAGATTATACAACCGACCGAAAACGTTCAAAAACAGCTAAACAACTTCTTACTAAGAAACTTACAACCTATCGTGAGTGGTTATTGCAAATAACAATTTGTGACCCGGCTTGCGGTTCAGGTGCATTTTTGAATCAGGCTTTAAATTTCCTGATCGACGAACACCGATACATTGATGAACTTCAAGCCAAACTCTTCGGCGATTCGTTGGTTTTGAGCGATATAGAAAATACCATTTTAGAGAACAATCTTTTTGGCGTTGATATCAACGAAGAAAGTGTAGAAATTGCCCGACTTTCGCTTTGGTTACGCACGGCGCAACCCAACCGTAAACTGAACGATCTGAGCAAAAATATTAAATGCGGCAATTCATTAATTAGCCGTTATACCCTTGATTCGGATTTGAAACAAGCATTGAAAAGCAGTAAATGGACGATTGATAGTTACCGGCTTGCTGTGGACACATACCGCAATGCAAATAATAAAGAGCA
>CAYNHC010000493.1:0-1922 GCA_964396705.1 uncultured Paludibacter sp.
TAGGCGCAAGCGGTTTCCTAACTGCTTGAAAAGAAAATTTGGAGTTAAAAACCAACAAAACAAAAAAGCGACAATCGCGGTAGCTATCGGGGGTCGCTTGTCCATTACCAAACTTTGCTTAGACACGCTAATCGTTCTTATTTGAATAATGCTTTTTTTTCTGTACTTTTGCACCCTCAAAAACACAGAAGAACTTCTCTTGTATTTTTCACTCTATCAACTATTAACTGTCAACTATCAACTAAATAAATGTCATTAGAATCTGAAATTCAACGCCGACGTACCTTTGCCATTATCAGTCACCCGGATGCAGGTAAAACCACACTTACTGAAAAGTTACTACTTTTCGGGGGTGCAATACATATTGCAGGTGCCGTTAAATCCAATAAAATCAGAAAAACAGCTACTTCTGACTGGATGGATATTGAAAAACAACGTGGTATATCTGTTGCAACATCTGTTATGGGTTTCGAATATCGCGATTATAAAATTAATATACTCGACACACCAGGTCACCAGGATTTTGCAGAAGATACATACCGTACGTTGACGGCTGTTGATAGTGTAATTATAGTAGTTGATATAGCCAAGGGAGTTGAAGCGCAAACACGTAAATTGATGGAAGTTTGCCGTATGCGCAATACGCCTGTCATGATTTTTGTAAATAAAATGGATCGCGAAGGAAAGGATCCTTTCGATTTACTTGATGAACTTGAAGCAGAACTTGGTATCAATGTTCGTCCACTTAGCTGGCCCATTAATCAGGGATTTTCTTTCAAAGGTGTTTACAATATTCACAAGGACAACCTGGAACTTTATACACCAAACAAACAAACTATCAGCGAAACCATTAAGTTATCGGATATTGATAGTCCGGAATTAGATGAACTTGTAGGTGAACACGATGCAGCAAAACTTCGTGAAGACATGGAATTAATTAATGGAGTTTATTCCGAATTTGATACCAAAAAATATCTCGAAGGCCATTTAGCGCCCGTGTTTTTTGGCAGTGCATTGAATACATTCGGAGTTAAAGAATTGCTCGATTGTTTTGTTGAAATAGCACCCTCTCCCCGCCCCGTTCATACTGTTGAACGCGAAGTTAATCCTTACGAAGAAGCGTTTTCTGGATTTATTTTCAAGATTCATGCAAATATGGATCCCAATCACAGAAGTTGTATTGCGTTCGTTAAGGTCTGCTCAGGTAAATTTGAACGAAATGTAAACTACAAACATGTCCGTCATGGTAAAATGATGCGCTTCTCCTCTCCTACTGCTTTTATGGCACAAAAGAAAGAAACGGTTGACGAAGCTTTTGCAGGTGATATTGTGGGCTTACCCGATACAGGAACATTCAAAATTGGAGACACGCTTACTTCAGGTGAGAATCTTCATTTCAAAGGAATTCCAAGCTTTTCGCCCGAGATGTTTAAGTACATTGAGAATGCCGATCCGATGAAAACCAAGCAACTTGAAAAAGGGATTAATCAATTGATGGACGAAGGGGTTGCTCAATTATTTGTTAACCAATACAATAACCGTAAGATTGTGGGAACAGTAGGTCAGCTTCAGTTTGAGGTTATTCAGTACCGACTGCTTCATGAATATGGTGCTCAGTGTCGTTGGGAACCTATTTCATTATATAAAGCCTGCTGGATTGAAAGCGAAGATACTGAAGAATTAGACAATTTCAAAAGGCGAAAAGCACAATATATGGCTATTGACAAAGAAGGTAGGGATGTTTTTTTAGCCGATTCAGGATATTTACTCCAAATGGCACAAAACGATTTTAAGAATATTAAATTCCATTTTTCGTCAGAGTTCTAGAAATATCTATAATAATAATGAAAAGCGTTTGATTTCAATGTCAAACGCTTTTTTCATTTAATAGATGAAGGTTATTTCAAAAATTTCATATCTTA
>CAYNHC010000494.1:0-1906 GCA_964396705.1 uncultured Paludibacter sp.
CGATGTCCGAAAATCTCAAGGGGAATAATATAACTCTATCCACAAAATTTACCGGAAGCATCTATGATAGTTCGTGGTATTATAATCCGAAAATGGAAAAATACCGCCAACTCGATAATCTGAAAATGCCTTTTTGGCTGACTCAGGCAAAGCATTATGTTGGATTGGCATGGTATCAGAAAGATGTAAAAATACCCGCCGACTGGAAAAGCGAGAAAATTTGTTTATATCTCGAACAACCACATTTCATTTCTAAAGTATGGGTTGACGATATTGAAATCGGCTCACAAAACTCACTAACCACCCCTCATATTTTTGACGTCACTAATCAATTGAAGCCCGGCAATCACAGAATTACTGTGAGAATAGATAACCGAATGAAAGATATTGATGTGGGGGCTAACTCACATAGTGTTACTGATCATACACAAGGCAACTGGAACGGAATGGTAGGTAAACTTCAATTGCAAGCCGGTTCAAATTTATACTTTGACGATATTCAGGTATTTCCCGATTTGAAAAATCAAAAAGCTAAAGTAAAGATCAGAATAATGAATCGAAACGGTCAATCTTTGAAAGGGAAAATTTCATTAAATACTAACAGCTTTAATTCAATAGATTTACACCAACTTACACCGGTTGAGACATCTGTATCGTTTACAAAAGGTGAGATTGAAAAAAATATTGAAACAACAGTGAATTTTGGCGAAAAAATGCAAACGTGGGACGAATTTAGTCCGGCACTTTATAAATTAACTGCTCAACTTAGTTCGGGAAAAATAAATGATGAAAAAAATATTGAGTTTGGAATGCGCGAAATAAGTATTCAGGGGAAATATTTTTATGTAAACGGAATAAAAACAATGCTGCGTGGAACGGTAGAAAATGCACTTTTCCCACTTACAGGATACCCTCCTCGTGATTTGGCTTCATGGGAAAGAGTTTTCCGCATTTGTAAAGCTTACGGACTTAATCATGTACGTTTTCATTCGTACTGTCCACCCGAAGCTGCTTTCCGTGCTGCCGACCTTATTGGCATTTACTTACAACCCGAGGGTCCGAGCTGGCCCAATCACAGCACACAATTAGGACGTGGTTTGCCAATTGATACCTATTTGATGGACGAAACCAAACGAATGGTAAAAGCGTATGGAAACTATGCGTCGTTTACATTTTTGGCATGTGGTAATGAACCGCGTGGCGCCTGGGTGCCGTGGGTAACCAAATTTGTCGAGTACTGGAAAGCAGCAGATTCACGAAGAGTTTATACAGGTGCTTCGGTAGGTCAAAGCTGGGCATGGCAACCGGCCAATCAGTTTCATGTGAAAGCCGGTGCCCGAGGTCTGAGTTGGTCAAATAGCCAACCTGAAAGCATGTCGGATTACCGTGGAAGAATTGATTCAATACAACAACCATACGTTTCGCACGAAACAGGACAGTGGTGTGTTTATCCAAATTTCGACGAAATAAAAAAATACACCGGCGTTTCAAAAGCCAAAAATTTTGAACTTTTCAGGGAAGATCTTGCTGACAATGACATGGCTGAACTTAGTCATGAGTTTCTTATGGCATCGGGTCGATTACAGGCGCTTTGTTATAAACATGAAATTGAGCGCACATTGCGCACTCCCGGTTATGCAGGTTTCCAGTTACTCAGTCTGAATGATTATTCAGGTCAGGGAACCGCTTTGGTTGGCATTCTCGATGCTTTTTGGGATGAAAAAGGTTATATCAATTCGGCACAATTCAGACGTTTCTGTAACACAACCGTTCCATTGGTACGAATGCCGAAATTTGTTTTCAGAAACAATGACACACTTACTGCACAGGTAGAAGTGGCTCATTTCGGGAAATATGCTTTAAAAAATGCAAAAACAATCTGGCGGATTCGTGACCAATACGGACT
>CAYNHC010000495.1:0-1900 GCA_964396705.1 uncultured Paludibacter sp.
TATGTAAAAAAGGAAGTGAAAGTTACAAAATCAAATATCAATGTTCAGTTAACACCCGACATTGTTACGGTGAACGAATGTGTTACAATTGGTTATGGGGCAACAACTGATAAAGTAATGTGTGGCAGTGTTGCTGGTGTAGCAACATCAAATGTTAGATTTAGGGGAAATTCAGAAAACAAACATTCCATTCATTATGTTCCACTTGTAAATGAAGCAGTAAGTGAAGAATACGGTGCATATAAAGAAAATCGTTTTATTTCAGTAGCTAATGAAGCCCTTTCAACATTTTCACTCGATGTAGATGCTGCTTCATACGGAAATATACGTCGCATGATTAATCAGGGTCAAATGCCCGAAAAAGATGCAGTACGTATCGAAGAAATGATTAACTATTTTAGCTATAATTATTCAAGACCAAAGGGCGAACACCCTGTAAATATCGTTACTGAAACTGCAACTTGTCCGTGGAATTCAAAGCATAAATTAGTCCGTATTGGCATAAAAGCCATAGAAATACCATCCGATAATCTACCTGCTTCCAATTTTGTATTTCTCATTGATGTTTCAGGTTCAATGCAGGGAGCTAATCGATTGGAACTTGTAAAATCTTCACTTAAACTTTTAACAAATAATCTGCGCGAAAACGACAGGGTATCCATCGTGGTTTATGCAGGTGCAGCGGGTGAGGTACTTCCATCAACATCGGGTAATGACAAACAAAAAATCAGAGAAGCCATTGAAAACTTGTCTGCCGGTGGATCCACTGCCGGAGGTGCAGGAATACAACTTGCTTATAAAATTGCAGAAAAAAACTTTATTAAAAACGGGAACAACCGCATTATTCTTTGTACTGATGGAGATTTTAATGTAGGGATTTCGAGTGCTTCAGATCTTGAAAATCTAATTGAATCAAAACATAAAACCGGCATTTATCTTACTATTTTGGGTTATGGAATGGGAAATTATAAAGACAATAAGCTACAGATTTTAGCTGAAAAAGGAAATGGAAATCATGCCTACATAGATAATATTCAGGAAGCCAATAAAGTATTGGTAAACGAATTTGGAAGTACAATGTACACAGTTGCAAAAGATGTAAAATTGCAGATTGAATTCAATCCTGCGAATGTAAATGCCTATCGGTTAATTGGATACGAAAGTCGTTTATTAAACAAAGAAGACTTTAATGATGATACAAAAGATGCAGGTGAACTCGGATCCGGTCATACTGTAACTGCATTGTACGAAATTATACCTTCGGGAGTAGAGAACGCATTTGGTGGAGTTGACGATTTGAAATATCAAAACACTAAAAAAATAAAACCTATACTAACCAAAGAGGATTTACTTTCAACAGAATTACTTACTGTAAAGTTACGTTATAAAAAACCGGACGAAACAATAAGTAAAAAACTTGAGATTCCGGTCATGGCAAACAATTTCAACAAAGAATCTTCGAAAGATTTTAAATTTATAATGGCTGTGGCCATGTTCGGACAATTATTAAAATCGTCCGATTTTAAAGGAGAATCGAATTATGAGAAAGTATTAACCTTAGCAAAAATGGGTTTAGATAACGATGATCATGGATATCGTCGGGAATTTATCCGATTAGTTGAAGCTGTAAATCAGTTGGAAAAATAAAGAAATGATTTGATTCAAATTACCACCTTATTGTTTAAATATAACAAAGCCTCCTGATATTCAAGAGGCTTTGTTGTATTAATCAAGTGATTCCGGCGCGATTCGAACGCGCGACCCACGCCTTAGAAGGGCGTTGCTCTATCCAGCTGAGCTACGGAACCAGAACTTTATTAATCGGTATTTTCAATGTATTTTGCTTTAAAAGCGGTGCAAAAGTACATTATTTTTACGATAGATGCAATAGTTTTCCTTA
>CAYNHC010000496.1:0-1891 GCA_964396705.1 uncultured Paludibacter sp.
GAAAAATAAAATCACTAATTGATAATCAATTAGTGATTTTTCTTTTATTTCTGAAACATATTTGCCAAAACAAACATAAAAAGTTGTAAATTTGCGACCTAATGAAAAGAGCAGTTTTATCACTTGGGAGCAACTTACAAAATCGCCAAGATTACATTCTAAAATCCGCTGAATTAATAAATTACCATATTGGCAATATTATTCAACGCTCACGGATTGATGAAACGGAATCTTGGGGGTTTGCTTCTTTTCCTTTTCTAAATCAAATTCTAATCGTTCTGACCGATTTATCGCCGGAAGAGGTTTTAGTAAAAACGCAACAGATAGAAAATGAATTGGGACGAACCCAAAAAACGGAATCTGCATTTTCCGATCAATTGCGCCAATACCATGACCGCACCATTGATATCGACATTCTGCTATTTGAGGGCATCATTCTACAAACTCCTCGGTTGGTTATCCCACACCCGCTCATTCAGGAACGCGAATTTATTTTGAGACCCCTTGCCGAATTATTTGGAAATAAGGTTATTCCACCATTTCAAGAATCTTTTCATCAACTTCTCATCAACATAAAGTGTCTTAGTCATTATGAAATATAATTACGTTACCATTGAAGGATGTATTGGCGCCGGGAAAACAACCTTGGCAGAAAAACTTGCCAACGATTTGAACGCTGAAATCGTCTTGGAGCGTTTTGTCGATAACCCCTTCCTCGCTAAATTCTACGTTGACCCCGTTCACTACGCTTTCCCGTTGGAAATGACCTTTCTTACCGACAGATACCAACAACTCAAAACATTACTCACACAACGCGACCTCTTTACCGACCTCGTTATCTCCGATTATTTCATCGACAAATGCGACATCTTTGCCCGAAATAATCTTCAAAGCGATGAATACAATCTTTATCTGAAAGTATATGAAATTATTTCCGCCTACCTGCCCAAACCCGACATTATTATGTATTTACACAATAACATTGAGCAACTCCTCATTAACATTGCCAGCCGCGGTCGCGAATATGAAAAAAATATTACAGCGGATTACCTCCAAGACATCCAAAGCCGATATATAAATTATCTTCGCCAAATCAACAATATCCCAATTCTTATTGTGGACACCCACGACATGGATTTTGTCAAAAAACCGGAAGATTACCAAAAACTGAAAAAATTATTTGATAACGATTACCCTAATGGCATCAATACCATTATTTTTTAAAGGATTCTAACGACGAGTCCAGCCATTCTCCCATCAATTTCAAAACTTGGGGCGAAAATGTCTGTTCAATTTTTCCGTACTCGTCAGGAATCCCCACTTCACATTCCTGAAATAAATGATTCACCCCGGGAATAATCTCAAAATGATGTAAATCATTCTTCTTGAGATACTTTTTCATATTAGCCAAATTGGGTACAGCCTCAACCTGTAAATCCTTATCCCCATTCAACGCCAAAACGGGACAACTTACTTTGCGCATATAAGTAGCGGGATTGATTTTAAATAATTGGTAAAACCAAGGAGAGAGTACTTGTTTGTTCATCATCAGTATTTCGGTAGGGGTAAGATGCGCCTCTGCCCGCTGCTCAGCTGTCATATCGCGAGTATACTCCAGAATAAAATCGTTTAATTTTTTCGCTGCAACATCTTTATTTTTAGAGTTTTGCACGATTGTGTAAATTCGATTGTTTAAGTAGTTGTTACTTTGAATTTGTGCTTCCGGCAACTGTTTTGCCCTTGAAATTGCTTCACTTTGATATTGTAAAACATCCAAAAGGGGAACTCCCATCCCGGCTAACGAAATCACAAAACGGATATGAGGATTCTGCGCCGCACACATCCACGCAATCAATCCCCCTTCGCTATGCCCTATCAATCCCATTGGCAC
>CAYNHC010000497.1:0-1848 GCA_964396705.1 uncultured Paludibacter sp.
AAAGATAATATAATTATATCTTAACTTTATGTCCTGTTTTCAGGGAGTATCATAAAATAAAAAGAACTCGAGAAACTATTCTACCTATCTCTAATCGAGATTTCGTTTTTCCTTGTGGATATGATTATGATTTTCTGTTCTGGAAAAATACAGATTCTCTGACTAACATAGTTCAGGTTAATGAAGGTTGTGAGGAAATAATTGCAAATAACAATGAGTTGAATGAGATAATCGCATGTTATGCAAATCAACTAAGAACTGCTCCAACCTATTTTATTTATAACCTTGAATTACCTGCTTCAATGGAACCAGAGGATGTTATTGAGCAACTAAAAGAAAGTGGATTACTCCTGTTTTTTATTGAAAATCCTTCAATGCGTTATAGTAAAATATCCTTTAATTACATTGAAAGTAATAATATATCGATTAATGCACCTGATTCAATCAAATTAAATAACGAGAAGTTTCTTTTAAAGGCAGCCGAACTTAAAATTAAGAATATCATTGACAAAGTAAATAAAATACAAAGTACTATTTATGATTCTATTCAATATTATGCTTTGCCAATATCAAATAATACTGTATGTGAAATCATTAATATTAGTTTTAAGAATGGAACAGATTTATCGAAAGTGATTGAATTAATTAAAAACGAAGGAGGAAAACAAATACATGAATTTAATCCTTCAGTTTACTATATTCAGTTGCTTGACAAATCTAATAATATTGAAGAAATAAAGTCGAAAATTAAGGGCTATAAATTTATTAAAAAAGTATATCTTTATCCAAGAACAATTGATAATCCAGATTATGATGGTTATCTTTCTGGAGTTCCACCTCCAGTACTGGAAAAAGAAAAATGACGAAAAACGAATGAAATAAACGCCTAAGCGCATAACACACGTCTGTGTGCTTTCGGCTAATATGCTTTTAGCGGTCTTTGCGCCCGCATTTCCTTTGTCGCTATTGCGACAGGAAATCCGTCCGCAGTCGCCAAAGCCCATAACCTCTGTAGTTATGAGCAAATAGTTGTAAGTTACAGGCCTGTTAATCTGAGTGTTAATTCCCAAAAACATATCAATAAATAATTGTTGATTACTTAAATGGAGTGATTAAAAGGAATTCAACTTTTCCAAAGTTTTAAACTTTGGAAAAGTTATAGATATCAAAAAAATCAGTTTAAATGAGTTTTTCAAAAATTTCTTCCAACGAAACTAAACTTTGTTCCCCGGTTTTCATATTTTTCAACATCACTTTATCTGCATTCATTTCATTTTCGCCAACAATAGCCACAAACGGAATCCTCTTATTATCAGCATAACTCATTTGTTTCTTCATTTTTGCAGGTTCCGGATATATTTCGGCATTTATGCCTTTGTTCCGCAATGCTTTTGCCCATGGCAAGCTGTACATCAATTCCTTATCGCCAAAACTGACAAAAAGAATTTGGGTGTTTTCTAATGAATTTTCGGGGTATAGATTCAGCGTGTTTAGTACATCGTAAATCCGGTCGGCACCAAACGAAATGCCTACGCCTGAAACACCATCCATGCCAAAAACGCCTGTCAGATTATCGTAACGACCTCCACCGGTAATACTTCCTATTTCAACATCCAATGCTTTTACCTCAAAAATAGCTCCGGTATAATAATTCAATCCACGCGCCAATGTTAAATCTAATTCAATCCGGGTTTGAACTTTCATGGCTTCGCAAAGTCCAAATATGGTTTCAAGTTCCGAAACGCCTTTTAAACCAACTTCAGATGCTGCCAAAACAATTTTTAATTGTTCCAGTTTTTCGGAATTGCTTCCGCTGAGTTTCAAAATGGGTTGAAGTTTGGAAATAGC
>CAYNHC010000498.1:0-1843 GCA_964396705.1 uncultured Paludibacter sp.
TTTCAGGCTTTCTCGACAAAGATAAGGATGGAAATATCGTAGATGATATTTTCGATATGTTTAAGAAATAATTTCCTTTATCCAAAATCAGCAATCCCTATCATTTCATCATTTTGTAACCGATACAAAATGTAGATTTAAAAATCGGTGATTGTAAAAAAAAAATCCTGCCATATTATTATGACAGGATTTTTTTATTCTTAGATTTTATAGCTTAATACACGCCTTCTGCTTTTAGTTCTTTTACCAATAAATAGTAGAAAATTACTCTGTATTTATTTCTGTTTGAAGCACCTAACTTTTCGATAACTGCGGATATTGCAGCATCAATTTTAGTTTCATCTGTAACTCCCAGTTTTTTAATACAAAAATTGTTTTTTACATTTTCCAATTCTGTTTTCTGACTGCTTGAAACAAGTTCTGCATCCTGATTGTAAATTGAAGGACCTAAGCCTTTTGCTACTTTTTCTAATAAATCAGCATCGAATGCTATTCCTAACTGTTTTAGTTCTTCGGCATACTTTGCCATTTTTTCATCAAATTGACTCATAATTTCATTTTTTTAGGGTTAATAATTTATATAAAGAAATTTACTTTACATTCAAATTTATTGAACGGAATCTCCGGTTAGAACGTCCTTTACTTGTTCGAAAATTCCACCATTATCTTCTTTTTGTCTTTCGGCTCTGGCTTTACAGGTTTTGCAAAGTTCACCGTTATCAATTTTTCGGCTTTCCCATGCATCTTTTATTGTTCCATCAAAAACCTGTTCGCTGTTTTTAATGTGCTGACAGTCTTTATAAATATGATATTTATTGCCCGCTATTGACCAAAATACATGATCGCTTCCTGTAATTTGTTTCAACGAATCGGTTTGAGCATTAATTTCGGCAGTGTATTTCTCTATCGATGCAGGATTAAAGTCCACACCTGTGATACCTGCTGCAAGAAGAGCTACAATTGCCACTACTCCGGCTATGCCTTTTGTTTTACTATTAACATTCTTATTAGTAAAAATCAAAATTACCAATGGTAAAAATGCTAAAACGGACATAAACGCACCCAACTGACTTTTAAGGAAAAATGAAACTTTATCAGCTTCAGACGGAGGATCGATGTGATTGGCTTTTTTCCATAAAAGATTACCAACAATAGCTAAAATTAGAATCACAACAATTGCCACAATGAGCCATGTTAATGTTTCGTTGTGAATGAGTTTGAGAATGGCAAAAACTTCGCCTGCTATGGCCACCAACCACGCAAGAATGGCAAAAAGCCTTAATTGAGCTGCTTTTGCTTTTGCTTCGGGTGTTGCTTGAAATACTTTTTGTTCGGGCATAATTAATCAGTTTTATGTTATACTTAAAGCGAATTTACCAGTTATATTTATCTCTGAAAAGCAATTATTTTTACTTGTAATCGCTACAAATATACATTCTTTTTTAAAACGAGCAAAATATTTGAAACAAATGATTTATTGATAAATTTCATTACTTTTTTGTCTTGAGTAAATCAATTTTATATGAAGATTACAGTATTGTTTCGGGATTATTCCTAATAAGAAGAGTGTTTGATTAACCTTAAGAACATCAAATCTCATCAAAAACAAGAAATAAAAACTCTATTCACTACAATTCATTTTTCGTCATTAAAATCTTATCAATTCGTTGTCCGTCCTTATCAATAATTTCAAGTTGATATGTATCAATATTGAGTTTATCGCCGATATTGGGTAAATCATTGAATTTATGAATAAAATAACCGGCAATAGTAACAAAATTTCCATCAATTTCTTCATCCAATTCGATGTCGAAATAATGCAGAAACTCTGTAAAAGAATATT
>CAYNHC010000499.1:0-1837 GCA_964396705.1 uncultured Paludibacter sp.
ATCCACAGCATTTTACAAGGCTGTTCAAGAATGAAACCGGATATACGCCCAATGAGTATCGATCACTGAATTAATTTTAAGTAGCTATAAAGCAAATTTGCACAGACTGTCGATAAGACAGTCTGTGCAAATTTCAGTTTGAGAGTTTGTTTTAAAGCTTCAATCTATACTATTAATATAGATTGAAGGATTAAACTGAACTAATAGATAAATTATCATCCTACAGATTTTTTTATTTTCAACTGGTTTCCATTCCCAAATTTTTCCCTTAAAATCTGCATGTCGTTACTTACCTTTAAGTCAAGAATCTTGGCATAATGCTGAGTTGTTTTGAGGTTTTTGTGTCCTAGCATTTTAGAAACACTTTCGATCGGGACACCGTTTGAAAGTGTAACAGTGGTCGCGAAAGTATGCCGAGCAATATGAAAGGTCAGTTCTTTGTTTATCTCGCAAACGTCGGCAATCTCCTTCAGGTACGAGTTCATTTTTTGATTACTAAGAATAGGTAAAAGTTTATCCTGATTGACTACCTGCGGGTGATCTTCGTATTTTTCCAATATAGCAGATGCGATTGGCAATAACGGGATATTAGAACGCGTATCGGTCTTGGTACGGTTGATAAAAATCCAACGTTCGCCATCAACGCCAAAACCTATATTTTTGCGAGATAGTTTCTTTACATCCACGTAGGCCAGACCTGTGAAGCAGCTGAAGAGGAATATGTCTTTGACCTGATTGAGTCTGTCTGTTGCCAATACTTTGTTGAACATTGTTTCAATTTCGTCTTGAGAAAGAAATGCCCGTTCTACTTCCACAATCTTACATTTATAGTTTATGAAAGGGTCGCGCTCAATCCAGCCGTTAGCTAAGCATATACGAACAATCTTACCGAAATTCTTGATGTATTTGGCCGCTGTATTCTGATTGCACTTGTGTACGCTCTTTAAATAGAATTCGTAACTTGTCACGAACTCATGATCAATTTTGCGAATATCTATATCTGATACTTTGTATTTCCATTTCAGAAAAGCTATAGTGTGTTTTAGTGAAGTTTCGTATCGGGTATATGTTGCAGTTGCGAATTCCCGACCAACAAGGGCTTTTATTTCCTCGTTATGTTGTTGGAAAATGCCAATAAGCATGTGACTGCGTTTCTCAACCCCGAGTATCTTGTTTCGCATATTTTCGGCATTGACAACTTCATCTTCCCGGATAAGCTGCTGTTGGTAATCGTAAACCTTAGCTTTTAGGGTGTCAAGAAAAGAATTAGTTGCTTTGGTTTCAGCACTTGTGCCTTTCATGCGATTGCCTTCGACTGACCATTTTTCTGAAGTGGTAAAGCGTTTTGTGCTGAATTCGATTCGTGCACCGTTTACTGTTACACGAATAAAGATGGGTAATAATCCATCAACATTGGTTTTTGTTCTTTTTACGAAAAAGAGAACGGATAGTTTTGTGTTCATTGTGGTAACCTTTAAAAGTTTTCAAAAATACTTACTTTTAAATTCCCAATCAAGATGTTCAGATATTGAACTGCTTGATTATAAACACTTTTAGTTCAAATTCGGTGGAGATAATGTTTCTATTTTTCAAGTCCACCGAATTCAGCCCCTACAGATTGATAGATATTGAATAATTTGAGAACTGTAAAAAATATAAAAGCCTGTAAATCATAGATTTTACAGGCTTTTATTGGTTTTTGATATTCATTTTGTGGAGCTGGAGGTTTATGAACCTCTCTGCGTATCCTATTGTAATTCAGTTGTTTGCCTATTGTAATACCATTATGGGGTACGAATTAGGAAATATACTAAAAAGATCACTTTTTGACTGTCAA
>CAYNHC010000500.1:0-1829 GCA_964396705.1 uncultured Paludibacter sp.
GAACAAGCGTTAATAGATATTTGTACGAACAATATTATTATCAGAACATCGTGGTTATACTCTTCGTTTGGAAATAATTTCGTGAAAACGATGATAAAATTAGGTTCAGAACGTGATTCGCTAAACGTCATTTTTGATCAGGTAGGTACGCCAACCAATGCAGCTGATTTAGCAATTACCATTTTACAAATTCTATCAAAGAAAGCCTTTGTTACCGGAATTTTTCATTTTTCGAACGAAGGTGTTTGCAGTTGGTACGATTTTACTAAGTCCATTCATCGTATTGCTGGAATAAATTGCGATGTTCGACCCATTGAGACCAAAGATTATGCGACAAGAACGCCCCGCCCACATTATAGTGTCTTGAATAAAGCAAAAATTAAATCAATTTACGATATCAACATTCCACACTGGGAAGAAAGTCTGGAACGTTGTATTCAATTACTAAAAGCTTGAATTTCTACATATCAACATCTTACGATCTGATCAATCAACTGAATTTCTGACTAGTTATAAAGAAACTGTAACGTTTTTTTAGGACTAGTCAGAAATATTTCAACAAGATAACACCGAATCAGCTTCGAATTAAAATCCTGGCATTTTTTCTTGTTTTTTGTTGTAATAATATTTCTTTTCCTTTGGTATTCTTTTCATAAACCTCATCATTCACGCCCCTGATTGTCAGCAATTCAAGATTCTCGTTATATACAACTTTGAAATCATTCGTTAATTCATCTAATGCTCCGGCAAGGTAACGTGAATTATCTACGCATAATGAAATACTAACCGCAGAACTTTGAATCAAAGATATTTTCATACGATGTTTATGCATAACAGCAAATACCTTTGACAAACTTTCTTCGAGCACAAAAGAAAAATCGCGAGGTCGTATTGTAACCAACACCTGATTTTTCCGTAAAATCAAAACAGGAATATCAATTGGCTTTTCGGTGGTGAGTTTAATTACTGAACCAGCTTCGGTAGGACTTCCAAACGGACGAACATACAACGGAATGTGTTTGTTTTCTAATGGTTTAATTGTTTTAGGGTGAATAATCTGAGCTCCACTAAATGCCAACTCAACGGCATCAAAATAAGTTAACTCAGGAATAAGTACTGTATTTTCAAATAACCGTGGATCAGCATTAAGAATTCCGGGAACATCTTTCCAAATTGTAACACTTTCAGCATCAAGCAGATTACCTACAACAGCTGCTGTATAATCTGAACCTTCACGCCCTAAAGTTGTAGGATCTCCCTTCACGTTTGCTCCAATAAATCCCTGACCAATATAAATACGTTTCTTTGAGAAATCGACTGCAGCTTTGATTCTGATTTGTGAATTCTCCATGTGTACATTTGCTTCTCTGAAATTACTGTCTGTAACAAGTAATTCACGCATATCAAGCCATTCATTTTCAACACCTGATTCGTTAAGAAAAGCAGATACAATTTTCGTAGAAATAATCTCGCCAAAAGATACAAGCCGGTCGTACCACCGATCGTATTCATCCCCTACTCCATTCTGAATCAATTTTTTAATTTCATCAAAAACCGGATTCAGAATTTTATCTTCGAAGGATGAATTACCAAATAATTCATTGATAATTTGCCTGTGATATACTTCCACTTCGGCAAGTTTTTCAAGTGAAGAAGTTTTATCAGCTTTCATAAAATTGTCCAAAACCACTTCCATGGCATTGGTAGTTTTTCCCATGGCCGAAACAACGATAAAAAGTTGATCAGGTTCAGTTGAAACAATGTTGAGAATATTTTTTATTCCTTCGGCCGATCGAACCGATGCGCCCCCAAATTTATAGACTTTCATT
>CAYNHC010000501.1:0-1821 GCA_964396705.1 uncultured Paludibacter sp.
CCGGTTTGGGAAAATCAGGCACATTGCGTATCGACGCAATAACTTGTTCTAAATTGACCCCCTTGCCCCCTAAAGGGGGATTTGAAGATACCAATTCTGTATTTGAATTCATAAGAATAGTCGTATTAAATTATTCAATCTTTTTTATTCCCCTTTAGGGGTTAGGGGTTGTTCTAACAATCGTTTAATTACCATCTGAGCTGAAATTTCACGGTTGGCAGCCTCCGGAATAACTATGGAGCGCGATCCCTCAATCACCTCGTCAGTCACAATCATATTGCGGCGCACAGGTAAACAATGCATAAAACGAGCATCATTTGTCACAGCCATTTGTCGGTCACTAACTGTCCAACTCTTGTCTTTGCTGAGAATTTGTCCATAATTTGGATCCTGATAGGCTGCCCAGTTTTTGGCATAAATAAAATCAGCTCCTTCAAAAGCTTTCATTTGATCATATTCAACACGTGCTCCACGTACAAATTCAGGGGCAAGTTCGTATCCTTCGGGATGTGTAATCACAAAATCCACCTCTGCTTCATTCATGAAATCGGCAAATGAGTTTGGAACAGCCTGTGGCAATGCTTTTGGATGTGGTGCCCATGTCAATACCACTTTCGGACGAGGTTTGTCTTTGTATTCTTCAATGGTAATCAAGTCAGCAAAAGCCTGCAATGGATGCGAAGTAGCTCCTTCCATGCTAAATACAGGCTTACCGGAATACTTTATAAACTGGTTGATAATTGTTTCCTGATAATCAAATTCCTTGCTCTCGAATTGCGCAAAAGCACGAACACCAATCACATCGCAATAAGCAGCCATTACCGGAATTGCTTCCAGAATATGCTCAGGCTTATCGCCGTCCATAACCACTCCACGCTCAGTTTCAAGTTTCCAGGCTCCCGCATTTACATCGAGCACCATTGTATTCATTCCGAGATTCATTCCTGCTTTTTGTGTACTCAATCGGGTGCGCAAACTGGAATTAAAAAACACCATCAACAGCGTTTTGTTTTCACCTATATGCTTGTAAGCAAAACGGTTTTTCTTTATTTCTAAAGCTTCTTTAATTGCCTCCTGCAAATTGCCGAGGTCTTTTACATTAGTATATGTTTTCATATGTCGTAGTGACTGTTTAACCGCGGAGAACACAGAGTTTCACGCAAAGTTACACAGAGAATTATAAATTATTTACTATTCTTTTTAAACCATCAACCAACCTCAAAACATTAAAATTCATAAGTAAACCGAGCTTACATCCTGATAATTTCAAATAAGTTATCATCTGTGCAACATGGACTTCATTCAAAGCCTCAACTGATTTTAATTCAATAACAACTTTATTCTCAACAATTAAATCCAATCTGTAACCTACATCTAGTTTTACATTCTTGTATATCAGAGGAAGTGGTTTTTGTTTTTCTACTTGCAAACCGGTTTCTTTCAACTCGTAATAAAGACATTCCTGATATGCACTTTCCAGCAATCCTGGTCCTAATGATTTATGAACTTGAATCGCACAGCCAATAATTTTCTCTGATATCTGATTTTCAGTCATGTTTTTCTTAAAAAATCTTTGCGATTACTTTGCGTGCTCTGCGGTTACAGGTATTATTTAGGCTCCATTACAATCAACGGAATAAGCATTTCTTCCAACGAAATACCTCCATGTTGGAAAGTGTTTTTATAATAACTTACGTAATGATTGTAATTATTTGGATAAGCAAAGAAATCATCATTCCCGGCAAAAATATAAGCTGAACTTACATTCGGACTTGGCAAACCAACTTTTGACGGCTGAGTAATTTCAAAAACTTCTTTTTT
>CAYNHC010000502.1:0-1821 GCA_964396705.1 uncultured Paludibacter sp.
GTTTTTCGGAATTGCTTCCGCTGAGTTTCAAAATGGGTTGAAGTTTGGAAATAGCTTCTTCTGAAATTCCTTTCGATGCAATTTCTTCATTTACTTTTTCCAACCCGATTTTATCCATTTTATCAATGGCAACCGTGATATCTGTAATCTTTTCGGCTTCGCCAATAATTTCGGCAATGCCCGAAAGAATCTTGCGGTTGTTAATTTTGATAACCACGTTAATTTTCAAACGGCGATAAACCTCGTCAACAATCTGTATCAGTTCCAGTTCGTTCAACAGCGAATCACTACCCACCACATCCACATCGCACTGATAAAACTCGCGGTAACGCCCTTTTTGAGGTCGATCGGCACGCCAAACAGGTTGAATCTGAAAGCGTTTGAATGGAAATGAAATTTCGTTTTGATGTTGTACAACAAAGCGTGCAAAAGGAACCGTCAGATCATAACGAAGTCCTTTTTCAGAAATTTTATTGGTGAGTTTAATGCTATTTCGTGTAAGTAAATCTTCGTCAGTTAAACCGTTAGCAAAATCGCCCGAATTTAATATTTTAAAAAGCAATTTATCGCCTTCCTCGCCATATTTACCCATCAATGTGGATAGGTTCTCCATGGCTGGTGTTTCAATTTGTTGAAACCCGTACAGACGAAAAACATCTTTAATAGTATTAAAAATATAGTTGCGGTTCGCCATTTCCTGTGGCGTAAAATCGCGTGTTCCTTTTGGAATGGATGGTTTTTGCATAATTTTTTTCAATGTGTCAATATGTCAATGAGCTAATGTGCCAATGACTATCGAGCTTATTTAATGTGTCAATATTTTAATAATCAAATCCGTTGACCCCGTATTCTTTTTTACATATTCCCCTGCAATTACTCCGGCATTTTTATCAATTAGTAGTTTGTTTAAACTATTTTCAAGTTCGTTGTATCCTGAAATTGAGAATGCACCACCTTCGGCGATTAATTCTTTTGCTTCCCGAAATTTCTGATAATTCGGACCAAAAACCACCGGGATATTCCAAACGGCTGCTTCGAGCGTGTTGTGAATTCCAACACCAAAACCACCACCGATATAAGCCACATCAGCATATTGGTAAATCGATGAAAGCATACCAATTGTGTCAACAATCAAACAATTAGTTTTTGCGATATTTTGTTCGTTGGCTTCAGTAAACCGAATATAATTTTTGTCGAGTAGTTTTATTATTCCTGAAATATGCGATTCATGAATCTCATGCGGAACAAGTATCAACTTGATGTCACTATGTTTTTTCTGGTATTCAACCAACAATTCTTCGTCTTTTGGCCAACTGCTTCCAGCTACAATTACTTTTTCAGCCCCTTCCACAAAAGCTTCTACCAACGGAATGGTTTTGGACTGAGCTGCCAAATCAGCTACCCTGTCGAAACGCGTATCGCCTACAATTGTAGCATTTTCCAGTTCGTATTTTTCAAGAAGTTTCAACGAATTCTCATCCTGTACAAAAATATGATTGAAGCACTTTAATAAATTCCGATACCAACTCCCGTACCATTTAAAGAAAATTTGATTGGGGCGGAAAATGGCTGAAATACTGTAAAATGGAATCTTTTTTGCTTTCAACGCTTTGATGTAATTAGGCCAAAATTCATATTTTATAAATACAGCTTTGGAAATTTTGACTGAATTCAGAAACTGGCTAACATTTACAGCAGAATCTAACGGTAAATAACAAATTACATCAGCACCTGCATAGTTTTTACGTATTTCGTAGCCCGAAGGAGAGAAGAAAGTCAGCAAAATTTTGGTTTCAGGATTGATTTGTTTCAGCTTCTCCA
>CAYNHC010000503.1:0-1817 GCA_964396705.1 uncultured Paludibacter sp.
AAAAAAAAAATCATGAAAATCAATTACTTTTTCAAACCTTTAATGGTTCTGTTCCTTAGTTTAGGGACTTTATTCGTTTCAGCTCAAACATTAACATATGAAGCTGAAGATGCATCACTGAATGGAGCAAGTCTTACCACCGACAAGGCTGGTTATTCCGGAACTGGTTTTGCCGCTTCTTTTGGCAATCCTGGTGATTATATCCAGTTTACGGTAACAGGAGTTGAGGCAGGCAGACATGATCTTATCATTAGATACGCTACAGAAACGGCTTGCTTATTTAAATTGATTGTGAATGGTGTGGAGATCAAGGAAACAACTATGACTAGTACAGGTTGGTGGGGTAGTTGGAGCGATCATGTTGATTTTGTCACTTTAGCAGCAGGTGAAAATACGATTAAATATGAAAAAATAAATGGTGGATGTTGGGTGAACATGGATAATTTATCGGTAACAGTTGAAGTTCCGGTTGCTGTCACGGGAGTAGGAGTATCCCCAGGCACAGCCGAAGTGATTGTTAATAAAATAAAGCAATTAACTGCTACTGTTTCTCCTGAGAATGCCAAGTATACTACTGTTTCCTGGAGTAGTGACAATACAGAAGTTGCCGAGGTTAGTTCGACAGGTCTCGTTACTGCAAATAAAGTAGGCGAGGCTACCATTACTGCAACTACTCTGGATGGAGAGTATGCTTCCTCAAGCGTAATTACAGTTGTGGCTGATCCTGCTGCCAATTTTGATATCACTTATACAGAAGGAAATGGAGGTGACGCGACAGTCTCAAGCATCGACTTGTTTCAAACATCAGTAAGTGGAAAATCAACTGAAGGTGGTTTTTTCGATTCTGATTTAAATAGATTTACAAATGGCGATGCAAATGAAGTTGTAGGTGTTTATAGTGGAGGAAGTCTTACCTATACACTTGATACAAGCACCAATACATTAGGTTATGATATTACCGGTATTGATGTCTTTACAAAATGGGGGGATTCAGGTAGAGTAAATCCAAATGTTGCTGTCTCCTATTCATTGGTTGGAAGTCCTGACGTTTTTGAGTCTCTTACAGTATTAAAATACTCTCAAACAGTTGGTGGCAGTCAAATTTGGGTAAAATCAAGTGTATATGCAGATGGTGCTAATATCCGTGGAGGAGTGGCGAAATTAAAATTTGATTTCGCTGACCAACAAAACGGCTGGGTAGGATATTCTGAAATAGATGTATTTGGGGTTGCAACTTCTCCTGGTACCGGGACTAAAAACATCGAAACAAATGTATCAATTTATGGTGCCAACAATAATATCGTGGTTGATCTTTCTTCTCAAGAGGGTTCTTCTTTAATCACGGTTTTCGACATCAGGGGTTCTGTTGTTAAATCTATTCAAAGTAATGGCTACGGGTTATTGAATATCAATATCCCAACCAATGGAATTTACATGGTACTCGTGCAAAACGGGGGCAAATTATCATCTCAGAAAGTAGTTTTGAACTAAATAAGAATTGATATCGCGAAGTAACCATCGCTGATTTTATATTAATCTCACGTGATGGTTACTTTGCTAAAAAAACAAAAAATATGCGACAATTGAAGAAAATATTACTCGCTATATTAATACTTCTCAGTTTTGGTAAACCGGGATATGCCCAGAGCTCAAGTGAACTGAATTATAACAAAAGTGCAAATGTTAAAACTGGTATTTCTTCCAGCATAGAACACCGGGTTGTTTTCATAGGCAATTCAATTATCGAGGGTTGGGGGGTGAATTATCCTGCTTTTTTCGAAGGGAAGCCTTATATTAACAGTGGTATTGGCGGACAA
>CAYNHC010000504.1:0-1794 GCA_964396705.1 uncultured Paludibacter sp.
ACCTTTGTCTGCCCCTATCCGTTGGGCTAATTCTGCTTGCGATAGACGTGCATTTTTGCGTGCATCGTGCAATATTTGTGCATTATAATCTTCCCATGCTTCTTCAATGGCTTTTTCACGTTTTGCAGAACCGATTTCGCCAAACTGTTCAGCCAGTATGGCGCTGTAATCTATCAATTCAATTTCATTTTTGTTCATAATACCTGTTTTTTAAATTGATTGCTTTTTCTATTTCATTTTGTGGTGTTTTTTGAGTTTTCTTCTTAAAACCATTAAAAAGCACCACTATAGTATTACCATCGTAAATAAAGAAAACTCTAAATTCGTTATTACCATAATTTACCCGATACTCATAAATTCCATCACGTATAAACTTTATATAATGGTGTGGAATTCTATCTTCAGTTTCGAGAAGTAAAATAGCTTTTTCTAATTTTACCTTTTCATTAATCGTAAGTTTTTTGAGGAAACTCAGATAATAATCTCCAAATAAGATGATTTTTCGTTTCATGCTGCAAATTTAGTAAATGTTATATGATAATACAACTTTTTATCAATATATCTTTTAATTCTTTGTTTAACTATTTAATTCTACTTTTAATTTGTGCTTGCCTTATCTTATGTTTAATGGGTTCAAACCAATATTTGAAATCATTAAATGGAATATTCTGTATCATATTAGGTGGTTGTAATTAAAAAATTTACAATAAACATAATTTTGCAATTACGTTTATCTTACCTTACCACTTCCACCCATTGCCCTTTGGTATAAGCCCGTATCGTATTGTCATACATGGCTTCACATTGCACTGATGGTAAATAAAATTTACCGAGGTAGGCTGCTTGTAACATAACCCTGAATGTTTTGGTTTTTCCTTTTTCAATATCGAAATACATATAAACACGATCGTCCCGTATATCCTGATAGTTGGGCTGATTCGTATTTAACTTCGCACTTGCAATTTCGTCCAGCCTTGAATTAAGAATTTCCCAGCCCGAAGGGAAAAGTTGAGTCAGGGCCATATCGGAGTAATTCAGGCGGACACCCGGATGATGAACTGTAATATTGGCATAAAACTGAGTTCCCTGTTTTATCGAAGTCGGATTTAATCCTGCACCTTTCATATCATAGTAACGAACATCAAGTTCAATATTTTGTGATTCTGCCTCGCGTTGATCCATCAGTGGTACACCTTGCAAAGTAACTCTCACATACTGCCTTTGCTTTGAATTATTTACAACAGAAATTTTCTTATTACTTCCAGTCTTGAAATTCAAGTTTGACATGAACATTGTTTTTGGCGAGTTTACAGTAGTTTTTGCTCCATCAATCATCACATCACATTGCAGGTTTTCACCTTTAATACCACCGGCAAATTTTGAAATTGCCAATAACATGTATGCTGTACTTTGAGTACTTAACCATTCGTTTGACGCCAAAGAATTTGCTATATCCTGCACAATAGGCTCTGCTGCTTTCATTCGTTTTAGCAATACAAGTGTTTCGAGTATCATGGCCTGATCTCTGTCGGCACTACCGTAAGTTCCAAAATAATACTCCCTTTTCTCAGGCTTTGTTTTTATTCCGTTTACAATTTGTTCGCCGATATCGCTTTTCCCAATTACACTATAAGCAGCAGCCAAGCGCCACAAAGCTCCCTCGTCAATATCAGCCGATTCACGCATAAGGTTCATTGCACTCAAGGCAGGCTTTTTAGCAAGCGCCAGGGTGTAAAGCCTGTATGCCTGAATTAAATCTGTGCCATAATTCCTGCGTGAAGGTTTCCAATTATT
>CAYNHC010000505.1:0-1786 GCA_964396705.1 uncultured Paludibacter sp.
TCTAAATCAATTTTATTAAAAGGACCAAAAATTGTTTCATAATTAAAAACATCCGGAGCTGAAAATTTAACCTTAAATTTTCCTGCAAAATTACCGGTATTCCATGTACATGAAGTTGAAGTTGTATTAGTTATGATATCTGTCCAGTTTATTCCGTCATCAGTTGAAATGGCAACATTTAATTTTACTGTCGGGCTTAATGGTATCCAACTAATATTGACAACAGATGATGTTTCATTAGCATTTTGAACGGGAGAAATAAGTGTTGCTACATTTTTATTTAATAGTCGCACATCAAAATCAAAATAAAAAGCATCCATAATGTCTTGTCCTGAAGAATAGCCCATTTTTTGATATCCGGCTAAATCGTCTAATTGTACTTCTTTTATTGCATTATAACCACCTTTACGGTAAATAAAATCATTCAAATACCATCCCAGGTACTTATACCCATAATCTGTTTGGTAACCGGGATAAATTTTAGTATCCTCATAAGTCGGACGATGTCCGAAAAATTCGGTTCCTCGGTCAAGTGATGATATTAACATTTGTTTCCAGAAACCTACTCCCATTCCCATATTAGAAAAATCAGTATTAAATGGTCCGGCATCACTAAAAAATGCAAAACCCTCCAACAGCCATTGGGTAATTTCACCTATTGGCATAAATCCCTGAAATGCATGTGCTAATTCATGTCTGCCCATGCTATTTACGTCTTTTAATTGTTCTGTAGATGAATAACATCCAAAATGAAGACCCGATGACCAGGCAGTTCCTCCGATTACTGTGGAATTGGGATCGCATGGAATGCCTTCAATTGCAGCATCAGAACACCCAGATAATGTAATTACCGAAAGTTTACCAAATGCTTTTGTATCGTAATTAGTAGAAAACTCTGAGTAGGCATTTTCTAAAGAATTTGGTAAATAAGGGAAGTTAATATTTGCTTCAAACTGTCTTGTGTAAATTCTAAAGTGTTCAGTCTCCAACATCAATTTTATACGTAACACTTCATTCGGTTCAATAAAGCGTGCATAAAGATATCTGTTAAAATCATCAAGCAAACCTTGTAAACTATTGGTGTTGAACCACCACGAATTTGCACCAAATCCACTTGCCGTAACCGAATTAATTTGTGGATATCCCCAGTTTTTATACACATTCATAAACTCTCCAAATGCGTGTGCCACAGCAAAACCATTATTAGCGACAAAGGTTGTGGGATTATTCAGGACATCAAAAGAAGAAAATGTCCCACCATAAGCATTTACGGCAGCTTTAATGACGGCGTCGGTCGGGTCAATACGTGATTCGTAAGCAGCGAAACCTATTTTTAACAGCAGTGGCAAGCCGGTTGTCTGATAATAATAATACATATACGACTGGCATAAATAATAAACCGCTGCTTTATTGATGTCTTTGAAAATTGCTAATTGTGCTGTAGTAGTTGGGGCACTTACATGTATTGTGCCATCAGAAGTTACAAAACCACAATCAAAAGGCAAAGTATCAACTGGTTTCTGAGCATCGAATTCTGCTTCTGTCAGAACCTTGAACGAGTATTTAAAAGTTGAAAAATCAGGGGTGTTCCAAGATTTTCCATGCACTTTCAATACATTTATCATGTTGTTGATAGGTATCATATCAAGATCCATAGTAACATTAGAATTTACCAAAGAAAAACCCCTGACTGATAAAAGAATCAAGATAAATATTAAGAAGAATCTTTTATGGTGAAATAAAACAGATTTCATAAGATATTAATTTTGTTTTAGGTAATAAAAAA
>CAYNHC010000506.1:0-1765 GCA_964396705.1 uncultured Paludibacter sp.
CCAATATTTTTATAATCCTCCCGTTGTTGGGCATTGTACTTATATAGTTCAGGTTTTGCATCAATTTCTTTTTTCACCTGTAAAGTTATTGAATCTGAAATTAGTTTTATTATTTCTGGATTTCCTTTTTTCTTAATTTCTGATTTTTCTAATTTCAGTTTTATGTATTTCTCGGATAGATATTTTTCAACTTTAATTTTTCGCACATTTTCAAGCGAATCTAATTGTTTGTCGGTAAATTTATGTCCCTTTACAAAGTAAAACTGTCCACCGGATGAAGCCCGTTCCGGATTTATATCATCTCCCTGACGTGCAGCTGCCAGTGCACCTTTTTTGTGATAATATTTTGGATAAACAATTTCGGCAGGTATAGTGTAACTTACATCGCCCGAACCAAGAAATTGTTTCTTTTTAGCTTTTTTCGAGTCAGGATCACCAGATTGAATCATAAAATCTTTGATTACCCTGTGAAAAAGCATTCCATTGTAATAACCGGATTCTACCAATTTGACAAAATTATCGCGATGCTTAGGGGTTTCGGCATACAATCGTACAACGATGGTGCCTTCGGTAGTTTCAAATTTAATCTCAGGTTCAGCATCGTTTCTATTAGCACACGAAGTGATTGTAAGCATACTGAGAAATAACAGGAAAAATAAATTTTGTTTCATACTATTTGCCGTTAATATATTTAATTTTTTTGTTGCAAAAGTACTTAAATAACTATTGTTTTGGATATAAATTACAGACAAAACTCACTGAAAAACACAAAAATGGTTGTCCGATAAAAAAAAGTTATATTTTTGTGCTACATACTTAAATTAAATAATATGTACGAAGAACTATTGCAATTAGATCCGATTAAGATTAATTTCAATGCATCAGGAATGCATGTAATTAATATCATTCTTAGTTTTATAATGTTTGGTGTAGCATTAGGAATAAAGCCTTCCGAATTCAAATCATTGATAAAGCAACCCAAATCGGCAATAATTGGTTTGATCTCACAAGTCATTGCACTTCCGCTAATGACTTTTTTGCTGGTTATTTCATTAAGTAATTTCATAACTCCAACTATTGCCATGGGCATGATATTAGTTGCCGCTTGTCCGGGAGGAAATATTTCCAATTTTATGTCGTCGTTATCGAAAGCAAATATTGAATTATCGGTGGGTTTAACGGCTACAACTACTATGCTGGCAACAATTGCAACTCCATTTAACTTTGCTTTTTATGGTGGTTTATATACGAAATTTATTAGTACTCATGCCAATCACATGCTCAAACCACTGGTAATTGATACGGGTCAGATGTTCGAAACTGTGTTTATCCTTCTGGGTATTCCATTAGTGTTGGGCGTATTATTTTCACACTTTTTCCCTAAAATTACCGAGAAACTAAAAAAACCTATTCAGATTTTGTCTATTGTTTTTTTTGTTGCAATGATTGTTCTTGCATTTACAAACAATTTGAATTTATTCCTTAAATATATCTTTTGGATATTCTTTATTGTGTTAGCACACAATTTATTGGCATTATCAACCGGATTTTCGCTTGCCACTATTTTCAAACTTCCCAATGCTGACCGACGTACACTGACCATCGAAACCGGCATTCAGAATTCGGGACTAGGATTAGTGCTGCTCTTCAATCCCAAAATTTTCCCTACAGAATTGGAACTTGGCGGAATGCTGTTTATAACAGCCTGGTGGGGAATTTGGCATATAGTTTCCGGTTTAGCCATTTCCTTCTATTGGAATAAAAG
>CAYNHC010000507.1:0-1758 GCA_964396705.1 uncultured Paludibacter sp.
CAAAGTCTGAATACAATAATTCGACTGACACATATTCATACCGAAAAGTATTAACTAAACTGACACTTTTCCCTTTTATACCATCAGTAAGTTATTCCTATAAATTTTAAAAAAATGAAAACAAAAAATATAATCTCCACAATTCTAATCGCACTCTCACTCCTGACTGTTTCATGCGAAAATGAAATAGAATTTAAAGGCAATGAAACAAGTTCGTTGTTAGTAGTGAATAGTTTCTGTACACCCGATTCGGTGGTAAAAGTTCTTGTATCGAAAAGTAAATTCTTTTTACAGGATGATATAAGTTTTGATTTTGTAAATAATGCTGATGTCAACTTATGGATTAATGACGTGAAAATTGAAAAAATGGAATCCATTGGCAATGGCTATTATATTGGTACTTACAAACCAAAAATTGGCGATAAAATTAAAATTACTGCCAAAAACAATGATTTTTCTGAAGTCTCGGGTACAACTGATATTATTCAATCAGTGAACATTTTATCAGTTGATACTACCACAAAACTGCTCGAAAACACTCCAATACTTGGCTACAGAGATGGAGAATATGGAAATTATAGTAACGATACAATTGGGTATATTACTAATCGACAAATCAATTTTTCAATTAATTTTGACGATCCTGTTAATGTAAAGAATTATTACAGACTTTTTGTTACATTACGAAATCATTATCCTGATGGTTTGTATTTTGATAGTCCGTATTACTTTAATTCAGACGATTTAGTTTTTGGAAGCAATACCAGTGGAGGTATTTTCAGTGAAGGAAATTACAGTTATTTTCATGAATTTTCAGACGACCTTTTCGAAGGAAAAAAATACAGTTTAAAGTTCTATAGCAATCAATATGAATATGTTTATTTCAAAGACGTAGAAAAATCAAAAAGCACAGAAATTGATGAATTTACTCCCATAAAAAGCGAATTAATTATTGATGTACAAAGTATTTCAAAATCATATTATCTTTATATTAAAACCCGTGCTGCTAATGAAAATGTTGTTGAACTATTTTCTGAACCGGTACAGATTTATAGTAACATCAAAGGCGGAATCGGAGTAATTGGCAGTTATACTCATTCTGTTTACAAAGTTGAAATACCTGTCTCAACCGAACAGAAATATTATGACTATCAAAATAATTATTAACAATAAGGCGTAACCAAATATACCAATTATCAGGAAAAAAATCTAACTGAAATGGATTCCTGATAATTGGTGTTTTTTACTTTTTAAAATATTTTCTTAATAAATGGGTAAAACTGTTGTATTTTTTACTTCCTTAATAATAAAAAAACTGTGGATTAATGCCACAGATGGCAAAACAGAAAGTTTCTTTTGATGAAAATTATGATAACTTTCCATGTCGGGCAACACCACTTTGAGCATATAATCAAAACCTCCTGAAACAAAGTTACATTCTATTACTTCGGGAAAATTCTGAATAGCTTCATTAAAAGCTCCCGACAAGTCAATCGTTTGTTTTACAAGCGTTACCTGACAATATACCATCAGATTATTGCCAATTTTCTTTTTGTCTAATATTGTCGCATATTTCTCTATAAATCCTTCCTTCTCGAGTCGTTTTACTCTTTCGTGCACCGGTGTCAATGATAGATTTATTTTATTAGCGATGTCTTTTAATGTTAAATGAGCATCGATCTGCAACATTTGTAAGATCTTTTTGTCAGTTTCGTCAATATTCATGATTTATATTTTTAGTGAAATTTTCTTTTACAG
>CAYNHC010000508.1:0-1753 GCA_964396705.1 uncultured Paludibacter sp.
TGGTAGCCAGCATGAATATGTCCGGTCGAATTGAACATCAGAACACTCCCGGAGGTCACTACGCATATGAACTCTTTAGTCAGTTTGCCAATACACCATCTAATGCGTATCCAATCTTCAATCAGGATGGTTCTCTTGGAGGAACAGCTGATTACAAAGACAATCCTTACGGAAAAATGAATCGTTCGGGCTACAGAGAACAGAAGAATCGATTTTTTAATGCAGATGTGCAGTTGAAACTGAATCTTTCCGATTTAATCAAAGGATTAAGCTGGAATGGTAAAGGTGGTATCGATTTTTATGATGGATATATAAGTCAGTTGACTGGTGATTATGCTACTTATCAATTATTAGAGGATGGTACTTATACTAGTAATGGCACTTCAGATAAGGCCTTGACAACAAATTTTTGGTATGCAGGTAAAGAACGTCAGTTTACATTTCAAACCTCATTAAATTTCGACAAAGAATGGACAAACAACCGAATTAACGCAGTATCACTGTTTTATTTGAGAGAATTAAATAACACAGGGATAGCAGTACCGTATAAAACGATTGGGTTTGCTACTCAGGTAAGTTATGCATATAAAGGGCGTTACTTATTAGATGGCACTGTCAATTATTCCGGTTCTGAAAATTTTGCCAGAGGACACCGTTTTGGTTTATTTCCTGCCATTTCTACCGGTTGGATTGTTAGCGATGAAGATTTTTTGCGTGATAATGAATTGTTGTCATTTTTGAAAGTCAGAGCTTCATATGGTGCCACCGGTTTGGACAAACCCTTTAATGACAGATTCCTTTTCAGGGAGAATTGGGCTACTGTAACAGGTTATACATTTGGTGTAGGAGCTACCTATAAAGATGGAGTGGATATGGTGCGCTCAGGAAACAATAATCTGAAATGGGAAACTTCTATTAAAACAGATATTGGATTTGATGTTGGATTTTTAAATAATAGTTTGCTTTGGACTATCGATGGATTTATAGATAATCGAAAAGATATTTTAGTTCAAAAATATGCATCATCGTTATCAATGGCAGGTATCCCATTGCCATACGAAAACTTTGGTGAAACAAAAAGCTGGGGATTTGACACAGAACTGACTTTTGACAAACAACTGTCAAAGGATTTCCACCTGACAGTAAAATCAAATTTTATGCTTACCCGCAGCAGAATTATTAATATTGACGAATCATTTAAAAAGTATGATTATCAATACATGACTGGAAATAAAATAGGACAACCATTCGGATATGTTAACAATGGATTTTTTACTCGGGAAGAAATTGATCGTAGAGCTCAGGGAGATTTTACTGACGAAGAAATACTACAAGGTTACGACGTAATTCAAAACGGAGGAAACATACATGCCGGCGATATAAAGTATGTTGATAGTAATGGTGATAAAGTGATAAATTGGGACGATGCAAAACCAATTGCCGGAAATTCAATCCCTAATATAATTGGAGGCTTATCTGCTATGGCTAAATACAAAGGATTTGATTTTACTATGCAATTGGAAGGAATGGCCGATAGATATATTTACATGCCGGGAGTTTATATGAATAATTTCTCAGGTGGTGGAAACGCCTCGGTTTATGCATTAAAAGCTTGGACTCCTGAAACTGCAAATACAGCATTATATCCACGTTTATCGATTAATAACAACAGCAACAATCAAAATTATTCAGACTTCTGGTTTAGAAATGGATCGTTTTTGAAATTAAAATCTATTGAAATCGGATATAATTT
>CAYNHC010000509.1:0-1743 GCA_964396705.1 uncultured Paludibacter sp.
TGGAATCTAAGAGGAAAATAGAAAGCTGGTTCCAAAAATCGAAGATATGAACATTGTAAAATTATACGAATGAATAATATAAGAATCACCTTAATTATCCTTGGATTTTTCTGTTTAATAAGTTGTTATGCAAAAGGAGAAACTATTGAACTGCCACTAACCAAGAGCATAGGTTACGGACCGTTTAACAGCTCAGTTCTTAGTGGGATGTCAACATATTCTGAAGATGAAAATGATCCATGGTTTAAAACACACCTTAAGATAACAGGAGCACCGGCAAATTGGAAAGAGACCAAATTTGGCGACATTGACCTAAATATCTGCCAAACGGTCTATCAAAATTATTTGGTTGGAAATATTTCAAAAGAAAGATACGAAATACTGCAAAAATCGTGGTCGTGGATACCCGACACATTAAGTTTATCAAAAACTCCATTGCAATGTAAAGTTGCATTTGCTTTTGGAAAAGATTCGACCGGAGAAGTAAAAATGATTATCGACACAAACAATAATCTTGATTTAAGCGATGATAAACCATTTAAGCCTATTGTTATTGATTACACACAGGAAATGAACACCGACTCTATTAAAATAAGTAATTCAATAACAATTTCGTATGAAGATATTGTTGATAAAAAAATTGTTAGAGAAAACACACCTGTATTTATCACCTATGCAAGTGATATCGATATGTTTATGTACAATTTTCCTCAATATAAAACAACAAAATTCAAAGGGGTAGAAATTGCTGTTAGTCCAGACAACTTTTGCAATGTAACGTATGATTATCCGGTGATCGCAATAGTGAGTGACAAACAAAAAAATGGAGAGAAGATTGACAGAGGAAACAATATCTCGAAAAATGAAAACATTGAGATCAAGGGCGAGCTATACAAGAACAAAGGTGTGAATAAAAGCAAAAATACGTTGGTTTTAGAAAAGCTAAATTTGACTAAAGATCAACAATATTCCACTCAGGTCGGATATAAACCATTTCCTTTCGATGGGTTTGATTTTAAGACAAATACGCCCATTGTATTAGCCAATTTAAAAGGCAAATATGTTTATCTGGATTTTTGGGCATCTTATTGCAAACCCTGTTTAGCGGAGATTCCAAATATCTCAGAGCTATATTCAAAAATTGATACTTCAAAAATTGAATTCATAGGCATTGTTTGTGAAACACAACCTAATGCGCTTAATAATTTAATTGCCGAACATTCAATTAATTGGCCTCAGATATTATCGACCGACAGTAATAATATAAAAGACAAATATAACATACAGGGCTACCCAACAACATTACTTATTGACCCCGACGGAGTTATTATAGCAAAAAACCTAAGAACTAAGGAATTAGAATACAAAATTATAAGCCTGATCAAGAAATAAAAGGAGCAGTAAACAAGCTTCGTTCTATAATCTTCACATCCTGTTGGGATTATACATACAACAATCCCGTTAATTACGAATCAACTACAATACACCGGCAGCAACACCCTTGCCGACCGATTGCCAACACGTAAATGCTCCACACCTTGTCGGTACATGATGCAAACAGTGCACCTTCCATTTGTTTCGATATAGAACTACAGCCTGAATTTATTTCAATTTAGAGTTACTAAAAAGTGCAGAAAGTGCTGTGCGTTCACAAAAAATATGTAATTTGAGTTTACCTTCGTAGCCCAAATACACAAACAGTTCCAAACGTTAGTTATATATCACCAAAAGGGAATATACTTG
>CAYNHC010000510.1:0-1736 GCA_964396705.1 uncultured Paludibacter sp.
GTTTCTTATATTTCTTTTTCTTCGTTTTCTGTCTACACAAAACTGTCACAAATTAACGAGCTAAATTTATTTTTTTGTTTATAACTCTAAGTTGATATCAATAATTTATTCTTATAAACTTCTACTTTTCGGCTTAGAACTAGATTTAATTGATTACCTGAAAGGCATTCCAATCCATTTGTCATATCCCCCAGTTCCACTAAGAATTATAATTATTAAAAATAAAATTACAGCAATTATCGTTAACACTCTCTCTGTTAAGCTAGTCTGGTCGTGTTCTTCGTTTGTGATTTTTAATGTTTTCTTTTTTTTCATTCTCAATTTAGTTTGGTCAGAAACATTACTCTTACCGCCAGAAAACGAGCAAAGTCTGAAAGTTTTAAATTTTCTTTTCAAGTTGTCAAACCGCAATTTCTCAAATCTTTTGTCGTTCCGGCTAATAGTCGTAAAAGCTAAAAGTCCAATTCTTTCCTTAGAAAATCTGCGAGGAATTGTCCGCCGAGCAAAACCCCGAAAACCAGCAAAATCTGTCAAACCGACAAGTCAAAAAGTCCAGAAGAAGCGGACAGTTCGTCAAAGATTTTTCAATCAAAATTATGTCGTTTTTCTTTTTCTACTATTGGCCATAACGACCGAGGCTATGGGCACGGGCGGTTTGCGGGAGCATTCGCTGTCGTGAAACGACAAAGTGAATGCGGGAGCAAAACCCGCAAAGTGCACGTCAGCCAGCCTGTGAACATAGGCGTGTGTTAGGTGGTCGTAGTTTGCGTCAACTTATTGAACAAACTTCGACCGAAAAAAGTGAGCAAAACCACGCAAACCACAATTCAGTCGCTTGATTTGCCGCACTTTCCAACCTAAAACGCTCAAATTCGTTGTTAATTTTATATTTTCTTTTTTCTTAAAGTCCAACCGCTAAACTACGCACAAATTAACGAATAAAAACTGAAATTTTTTGTCTTAGAATTCATGTTTTCCAACAGTTTTGAAGTCGAGAAACTCAAAATAAAAGAACTGAAAGTCAGTCGAAATGCAGAAACGGAGTCGAAAAATTTTACTCTCAATTAATGCGATAAATCATTAAAACTTCCGAGTCTCTTTTCAGTAATAATTTCTCGTCCTCAATGATAAAATTATTAATTTCACTCAATTTATTTGTTATTAGTCTCTCAATGTCATTACAATCGACACAGTTAACCCGTGTAATCGAAATGTTTCCAAAGTTTATATTATTCTCTTTTTTTGTATATTCTCCAAAGAAACTATTAAGAACAGCTATCCCACTAATTCTTCCACCACTTGAAATCTTTAAAGTCGAATTTCTGTTTTCTATAGGGAAATACAAATATTCAAAAGCACTTATTTTAATAGATAATAAAGTACATTCTATGTAAGGTTTTACGCCGGTATCAATTTGGCTTTCGTCAATTTGAACAATGTTGTTTTTGTTCGTTTTTGAATTTGTTTCGATACTTATTAATGAAGAACAACCTAAGAGTTCAAAACAGATAAGAAAAATGATTATTTTGCTTTTCATAGTTATATTGTTCTTTAATAGAAAACGTCTTATTTTTTTACTATGCCACCTAACGACCGAGGCTATGGGCTTGGGCGGTCTGCGGGCGGATTTCCTGTCGCAATAGCGACAAAGGAAATGCGGGCGCAAAGACTGCCAGAAGCACATTAGCCGCCCAAAGCGCATAGGCGTGTGTTAGGCGGTCGTAGTTTTTGTTTCT
>CAYNHC010000511.1:0-1735 GCA_964396705.1 uncultured Paludibacter sp.
CTTTATCAGCAGGGAGCTACAGAAAGTAACGGTTTAAATGTACCTGAAAGTTACAGAGATCCTGAGTTTATTGTCAATATATCGGAGCCCCGTATGATTGCATTTCCGGCAGCGAAAGAAAAAGCATGCGGAACTGCTGTGTTAATATGCCCCGGAGGTGGTTATAGTGGTGTGTCGCAAATTAAAGAAGGGTCTGAATTTGCGAAATGGTTCAATGAAATGGGTGTTTCTGCATTTGTGTTGTATTACCGCATGCCAAACGGACATCATGAAATCCCGCTGAAAGACGCTCAAACAGCATTGCAAATTATTCGAAACCGTGCTAAAGAATGGAATATCAATAAAAAGAAAATTGGCATTATGGGCTTTTCTGCAGGAGGACATTTGGCTTCGACAGTGGGAACTCATTTTAAAAACTCAAAACAACGACCTGCTTTTATGATTTTGGGTTATCCTGTCGTTACAATGAACAAAGAACTTACGCATGGTGGTTCACGGACTAATTTATTAGGAAAAAATCCGTCGGAAGAGTTGGTTAAACTGTATTCGAACGAACTTCAGGTAACAAAAAAAACGCCACCGACTTTTATGATTCATGCTACTGATGATGGTGCAGTGCCTATTGCCAATAGCCAACAACTTCTCAAAGCCTTGCAGGATAAAAAAATACCGGCAGAACTTCAGATTTTCGAAAAAGGCGGCCATGGTTTTGGGATGAGAAAAAAAGGAATTCCTGCCGACAACTGGCCTGAGTTGCTCAAAAAGTGGTTAATCAATCAGAAATTAATAGATTAGGAACGAATGACATCTGAACTTGCAAACGACGCTGTGGCATTGCTTCAGCAACTTATTTCCATTCCTTCTTTTAGTCGTGACGAAACGGCAGCAGCTGATTTTCTCGAACATTATATCGAATCGAAAGGGTATGTTGTTTCGCGTAAAGATAATAATGTGTGGTTGATGAGTCCGGGTTTTGATGTTTCACTTCCTACGATATTATTGAATTCGCACATCGACACTGTCAAACCTGTTGGCGGTTGGATACGCGATCCGTTTAGTCCTGTCATCGAAAATGGGAAGCTTTTTGGACTGGGAAGCAATGATGCTGGTGCTTCGGTTGTAAGTTTATTGTCTGCATTTTTTTACCTTTCGCAACATCCTCAGACCTATAACCTGATATTTGCAGCCACTGCAGAGGAAGAAGTTTCGGGAAAAAACGGAATTGAAAGTCTGATAAAGGAGTTGCCGCAAATTGATTTTGCCGTGGTAGGTGAACCTACCGGTATGCAACCGGCTGTAGCCGAAAAAGGACTTATGGTTGTTGATTGTACTGCATACGGACAGGCAGGACACGCTGCACGCAACGAAGGTGAAAATGCAATTTATAAAGCATTGAATGATATTGAATGGTTCAGAAATTTTCAATTTTCCGATTTATCTGCTTTGCTGGGTCCTGTAAAAATGACTGTAACCCAAATAAATGCAGGAACTCAGCATAATGTAATTCCGGATAAATGTTCGTTTGTTGTTGATATCCGTTCCAATGAAAAATACTCAAACGAAGACATACTTGCTGAAATCCGAGAGCATGTAACCTGTGAAGTTCAAGCTCGCTCTACCCGATTGAGTTCCAGTTTTACACCAACCGATCATCCTTTTGTGAATCGTGCCAAAGAATTAGATTTGAATCCATTTGGCTCCCCCACTCTTTCCGATCAGGCTTTAATAAACTGCC
>CAYNHC010000512.1:0-1732 GCA_964396705.1 uncultured Paludibacter sp.
TATCATTAAAAGCAAATGACATTTTACGCCAACGACTCAATATACGTCAGACAGTTGGTGATAATTATATTCAATACAGCAGTTACAATACTTTACCATCGTACTTCCTGCTCAGTTTTACCTATAAAATTAACAAATTTGGTGGTAGGAGTAAAAACGATGGGGATCGACCCGATTTTAACCGTTTTGGACCGGGAATGCGAGATGGAGGAAGAATGCGTGGAGGCGAAGGCGGTGGTATGGGTGGTGGCAGACCCGAAGGGGAAATGTAATATGCTCAATCATTATTTATAGTTTTGCAAAATATATAGCAACAAAAAAAAGTCTCTGTACAGAGACTTTTTTTGTTGCACATCCTCATTCAGACGTGAATATTATGCATTATTCCTAAACGGATCGTTATTAAAGAATTGAGGAGCAATATTGTTTTTTCCTTCACCGGGTGCTATTGGAGGGTCTCCACTAGCCAGAACTAGCGATATTTCATTGTCCAATTTTATTTTTACAATTTCAGGGCTTACATAAGCTCTTTTTGTTTTAATCATTTTAATTATATTCATAATTATCCTTTGATTATTTAATAATGATTCTTTCAGTTGTATTCTTTCCGGCATTGCTAATTTTCACAATATAAACCCCTGACGTCAATTTTTTGTCAATCAGCGTTAAGTTTCCGGTCAACGCTTTTTGGGCTAACAATTGCCCCATGTTATTATATATTGTAACAGTAGCATTGTTTGCAATTTCATCATTGCATTTTACTGAAATTTGACCATCTGGGTTTGCGAATACAAAGATATTGTTTTTATTTAAATTTGCAAATTTTGTTGAAATTCCCGGAGCTTTAAAATAAATGCTAAACTTTGGATTAACACCTGTTTCAGCAATATCAAAGGTGTAAGGTGTACCATCTGAAATTAATTGTGAAATTCCTGTTAAATTATTTTTTAACCAAATTTGTGTTCCCTGTTCAAAATTACTTAATTCAGAATTTGTAATAGTATGTGTTGAAGAAGTTGATGCATTGGCATTGAAATATAAAGGAATTTCAGCATCATAATCAATGCTGTTCATTCCATTAATTACTAATTGATTTGCGCCCACTGCCGTGTAAATATCCGGAACTGTAGAAGTTGCGCCGTTCAGCATTTTCTGGGAATCATACATATCGTAATCATTTGAAGCATTTGCATTGAAATAGAGAATTGCTTCATCTTTATTGATTTCATTTGATACAACAAGGCGTAAAATTTTATTCGATGAAGTTGTAACGCCTGGTGCACGAAATTTGTTGTTTGTAACATCTTTGTGTTCTCTCAATGCATTATTGAATGTAATTGATGCACCTGCATTTGTATTTACTCTTAACCAGAATGCCTGCATTGGAGGTATCATATTAGTGAGGCTTAATCCGCTATTGGCAGTACCCATTTGCGATGCAAGATTATAGGTGTCCCAAGCCCATGTGCCTGAAGATTTTGATCGTACCCAATAAGTCGGTAGTATATTCTGATCTGCATCATTATTGTTGCGGTTTTTTCGCTTTATAATGAGTATCGGGACGGGCAGAAGCAACTTCAGCTGATCGAGGGAACGATATATAACAATTACGACCTGAATATTAAGAGTCAGGTCGAGAATGTTGTCACTTTGCTTGACGGCGTTTATCAAAAGTATGAATCAGGGGAACTGACTCTGGAAGAATCGAAAAAGCTTGGGGCGGATCTGGTAA
>CAYNHC010000513.1:0-1731 GCA_964396705.1 uncultured Paludibacter sp.
TAGGTGAAGATACTATCCGTGCCCGTTACGGTAACCTTTTCCAAATGTATGAAAAAATCGTTGACGAAAATCCATATAAAACACCGATGATGATTTATCCTGCCATTCACTACACAATGGGTGGAGTTTGGGTAGATTACGAACTACAAACTTCGGTAAAAGGATTGTTCTGTATTGGTGAAGCTAACTTCTCTGATCACGGTGCTAACCGTTTGGGAGCTTCTGCATTGATGCAGGGATTGGCTGATGGATATTTTGTATTGCCATATACTATTCAAAATTATTTGGCTGATCAGATTCAGGTTCCACGTATGAGTACTGATCTTCCTGAGTTTACAGAAGCCGAAAAAGCTGTTCACACAAAAATCGAAAAAATCATGAAAATTCAGGGAGATAAATCTGTTGATTCTATCCACCGCGAATTAGGATTGGTTATGTGGGATTTTGTAGGAATGGGACGCAACAAAGCAGGTTTGGAATTGGCACTGGAAAAAATCAAAGCGATTCGTCATGAATTCTGGACAAGAGTTTATGTGCCGGGAGTAAGTGCAGATGTAAACGTAGAACTTGAAAAAGCTTTGCGTGTTGCCGACTTTATTGAAATTGGAGAATTGATGGCTCGCGACGCATTGATGCGTGAAGAATCGTGTGGTGGTCACTTTCGTGAAGAATATCAGACACCTGAAGGAGAAGCGCTTCGTAATGACGAAGAATTCTCATTTGCTTCGTGCTGGAAATTTAACGGAGAAGGTGAAGAACCAACATTGCTTAAAGAAGCGTTGGATTATGAATTTATTCACCGTCAACAACGTAATTATAAGGCGTAAGTTAGTTACGAGTTACAAGTTACGAGTTACAAGGATGGAGAAAAGAAGTTTTCTCGTGTAACAAGTAATTTGAGAAAAGATAGAAAAATGACAAGTCATAAAGATTTGAAAGTTTGGCAAAAAGGTATTGAGTTGGTAAAAGTTATTTACGATGTTACTAAAACTTTTCCTAATGCCGAACAATTTGGATTAATTTCTCAAATAAGAAGATGTTCAGTTTCTATTCCTTCAAATATTGCTGAAGGCTGTGGACGAAATTCTGACAAAGAACTGATTCATTTTCTATACATTACTTTAGGTTCAGCTTCCGAATTGGAAACACAGATTATTATTTCGCAGGAGCTTGGTTTTCTGGAGAAGATAAAATCGGATGAGCTTCAGGAAATGGTTTTAGAGATAATAAAAATGACTTCATCTTTAATAAAATCTATAAAAACTCGTACTGATAATTCACAAACTAATTTATAAACAATTGTTACATTACACATCATACAGTTCTAGCAACTTGTAACTTGTAACTTGTAACTCGTAACTATAATGTAATGGAAAAAAGTATAAATGTAACGCTTAAAATATGGCGTCAGGCCGGCCCAAAAGCCAAAGGCGAATTTGTAGCATATAAAATGGACAATGTGTCCACCGACAGTTCATTTCTTGAAATGTTGGACGTGTTGAACGAAAAATTAGTAAAAGAACGTAAAGAACCTATCGTTTTCGATCATGATTGTCGCGAAGGTATCTGCGGTATGTGTAGTTTGTATATCAACGGTCATCCTCATGGTATGGACGGAGAAACAACAACTTGTCAGTTGCACATGCGTCGTTTCAAAGATGGTGAAACTATTACAGTTGAGCCTTGGCGTTCGGCAGCTTTCCCTGTTATCAAAGATTTGATGGTAGATCG
>CAYNHC010000514.1:0-1730 GCA_964396705.1 uncultured Paludibacter sp.
AAAAGGGCTACTTTCATACCACCTGCTACTACAGTTGCTGAAATATCACCTACCTGTTGGATTTTATCGAAAGCCTGAATCATACCTACTACAGTTCCCAAGAAACCTAAACTTGGAGAAAGAGTAATGAAAAGGGTTACCCATGTAAGGTTCTTTTCTAACAGACCAAGTTGAACACTACCATAAGAAGCTACAGTTTTTTCAACTACTTCAATTCCTTCATCGTAACGTGAAAGTCCCTGATAGAAAATTGAGGCAACAGGTCCACGGGTATTGCGGCAAACTTCCATTGCAGCTGATACACCACCTTTATCCCATGCATCTTCGATGCTGTTCAATAATTTTTTTGTGTTAGTAGAAGAAAGACTCAAATACATGATACGTTCGATACAAAGTGCAAGACCTACTATCAAACAGAATGCAATAGGAGCCATCCAGCCGGCACCACCTTCAATAAATTTTTGTTTTAAACCTTTGTGCATACCACCTTCTTCAACTACCTGAGCTGTGTTTTCTTCAGAAACCTGAGTTGAATCAGTTAAAGCAGCAGCCGAGTCTGTTTGGGCTACTTGTTCAGTTGCGGTAGAATCTTGTGCAACTACATTTAAAGTGCTTCCAAAATTGAAAATCGCTACGATTGATAAGATTGCAAATACCTTTTTCATTTTACTTTTTTTTTAAATTTAAATTTTATTTTATTTTGTTTGTCTTATTTAATTCACTTATATTCAATGATTTGCGGAGAGGAAGAGATTCGAACTCTCGATACGATTCCACACCGTATATACGCTTTCCAGGCGTACCTCTTCAACCACTCGAGCACCTCTCCAAAACGTGGCGAAGTTAAGAAAAAAAATATGAATTGCAATATTTTTGTAAGATTTTGTAAAACAGATTTTATTTTTTCATCTAAAACGATAAAAAGATTACTGTTTTAACAGGGTTTTGAAAACATTTTGCGAATTCACAGTCGTAATTTTGCTTACTTCTAATTCATCTAATTGATAAATATCGGCAATCTTTTTTGTTATTAAATTTAAATAGGCGCTTTCGTTTCTTTTTCCTCTAAAAGGTGAGGGAGTCAGATATGGTGCATCTGTTTCAATAACAATGTTTGATATATCAATTTTACTTAATACTTCGGATAATCCTGAATTTTTAAATGTAACTATGCCATTAATCCCTAACAAAAATCCTCCAAAATTTAAAATCTCATGAGCATTGTGTATATCACCCGTAAAACTGTGGAAAATACCTTTCAGTTGGCTTCCTTTATAGGGTTTTAATGCTTCCATTGTTTCGCGAAACGAGTCTCTGACGTGTATTATTACAGGTAAATCGTATTCTAATGCCCATTCGATTTGTTGACGGAAAGCTATAATTTGTTCCTTTAAAAAAGTTTTTTCCCAATATAAATCGATGCCAATTTCACCAATGGCAATCCATTTTCTGCGGTTGAGTTCATTTTTTACAATAGCAAGTTCCTCATTGAAGTTTTCTTTTACGCTTGTAGGATGCAATCCAATACATGCATGACAAAATCCGGGATTAGCTTCTTCGAGAGCCAACATTCGGGGCAATGAGCTGCTGTCAATATTTGGTAAAATAATATGTTTTATTCCTGCGTTTTTGGCACGTTGAATCATTTCAGTACGGTCAGCATCGAATTCTTCGGAATAAATATGAGAATGAGTATCAATCAAAACATTTACAATTTTTTCATTTACAAT
>CAYNHC010000515.1:0-1729 GCA_964396705.1 uncultured Paludibacter sp.
AGTATTGATTTTGAAGTATGCTTTTTCAAGTCACGCATGACATCCTCTAAAGCAACATTTCTTCCTTCTATAACTAAATGTACATGATTGCTCTCCCGATAACTATCGGGAAACCCAAGCGTAAACTATAAGACCTTTATTTTTAATGCAGTAATTTAAACTGTCCACTATAATATCTTTGTAATCTCTTCTGGTGAATACATCAATCCAATTTATAGTTGCAAAAGTTACAAAATAAACAGCTTCGGGATTTCGAAATTTATATTTTCGGCTCATACTGTAATTCGATAAATTTATGGATACAAAGTTATAAACTTTTCAGGTTTTCAGCACAAGTTACGGCAAAGCCTAAACTTGCGCTATGCACCGACTGCAAAGTTACAGACTTGGACGAAAAAGGGGTAGAATAGACAGGTGTAATAAATTTCCTTTATTCCGTTAGATTTGCATCATTGATATGATAATCAATATGTCTAAATTCCTCCCTTATATCCCACAAATTATCTTTAATAACTTCATCGTTATTTTCATTGTCAAGAATATTTTTTACATGTACATTATAAATTTTCTTGAAAGATTCTTCAATATCTAGCAAAGAATGCACAAAAGATTCTAATTCTTTTTCTTCTTTAATCTCCATTTTTTCAAGAATCTTATAAAATTCTTGAAGTTTATTTTTAAAATATGATTCCATGACTTTTCATAAATTCTTCTAAAATTCTTAATTGTGTTTGGAAAGTTCGTATTTCTCTTTCAACAGAACTTTTAAATTGAAGTTCTGATAATTTGCCCTCATGTTCAAGTAATCTTCGCTGAATTGAAGAATAAGACCCCTAACTTGCCGGATATATTCATAAAATGTACAAATTCTCGCACTGTTTGAGGTGATTTGTAATCTCCTTGTAATGTATTATTCCCCGAAAGCTATCGGAGTTACAATGCAAAAAAATAAAATTCATTTCCAACGCAAAGATAAAAAACTTATTACCATTTGACAGTAAACGCATTAAGAAATCCTAATAATAAATGTGAGTACGATTAAAAAACCTCCCTACAGTTTGCAAAGTAACTCTTAAATCTTCGTATCCGAAAGGACAAGGTTATTCGACATATTATATAATACAAAAAGCATGGAAATATGAATTAGTACGATCATAAAATTGTTAATTCAGCACGTTGAATGAACAAAATGCAAAAAATGCATGTTAAAAATGAAATATTAATCCAAATGAAAAAAGCATTCATTTAAAGTCAACTGAGACAATGCAGATTTATGCAGATTTCAATTAAACAGAAAAATCAAATGAAGAAACTAATCTTATTAATTGCGGTTATCGCATTACCATTGTTTTCGGCTATTGCAAAAGATGTTACTATTGAAGTAAATTATTCGTTTAAGAATATTGCAGAAGGGTACGATCATAAAAATATTACAAAGATTTTTGTGGATGGCGAACTTGTAGCTACTTCAACTGAAGAATTAGAAAGTAAACCCAATTCGGTATCATGTAAGGTTACCAAAGGAAACCATGACATTCGAATTATCAATTATGCACTCTACAACGGTGAATTTGAAGAACATACTAAGGACAATAATTATAGCATCGATGCAATATATGAATTCAGTAAAGATTTTAAAAAGAAAAAAACAAAAGTCACTTTAGTATTTGATGTTGACAAAAGCACAATAGTTAAAATAAAATAGCCTTAAATATCATATTTTAAAGCT
>CAYNHC010000516.1:0-1722 GCA_964396705.1 uncultured Paludibacter sp.
TTTTTCTTTTTTATTCATCTTTAAAGTTTTATCTGTTCAGATCTTTCAAATTTTGTAGTCCTTTATTTCCCCCTGAAGGGGGCTATCTGGCAAAAAAAAAGCCATTCTCCCGGAAGAGAATTTCATTCCTGCTTTTTTAATTCTTCTTATTTCTTTTTATTAAGCTATTATCGTTGATTATTAGTGCATTATTTGTTTTGTTCTGTGAAACATGTTGTGTTTTGATGCAATAAATTGTAAATTTATACCTGAAATGTTTCACCTATGTTTCACCCAAATCAAATATTCGCGGTATGGCTTCGGTAAAAGTGCTTCTCAGGAAAGACAAATCTAATAAACAAGGACAAAATCCGGTTATAATTCAAATAGTACATAATCGAAAAAAGAAAATAATTAATATTGGACATTATCTTTCTAGCTCTGAGTGGGATTCCGTTAAAGAACTTGCAATTGAGGAAAGTAAAATAAAGGAGCAAAAGCTTTACTTACAAAAACTGAATATCAATATTGGAAAGAAGTTAGGACAAATTAAAAAGAAGATTGTTGAGCTGGAAGAAATAGGGAAGCCCTTTACGGTTGATATGATTTCAGAACCATTTACTCAACATTATTCTTCGATTTCTGTTTTCAAGTTCTATGATGATTTAGTTTCTCGTTTAAAAGATATGGGGAAAATAGGTAACGCTTTAATCTTTAGTTCTACAATTGAAAAGTTTAAAAAATTCAGAGAGCAAAAGGATTTGGCTTTTGAAGAATTTACGTTAAAAGTCATAATTGAATTTGAAGAGTTTTTAATCAAAGAAGGGTGTAGAGTGAATACCATAAATACTTACATGAAAAAGCTCCGGACTGGCTACAACAAAGCAATTAAGGAAGATATTGTTTCAGAAGAATTTTACCCTTTCAAGAATTATCAAATTAAATCAGAGAAAACTGTAAAAAGGGCAATAACAAAAGAGAACATTATTACTATTAAAGAGCTGGATCTTAAAGGGAAAAAAGGTTTAGAAAAAGCCAGAGATATTTTTCTTTTTAGTTTCTATGCCAGAGGAATGTCTTTTGTCGATTTAGCAAAACTTAAAGTTAATGATATTGTTGGTGATCGTATCCTTTATTCCAGGAGCAAAACCAGTCAAAAATTTTCAATTAAGTTAACATCACAAATATCGGAAATTATTTCTAAGTATAATGATTTGAGTGATCCGGATAGTTTTTTATTCCCTATCATTTTGGATCCAAAGGGTGATATTCACAAGCAATGCTACAACTCGATACGCAATACAAATAAAAATCTTAAAAAGATTGGCAATAAGATTGGCCTCAACATTCCTTTCACAACCTATGTTTCCCGTCACTCCTGGGCAACAATTGCTAAAAGGGAAGGTGTGCGAACTTCTATCATTAGCGAAGGTCTGGGGCACCAATCAGAACGTACTACTCAAATTTATCTCGACAGTTTTGAAAACGACGTTCTGGACAATGCCAACGATCTTATTACAAATTTCTGATCTGCCACTAACTAACAGCTATCTTTTTTTAGTTAATTTATCTTTCTTAAATAATATTTTCGGGTTTATTCTGTTTTTAGAGATAAAAATAAATGGCCTGAAACCTGTATGTTGTTCTAACTTTTTCGACAAAAATCCAATCCTCCTTAACCAAATTGGACACCAAATGAAAAACCAAAAACTGCACAGTTACCTTAAACTGCACACAAAAGCT
>CAYNHC010000517.1:0-1718 GCA_964396705.1 uncultured Paludibacter sp.
GAGCAACTGACTTAACATATATACAAACTTATTTAACATATAAGCCAACTGACAACATGCATAGAACGACTTACTTTATATATAGACCAACTTATTTTGCATATAGACTAACTTATTTAACACATAAGCCAACTGACAAAGTGAATAGACCAACCGACAAATGGATTATAACGACAGAAATAACATTTAAAGAAACCCATAAAACACGAAAGGAAAGCTCCTTAAACAAACGGCCAGCACCCAACACACGCCTCGTATGTCCATTGGCGGCATTTTTTGTTAGAATAAATTTCACTTCCATTTATACAAATAACCTTCCCAATTGTGTATATAAACTATTCCATTCGGACTTGAAATCAATCCTCTTTGTGGCCCTTCGTGTTCAAGAATTTTAATCGTTGATGAACCTCCTAATTTGGCTACACCTAAATTTTTATGTGAATAAAGTCCCTTCATGCAACTCAATCTGATTCGAATTGTTCCAGATGCTTCGTCTATTTTCCATCCACGAATACTAAGATAGCCATCTTCTTCTAATGGTGTTAAATCCAATTCCTGTACTTTTACAAATTTTGCAGGAAGTTGATTTGTCGTCAGTTTATAAAGATGAGCAACAACACCTGAAGTTGGATTCTGAACAACATAAAAAACACCATTAGGACTTACATAATCGCAGTAGAATGCATTGTATAAATAACCCTCCGTAGCCGAAAAGTTATCAGCATCCGAGTAATCAAACAATTTCTCAAATGAACCATTATTTGTATTTAAAGCAATATCTGAATAAATACCTGCCCCATCCACCGAACCAGGAGAACTTGCATAATTAAAAAACACCATACCTGTATTGGTAAAAAACTGAGGTTCTGCCGAATAGTCAATATTAGATGGTTTATCTCCAATTTTTGTCCATGCAGTAGAATTAGCTGTTTTTTTATAATAGCTTTCCTTTCCACCTATAGTTGTGTTGTTGACAACTACCAATATATCACCATTTTGATTTGCTAACATTATATTTTTATATCCTTTGGCAATAAAAGCTGTATCCCATTGATTTGTCGTTTTATTTAAAATATAAACTTCACTCTGACGCCCAGAGAGATAGTAATAATCTCCTTTACCGTCCTGCACTATTTTTGAATTTGCAACTTGTACTGCATTAGGTATAGCACTTCCAAGTTTATTCAGGATATTATTTTTCTCATCCAATTCGTATAGAAAATTGGTGGAATGAATAAAAATTGGAGCACCGGCATGGTTAAATCCTCTGATACCCTCGGTTGCAGGTTTAATATTCCCATCTCCAAGTTGTTGTAAATTCAGTTTTGTCTGACTTATTGAATCATTATCGCATGAAATAAAAAGTAGTGATGCTGTTATTGTCAGTATCAAATTAAAGATGATTTTTTTAGTCATTTGATGATTAGTATTTTATGTTATGTTAAAATAATTATTTTCATTCTTACAATTTTTTTTTGACTAACAACAGAGTCTAAATAATTGTTCATTATATTGTGGTTGAAACAAAAAAATTATGATATTGAAATTTTTATTTTCGAATGAAAAAAATATCTTTTTTCGGATTCCCATTTGAATTTATTAATTTTATTTTTTTTGATCTGAATATTTATAAAATGATAGATTGATATATTAAGGCGTATATTTTTTTTTGATTTTTTATTTTTAAATGATTATAATACTTAAATGAAACAAAACCA
>CAYNHC010000518.1:0-1709 GCA_964396705.1 uncultured Paludibacter sp.
GAATGGACAAATATACACCAATATAGATTCGATAATGGTTGGAGCGCCGGGGGGTGAGGTGGAGTTAACAGGTTTTACAAGCAATAATGAATGTTCGACTACAAAGTACAGAACAGTGATAGAAGAACCTTACTGGTCGTTTACAGCAACACCTGATACATTTTTTTGCAAAACCGGAAGTATTACTTTGAATGCCGATGGCGCAGTTTCGTATTTATGGACTTTAGCCAATAAACCGGATTCAATTTTATCAACAAAAAGTAATTTATCAGTAGAAATCCCCGGAGAATATTCTGTAACAGGCAGAAATATAAATGGATGTGAAAAAACGCTCAGAATTAATGTTGCTGAAATTGACTTACCAACAACAAATTTCACTGTATCACCACTCATCATTGATAGCCATCGCAACAAAATTACATGCTATATCGTTCAGGAATCGGGAGTGAATTATTTCTGGAATTTCGGAGACAATGATGATTTTATTATTACAGGAAATAATGTGACTTATTATTATCAGGATCTAGCTACTATTGGACAAAAAACAGTAACATTAAAAGCTATAAATGCTTACGGCTGCGAAAATTCAGATTCATTGAAAATAAATGTCGTACCATTTTTTCCAAATGTATTCACTCCCAATAATGACAATATCAATGACAAATTTCTGCGTGGGATTAACGTTAAGGTAATGGACAGAAATGGATGGATTGTTTACAACGGAGATGAAGGATGGAACGGAAAATTCAATAATACAGGTAAAGATTTGTCGCCCGATACCTATTTTTATTATGCAACGTACAACGATCATAATCAGCAGCGTGTAACACGAAAAGGGAATGTAACTTTAATCAGGGTAAAACAATGAAAAAAATCTTTGTCATTTGTTTTATTCAAATCACTGTAGCCTGGTTCAATCCGGCTTTCTCACAGGCTGACATCAGCATGGTTACACATTGGAATAACCGCGCCAACTACAATCCTGCTTCTATTGCCCGTCCGGGATATGTCTATTTGTTTTCGAATATTCGAAATCAATGGACAGGAATTGCAGGGGGGCCACAAGTAATTAATATTCAGGCATCAGGATTTAGCGAAAATCTAAAATCCGGTTTCGGCATTTCGTTGGTTGCTGATAAAATAGGAATAACCCAGGCGCTGAATCCTACCTTGTCTTATGCTTTCAGATTACTTGATGGGAATGAGAATTCCTATTCCATGGGATTATCGGCAGGTGTTTTTACGAGGTCGTTAAATGGAACAGGATACGAACCCGAAGTTTTTGCGGACCCTTCACTTATGTACGATATTAACCGAAGTATCAGTCCTGATGCTAATTTTGGTTTCGAGTTTCAGAACCGGTATCTTATTGCAGGAATATCCACCACCCATTTATTTTCGATAGGAAATGACAGTTTGTTCCTGAATTCGAACCACCGCTACGGTTATGTTATTTATAAAAATACTGAGTCGGAAATATTTAACTATCATGTTGGTATTCAATGTGTAAACCGAAGCAATATTTTTGTTGTTGAGGCCAATACCGGCATTCGTTTCAAACTTCCTACAGGTCTTTATGCCGGATCGCGTGAAATTTTCGAAGTCGGTCTTACCTATCGAAGCACCCGACAAATGTCATTTCTGTTTGGAATTCACATTACACCGGACTTACGCGCCGGATATGGATACGACAAGAGTTTTATTCCCGG
>CAYNHC010000519.1:0-1706 GCA_964396705.1 uncultured Paludibacter sp.
CAAGGTCTTTTTCTATTTGTTTACGAACATCAAAACGATCGAGTCCTGCATATTGCGCACCGTTTTCGTTCAATGTTCCATTATCATTGAAAATATCGATAGAAGGCAAATTGTATTTCTCGCCCAGCATATAGTCGTTCACATCATGCGCAGGAGTTACTTTCAGGCAACCTGTTCCGAATTCAACATCCACATAATCATCCTCAATTACCGGAATAATGCGGTTAATCAATGGCACAATTACCTTTTTTCCTTTTAAATGGGCATTTTTCGGATCGTTCGGGTTGATACACATAGCCGTATCGCCCATAATGGTTTCGGGGCGGGTAGTTGCAACTACTGCATAACCGTCTTCGCCTTCGATTTTATAACGCAGGTAAAATAATTTTCCTTGTTGTTCTTTAAAAATTACTTCTTCGTCCGAAAGTGCTGTCAACGCTTTTGGATCCCAGTTTACCATGCGCACACCGCGATAAATCAGGCCTTTTTCGTATAAATCGGCAAACACTTTCAACACACTTTCCGAGCGTGGCTCGTCCATGGTGAAAGCCGTACGATCCCAATCACATGAAGCACCCAGTTTTTTCAACTGCTCCAGGATAATTCCACCGTGTTTGTGCGTCCAGTCCCAAGCGTGACCTAAGAATTCGTCACGGGTCAGGTCAGTTTTTTTGATACCTTCGGCAGCAAGTTTTCCGACTACTTTTGCTTCGGTAGCAATAGAAGCGTGATCCGTTCCCGGAACCCAACAAGCATTTTTGCCCTGCATACGCGCCCGACGGACCAACACATCCTGAATGGTATTGTTGAGCATGTGCCCCATGTGTAACACACCGGTTACATTTGGCGGAGGTATAACAATGGTATAAGGCTCACGACCATCAGGTTTTGAACTAAAAAAGCCATTGTCTAACCAATATTGATACCATTTCGATTCGATGTCGGTGGGATTGTACTTACTTGCGAGTTCCATTTTTTATATTTACAATTTATTTATTTACAATTTACAATTGAACAAAGCACATTCAATTGATTATTTTTCAAGACAATAACAAGTTTGTTCAGTTAAAAATTCAAGAGTGCAAAGATAATTAAAAATGAGGGTTTGAAAAACAATTGAATTAAAACAATTTGTAATTGAACTTTGAAATAACATATAATATTAAAATATTAACTATAATAATGTCAATGTGAAAATAGCAGTAAACAAATAGAAAGTCTTAGAATGCAAACGATTGCATAAAGTAAAATAATTTTTTTTATTAATAAATGGTTGAAATTTATAAGGATTAGAATAAATTTACAAAATTATTTATCAAAATTATTTACAAACTAAAAATTAAATTTATTATGAAAAAATTTTTACTATTTTTATTTATTGGAGTTCTTGCAAGTACATTTGCAAGTGCTCAGGGATTAACTTATAGCGTAACTGTTCCTGCAGGAACAAATGCTTGCTATATAGCGGGAGATATGAATGCATGGACTTTCATGGAAATGACCAAAGTGGACGACACTCATTACACACTGACAATTGCAGGATCAAATTCAAGTCAGGGATACAAATATTGTAGTGGACCAGATTGGAGTTATGAAGAACAGTATGCAAATGGAAGTTGGCATCCAAACAGAGTTTACGTTGAAAATGATGTGGTTGAGAAATGGGCTGCAGTTTATACACCTACTGCACCAAAAATTGATATAAC
>CAYNHC010000520.1:0-1688 GCA_964396705.1 uncultured Paludibacter sp.
CTAATATTTCGTAATAATCTCTTTTAGACATATTTTAATGTGCTAATGCATAATTGTGAATTATGAATTATGAATTATGAATTGTAAATTATTAATTATGAACTACTCTCCTACCACGACTTTCGAAAAGCGTATTACTTTTTCATTAAGTGTGTAGCCTTTTGATACACATTCAATAATTTTACCTTTCAACTCCTCAGACGGAGCGGGGAATGTTGTAATTGCTTCATGTATATCTGTATTAAACAATTCATTTTCAGTTGGAATAGCTTTCACTCCGTTTTGCAGTAGAAAAGCAATAAATTTGTTATAAATAAGTTCAACACCTTCTTTCACGGCTTTAACATCTTCGGCTGTTTCAGTTGCTTTGATTGCTCTTTCGAAATCGTCAACTAAAGGCAACATATTAACAAGAACACCTTCACCGGCAGTTTTGTATAAATCTGAACGTTCTTTTAACGTACGTTTGCGGTAATTATCAAATTCAGCCATCAACCGTAAGTTCTTTTCATTTAATTCGGCACACTTCTGACTCATTATTTCGAACTCATCAACAATTTTTTCGGCTTCCTGTTCGGTTGACTCTTGTACCTGTGGTTCATTCAGATTTTCAACATCTTGTACTGCTTCTTTTTTTTCTGAATTTTCTTCGGTATGTTTATTTTTCTTCATACATTTATGTTTGTTTATATTTATCAAATTTGACTACACAATAAAACAATTTAAGCATATAACACTGTGTATTAACCGATTAAACTATTTATTCTAAGTTCCACTCTTAATGTGAGACTTTATCAAATGTCTTGAAATCCATTTAACATTTATTGATAGTTCTGTTTGCAACAATAATTTTGCCAAAACACCCTGAAACTGTTTTTGGCAGAATCAGGGTGGCAATTTGTCATAAATTGTTTGTAGTAATGTTGAAATACGACAAAAAATCAGCTATTATTTTTTACTAAACTCTAACCATTGGATAAAATTCTCAGGATCTTCATCAAATGTAAATTGTTTATTCAAAGGATTACCTTTTGAATCAAGAGCTACATAAAACGGTTGCGCATTAGCTCCAAATTTAATCCGTTGCAGATAGCTCCATTTATCACCTATGGTTTTTATCGTTCGTATTTTTCCGTTTTCGGTTACCGTATATGGTTCAGGAAGTGCTGTTTTGTCATCAACAAAAAGTGTAATCAACACAAAATCTTTTTCCAATAAATTCTTAACTTTGGGATGGGTCCAAACTGATGCTTCCATTTTACGACAGTTTACACAACCAAAACCCGAAAAGTCAACAACAACAGGCAATCCCTTTTCTGCTGCATAAGCCATTCCCTTGTCATAATCGGTATAAGCAGCGTGAACTTCGCTATCGTACAAGTTAAAATCCTGCGTGTAAAGCGGTGGCGAAAATGCACTGATTGATTTCAATGGCGCTCCCCATAAACCCGGAATCATATAAACTGCAAAGGACAATGAAATAATAGCAAGAAAAGTTCCTGTAACAGATGTATGTTTGGCTTCATCATCATGTGGAAATCTTAATTTCCCCAACAAATAAAATCCAAGTAATATGAAAATCACAATCCATATAGCAAGGAATACTTCCCTGTCGAGCAATCTCCAACCGTACGCTAAATCGGCTACCGATAAGAACTTCAAGGCGAGTGCAAGTTCGAGAAATGCCA
>CAYNHC010000521.1:0-1686 GCA_964396705.1 uncultured Paludibacter sp.
TAATTTGGAGCACAAAAATAGGGAGCGTAACCATTTGCTGTGAGGATTTTTCCTTTTCCGGTAGTTTTATACTTGAGCTGACTTTCGAAATTCAAACTAAAATTTAATGCCCCTTTTTGGTTCGAATTCAGAGTAATTACCATTACCTTATCGGGATACGAAACGAAGTACTCTCTGTTGTATGTAGTTTTGCCAATGTTATAGCTTACTTTTGATACAGCAGAAGTTAAATCGAGCGTGCGTTTGTAGTCGCTAATATTTTCTTTGTGATCAAAATTCAGAAAAAGCGTACCAAGTGGTGCATACGATTGTGAAAATTTGCCCTGAAGTTTCCGATTGAGTTTTTCGGCCAATTTATAATCTTCATTTTTCAATGCTTGGCGTATTGCCGGAATATTTTTATAAGCTTCGGAATTCATATTGACATCAACCGGTTCACCTGACCAAAGCGTAGCATCGTTCAGGTAAATTACATCTTTATTGGTTCCTCCAAAAACGGTGGCACCGGCTTTACCATTTCCAAGCACTAATGCTTCTTCAAAAAAGGTTGCCGGTTTATCAAACCACAATTCATGTGTAGATTGAGAGAAGCATGAAATAATGAAAGTAAAAAGGATTAATGAGGAGAAAGAGATTTTTTTCATGATTTAATTGTTGATCTGTTTACGTGAACAAAAATACGAAATACTCTTTAAAGCGCAACTCAGGCACTTTGTAAAATGATTAAAAAACTAATGTTTTTGCTTTTTCATGATAATTCGTTGAGCCGGGATAAATTATTAGTTGTGAAAGTTTAAATTTTGTAAATATCCGTTTAATTTTGTAACTAACATAATATCAAATATATAATATTTCTTTTCTTCGTAAGAAACGTTTTTTCTTGCCCTTAAAGCCGGAAGAAATTTAATATAAAAAATGGTTTTGAATGTAGTAACATTCATGTATAAAATTCTATATATTTGTACAATAAAACAGTTAGGGTTTACATAGCTTATTGTAATTTCGCATAAGTTTTGAATTGAATATAATAACGAGTTTAATTAAACTGTTTATCAACCATTAAATCAAAATATTACATGAAAAAATTGATGAAATTACCTTTCATTTTATCGTTAATATTATTGCTGTTTAACGCTTGTAATGATAAAGACGAGTATTACGAACGTCCCGGCTGGCTGGAACCTCCGATTTATACAGTACTACAACAAAAGGGTCGTTTTACAAATTACCTCAAATGCGTCGATCGTACATTGTATGCTACTACCTTAAAAGAAAGTGGCCTGTACACCGTTTTTGCTCCAAACGATGAAGCATTCGCTGCTTATCTTGCTTCCAAAAATGTAAGTTCAGTTGACAATCTGCCCGATTCTTTAGTAAACCAGATTGTAAGTTATTCTATTCTTTACGATCAGTATCTTTATAAAAGATTAGGCGATGTATTAAGCGGAGGATGGGATACACTAACCAGTATTAAAAAGAAAACATCATACTACGATTTTATACATCGGGATACTTATAAAGATAAAACTGTATGGGTATATGATATATCTTCGTTTAGTATGGGTGACAATAATTACAAATATGTACCTTTATATTTAAGTAAGATATTTGAAAAATCACGAACTTCAGCACAGGCAGCTCAGGATTACGGTATTTTTTACCCAACTCCTTACACTGGTGATAATG
>CAYNHC010000522.1:0-1675 GCA_964396705.1 uncultured Paludibacter sp.
GTTGATGCCAGACGTAATGTAATCGATATATCGGAAGGTGAATCGGAAGAATAAATTTTTTATTCTATGGTTATTATATAAAATGGGCTTGCAAGTATTTGCAAGCCCATTTATTTTTCAAACTAACACATCAAAAGTAAGCATCCCAAATTAGCCTATTACTTTTTTGGAGGTACTATCGGGATAACAAAGCTTACGGTTAAAGAAATACCTCCGATATGACGGGACTAAACACGGGAATTCAATGTTATTTTTCTATTTGCACTTGCAAAACCTATAAATATGTTTAAAATCATTAAAAACCAAAAAGCAATCCTGTAAAGTTCCATTATTATTTTTTACATTTGCCCACACAATACTTCAACCGGTATTATCTGAAACTTAAACTGAAAAAATAAATGTTTACAACAATATTCCAATATTATATCATCTCTTCACTGTACGTCAAACTGTCTAATGATAGTTGTTAAAGTCGGTTGAAGGGATTTTTTTTTGGAACAAACTTGAATAACTTATAAAAACACAAACAATTATGAAACTAATTAAATTTTCTTTTACTCTTTTGGTCTTAAGTTTACTTTTAACATCCTGTATATACCATTGCGCTGGATTTCCTGAAGAACTTAAGGCCTGGACACCTTATAATAAAGGTGATGTATTAAGGTTTCAAAGCGATTCTGATCAAATAGTTTTTGAAATAGATTCAACAAACAAAACGATACCCTATATTTTCGATGGACCTATTGAAGAAAGTTGCGATTCAGAATATTATTTCGACTCTGATAATCATAAACTACCCCAACTTTCGGGTTATTGTGGATTTTCAGATCATGTTGTAGTTAATTACAATTTAACCTTTAGAAAAATCAATAATAATCCATTTGTTTTTAGTTTTAATTTAAACAAATCAATAGAAGATTGGGGAGTCTCGAGATTTGATACGATTAATTATCAATTAAATAAATCAATCGTTAAAGATGTAATATCGATTGAAAAATTACAGCCACACCTGAATTCTGATGTAAATAAAATTTTTGTACACTTTGGAAAAGGATTGGTAGGATTTATTAAGAATGGCAGGGAATATAAACTTGTAGAATAAGGTTTTTCGACGTACGGCACAACAGAAAAAACAGAAAATGATAAATTTAAGATTCTGTAATTTCAATGTAAACTGTGGGTAAACTTCAACTTAAAAAATTAATCATGAAAAATATTTTAGTTATTTTCTTCTTTTTTGGCTGTAGTGTTTGGTCTTTTTCTCAAAAAAATGATACAGAACATAATGATTATAATCAGGAAAAAACAGACCTATCATATTCAAAAAACTCTTTAGGATTAGATATTGGATACTTTAATTATGCTTTTTTTGATGGAACAAGCGCTTTATTGAATTATGAACGAATGCTCATTCAAAATTTTAATTTAAGACTTGGATTCGGTTATTTTGCGGTTTCTGAGAGTAAAGGATTTACCGCATTACAATTTCCTGTTACGATTAATTATCTTTCCGGAAAAAGTAACAATCATTTTGAGTTAGATGTAGGAGGAAGGCTTACTTATTTTAAATCTGCTTTAAATAAATATGAGTTTCCAAATGAATATATGGCTTCGCTTGTGTTAAATTTAGGTTACAGATATCAAAAACCAACCGGAGGATTCATTTTTAAAGCAT
>CAYNHC010000523.1:0-1664 GCA_964396705.1 uncultured Paludibacter sp.
CTTCATCGGGAGTATCAAAACCGAGTAAAAGTTTGAAAAGAGTTGTTTTACCAATGCCTGAACAACCCGAAATATTGATTTTATCGCCCAAAGAGACATTGAAAGAAAAATTTCTCAAAACAAATTTTTCAGAGAACCTCTTGGTAATGTTTTCAATACGGAATATCATTTGGCTTCAATTTTATCGAAGTCACTCCAGAAAGTTGGATACGATTTTGTTACAACTTCCGGATTTTCAATACTTAAAGGAATTTTCAACGCAGCAGGTGCAAATGCCATTGCCATACGATGATCGTGGTAGGTGGCTATACTGATTTTCTCATCAGGTTCGCACTTTTCACCACTCCATGCCAACTGACCTTCATCGGGTTCGAAGATTACAAAACCCAATTTTCGCAATTCGGTTATCAAAGCTGCAATGCGATCGGTTTCTTTAATTTTCAAACTTTCGAGACCGCTAAAAATAAAGTGAATATTTTTTATGCAGCAAGTTACTGCAAAAGTTTGAGCCAAATCAGGCTGATCAATAAAATTATATTCGAATTCTTCTACACAGTTTTCACCCGAAGTTAACAACACTCCATCCGACATAAAGCGGGTTTTTACGCCCAGATTTTCAAAAAGTTCAGCCACCTTACTGTCGCCCTGATAACTTTGAGCCTGCAAACCTTCCATGTAAATTTCACCTTTACCAGCAATGGCAAGTATCTCGTACCAATACGATGCAGCCGACCAATCGGATTCTACTTTATATGGAATTGGAATATATTCCTGCGGAGGAATAATTATTTCATTATTTATAAATTGCACTCTTACACCATATTCACGCATCATTTGCAGCGTCATATTAATGTACGGACGGGAAATAATTTCGCCTTCCAAAATTATTTTCAAACCATAGAGCGTGGTTGGAGCAATCATCATCAATGCCGAAATATACTGACTGCTAACATTTCCCTTGAGTTGAATGTGACCTCCTGTCAAAGCGCTTCCAAAAATTCGCAAAGGAGGAAATCCTTCATTTTCAATGTATTCAATTTTGGCTCCTAAACTATTTAACGCATCAACCAGCAGTTTTATCGGACGTTGTTTCATGCGTTCGCTCCCGGTAATTACCCATTCTCCCACAGTTTTCGACAGAAAAGCAGTGAGAAACCGCATGGCAGTTCCCGCTGCACCAATGTCAAAAAAAGTATCATTTGAATCCAATGCTTCAACCATAACCCTTGTATCGTCACAGTCAGCAAGGTTCTCTATTTCGTAAGAACTATATGACAATGCATCCAAAATCAAAGCCCTGTTGCTGATGCTTTTGGAAGCAGGGAGATTGATTCTCAGATGAATATCGTTATTTTTTATGTGAAGATGTTTTGATTGGTTCATAAATATTTTTTATGTTTTATTCTTGCTAAAACTCAATTTGAAATTAATTTAATAAGTAGAGCTAAATAATTTCAAAAAAAATCAACGTTGCATCCATTTAAGTCTCTCTCAAAAACTCTATTTCCTATTTCTTTCTCCTTTGGATAAAGTCCTTGAAGGGGGAAAGAGGTCGGAGAGGGATTTAGGGAGAGGTCGAAAAGTAAAATATTATAAAACAATTTTTTATACCGCTAGTTCATAAATCTTTCTGATATCACTTTCCGTCAATTTCACAAAACTAC
>CAYNHC010000524.1:0-1662 GCA_964396705.1 uncultured Paludibacter sp.
AAGACTGCGAAAGAGACACTTAAAATTTTCGATTTGATTGTCATATTTATTTTGTGTTGATTAATGATGCAAAATTATAACCAATACAATCTATGAAAAATACCCTCAAATAGTGATAATGATGTTAAAAACGAAATGTGAATACTAACTTTTGTGTTAATAAGGGGGGATTTACAAACATTTTAAATTTATAATACCAGCTTTTTTTGATATGAGTGTAATTTTAAAAGTAACCTCTATAACGTGATTGAACTTTTACTTGCAAAATATTTTTACTGGCCCCAGAAGTCCTGCTTCCAACAGTTTATCTTCTTTCATTCTATATTTTCCATCTGTCCATATTCCGGCGAAAGGTGGAGTTCCTTTGTCCCAGCCATTTATTGCATTTGCCCAAGTGTTGGTTACTTCAATTTCGAGGGTATTGTTGCCTTTTATCAATGCGTTGGAAATCTCCACTTCGTAAGGAGCAGTCCATGCTGTACCGCAATCGATACCATTTACACGAACGGTAGCAAGGCTACATACTTTTCCTAAATCGATAAAAACCTTTTCTTTAGTATCTTTCCAACTGAAATTACTTTGATAAATAGCTGTTCCTGAATAATATTTAATCAATGGATTTTCATTTTTGCTCCAGTCGAATAGTATTTCTGTGTCAATTGATTGATTGTTTTTCGGGAAGCATACATTCCATTTGAAATTTGTATTTGTAAATGAACAACTCTCCATTGGTTGTAGTTGATTTGCCAAATAAGCAGGAGCAAGATCTCCAAAAACAATAAAAACAGATTCAAATGGATTAAGATTCAATGAAATATACACCCGACCATTACTTTCTTGACATCTTGCCGGAATACTAATTTCGCCATTTGCAGGATTCCAGATTTGCGGAATTCTTTTTTGATTCCTGAACGAAATGCCAATTGATTTAAATGTATCTTCTTGATTGGAAATAAAATAAATGTCAGTGTTTTCACTCTTTCGATGAGTCCAGGCAATGTTTTGTGGAACATCAACATCAGGAGTACATCCCAATGAAGTAAAACTATCGCTATTCGAATAAGGCAATTCGGGAACAGCAACACCGTTTTGTTTAAGCATTTCAATCTTACTTTGGATTTCCTTCGAATATTTTTTTTCATCAGGGAAAATCACAACTTTATATTCAGCTCCGCCCGGCAATACCATTTTGCCGTTTTCGCATTTCGCCTGTAATAGCACCTCTTTATTAAATGAGTCGTACGCATATCCATTCAGGGGGTTAATCCAGTTTTCGAGCGTAAAAACATTGGCCGAATGACTAACTCCTGCAGGCATTTCGTGCATAGGTTGGCCAACGTTTGCTAATCGTTTCTTTTCTTCTTCAACTCGTTCTTTCCCGATAATTCCGGGAAGATAAGGAACCAGACGGTCGGGAGTTAAGGCGCGGCGCGGAATTTCCTCGCCTGTAAAAACGGCTATATCTACTACAGGTTTGCCATATTGAAGCATAGCCTGACATCGCGCTATATAGTCAACAAAAGCTTTTCCGGGCTTCCAGCAGGTTTGATTCCGTTGAAATAATAATCCCATACCCGATAAAGTAGTTCCCGGCGATTGATCCATTTTCGGATTTTGCACAAATACATGAAAAAATAATTTATTAATTCCCAATGCAAAATG
>CAYNHC010000525.1:0-1660 GCA_964396705.1 uncultured Paludibacter sp.
ATTTTTCAATAGTGGAGGAGTTTCCACACCCGTTCCACGTCAGTTTACATTTACATTGAGATTGGGAATTTAAATTGAATTGATAATTAACAGTTATAAGATATTTTTCGAGATGAATACAATCAATAAAATATTAATTTTCGGGGTGGTTATTTTATTTTCTTCTTGTGACGATTTTTTGGATACATTACCAGATAACCGTGCACAGATAGACAAAGAGAAAAAAATAACTCAACTGCTTGTTTCGGCATATCAGAGTGCAAACTATTCGGTCTTAGCTGAGTTGAGTTCTGACAATTTTGTGGATAATAATGCACTGTTACCTGTCAATTTATCGAGTTTTGACCGAATGCATGAGGAAATTTATGCGTGGAACGCTGTAACTTCGTCAACTCAGGAAGACAGTCCTTCATTTGTTTGGGAAAGATGTTATGCAGCGATTGCAGCTGCCAATCATGCTTTGGTTGCTATTGAAGAACTCAATAAGACAAATCCGGACATTAATTTATCTGCCCAAAAAGGTGAAGCCTTACTTTGCCGTGCATACAGTCATTTTATCTTGATCAATATATTTTGTCAGGCATATAAAGATGAAACATTAAGTGCCGCCGATCTTGGAATTCCTTATGCCACTGAACCTGAAACTACCGTAAAAGGGGATTATACACGCGAATCCGTTCAATCGGTTTATGCGAAAATTGAGAAAGATATTGAAGATGGAATTACTCTTATCTCGGACAGAAATTATGCAGTACCCAAATATCACTTCAACCGCAAAGCGGCGGCAGCTTTTGCAGCCCGATTCTATTTATACAAACGCAATTATCAGAAAGTGGTGGATTATGCCAATGATGTACTTGCAACAAATCCTTCTGCTTTGATGCGTAACTGGACAACAAGTTATGATAATATTCTGGCTATTGCTTACGACTATATCAACACCGAATCAGCTTGCAATCTATTAATATTGCCTACCAGCTCGGTTTTTAATCGTATTTTCGGAACGCGGTACGGACACAACGGAACTGCCATGCTCGGATCAACTTATGGCTCCGGTCCTACCTGGAGTGGTAGTTTACCCTGTTTCACCGGAAAACTTTACATAAGTGGTCAGCAGGATTACGGCGTATTCTTTCCAAAATCGTATGAAATGTTTGAATATACCGATAAAGTGGCCGGAATTGGTTATGCCCATGTGGTTCGCGCTGAATTCACGGTTGAAGAAACTTTACTTTGCCGTGCCGAAGCCTTGGTCTATCTGAATAGAATACCGGAAGCTGTTGACGATCTGCAACTGTGGAACAACTCACATTTGGCTACAAATCCACTTACAGAGACAATTATTCGCAACTTTTATGTTTCAGGCAATTCACTTTTTGTAAAAACACTGAATAACGACAAAATGAGTTCAACCTTTAAAGTAACTGCTAATCAGCGCCCGTTTATACATTGCATATTGCACTTTCGGCGTATCGAAACAATGTTTGATGGATATCGTTGGTTCGACATTAAGCGTTATGGCATTGAAATAGAACACTCAATTGCTCAATCAGCGACAGAAAAATTAGTTTATAATGATCAACGGCGGGCTTTGCAATTGCCCCAAGAAGTGATTAGTGCCGGTATTGAACCAAACCCGGGAATTAGAACCATGGTTCCG
>CAYNHC010000526.1:0-1648 GCA_964396705.1 uncultured Paludibacter sp.
CACTAAATTATCAATAAAGAAATTATAATTGGTAGAAGTGGTATTTTTAGAATACACAATATAAATGGTAGATGCAGGAGCAACAAACGTTAGTGAAGTGTTCTGTGGTGTTTGAGTTGCAAGGTTGTTTGCCGCCACTGTGGTTGTGGTGTAAACTCCACCAATGGCAGCCGTTTTAGCAGCATTTGGCGTTGATGCAGCATAGATATTAACGAGCGAAGTTGCACTTGTGCTTTGACATTTGTACTTCAAATCAAGACGGTAAGTAGCCCCGGGTGAAAGATGGTGTAATTTCTGACTGATTGAATTATAAGAAGTGGCTTCGCCCAAAAAACGTAGATACATACACTTTTTACCAGACGAAGCCCAAGCGGAATTTTGCACGCGAGAATAACCGTATTGCCCTAATTGAATCGGATCGTTTGAAGGTATCCAGGTTCCTAGCGGACCGGCATCAGTTGGAGCATTTTCGAAATCGGGGTCGAACATGTAACCTGAATTCAACGCTGAACTCTTTTGAAGACAAAAAGCACTGTTTGCAGCTGATTGCAATCGATCAGAATAAAGAACATTATTGTTTACAATTGAATCGGAACCAATAATTTTGTCGGAGTTTGATCCTTGTGTAATATAAATGAGTGTGTCGGATTGACCTTGCAAAACCCATTCAGAAGATAATGTAGAAGTATTTGTAAAATTAAGCTGACTACCGGTATCATTTAAATATTTTTCATTCCCATTTTTTATTTTGTATGTATTTTCCTTGCCATCAACCGGAATAAATTCAAATAATTGTGTAGCTTCGTTATTTTCGGCGTACCTTAATGCTGCAACAGTTCCACCTGAGTGAACGCCAATAACTTTTCCACCTGTTCGCTGCTGAATATAATAATTTTCGCCAATTTCCGGTGTTACAAATGTTGTATTATAGATAGCTGTAACTGGTATATTTTTAACAATCTCACCACTTGTTAATGTAATACTTCCATTTATCGAAGAAAAACCGGTAAATTCAATATTTACTATTGTTTTAGTCGCATTTGCAGGTAATGATTTTGGAGTAACAGTTATTCCCTTTGGTGTTGTAATGTTGATACTATCACTGAGCAAGACACCGGTAATATTCATAGATGCAGAACGCAATGCTGCGTTAAAAGCCAGACTTGCAGTTGTCGTATAAATCTGAGATGTAGCTTCGGCAGTTTTTACAAGCGACATATCATCAATATAATGAAGGAAATTACTCGTTGATGAAGGATTCTTTGCAAATACAATATAACAAACTTCGGAAGGAGCAACAAAAGTTATAGACGCATTTTGGGCTGCTTGTGTTATTGCAGTGGAAGCAGGAGGTATTGAAGTGAACACCGTACCAATAGCCGCAGTCGTTTCTTCATTAGGTTGGAGAGTTACGTACGAATTCACTGTGGCATCGGAAGTCATAACATTACTTTGCTTATATTTATATGTAAACTGATATGTTGCACCTTTTGTTAATCCGGTAAGTTGATGACTTATTTTAGTATAAGAATTGGCATCGCCGTAAAAACGCAACAAAAATGCATTCGAACCTACCGATTGATAACCGTTGTTTATAACACGTGAACGGTAAATTTGAGTAGAAGCATTGTCGTTACCGAGTAATTTA
>CAYNHC010000527.1:0-1637 GCA_964396705.1 uncultured Paludibacter sp.
GAATTACAATGTTGTTGCTTTTTCGGCAGAACAAATCCCCGGCTAATTCTTTCGGATAGATACGATTGTCAATTCCGGGGATTTGTTCTGCCGTAAAAGCAACAACATTGTAATTCTTATTTCCTCTAAAATAAGTGTTGAAGTTGTGGAAATCTCTTCCTGCTGCTCCAATGATAATTACATTTCTTTTCATAAGTTTTTAATTTTAAGATATTTATATAAAATGTGTTCCATTTCTAACAAGGGCACAAATTTATAAAAAAAATCCGAAAAAACATCTCTTTTTTAATATCTTTTTCAACTTATTTATAACAAACCCTCAGCATAAAAACTATAATAATTATCTTTATGAATGATAAGATGATCAATCAACTGGATATTCATCAAAGAAGTGGCTTGTTGAATCTGATCGGTCAGGCAGATATCCGCATCACTCGGTGTTAAGCGACCGGAAGGATGATTATGACAAATGATAATCCCGGTAGCATGTTTTTCAATAGCCCGTGAGATGATCATACGTACATCTACAATCGTAGCAGTCCAGCCGCCTTCCCCGATTTTTTTCATATCCAGAAACGTTGAATTATTATTGACAAAGATAGTCCAAAACTCCTCATGCGAAAGTTCGGCAATTTTGGTTTGCATCAATTCCAATACATCCTCGGAGCAATTAATCTTTTTTTTCACTTCAACGACCTCAGCACGTCGGCGTCTTCCTATTTCAAAAGCAGCGTGCAACGTAATTGCCTTCACTTGTCCAATCCCTTTTATTTTCATTAATTCCGGCACGGACATATCGGCTAACCGGTTGATATTGTTATTGGTAGAAGCCAACAATCGTTTGGCAATATCCACAGCAGATTGATCTTTCGTCCCATTTCTAAGCAAAATGGCGATTAATTCCGTATTGGAAAGTGCCTGACTTCCTTGGGCAATGTATTTTTCTCTGGGGCGGTCAGATAACGACCATGCAGTAATTGGTAACCGATTTTTATATTCTGTGGACATTTGAGTTCAAGTTGTTTCTTGTCTTTTGAGTATGTAGGGTAGTAAAATTTGGTCAAATCCTTTGGTAATATCTGCCGGAAAGACATCAATTTGGTATTGTCCGCACTTAAGGGTTAATTCTTTGAAATAATCTCCGATTGCTGCTTGATAGTAATCGCGAATCTGATTGGAATGAATTTTTATTTCATTTCCGCTTTCCATGTCGATAAATTTATAAAGTCTGTTTTCAAAGCCAAAATCATATTCTAATTGTTTATGATAGGTATGGAAAAGAATTACTTCATGTTTGTTATGTCTCAGGTGTTGCAAGGCAAGTAATAATTCTTCCGTATTAGATTGCGATTCAAGCATATCACTAAAAATAACGACTAAGGAACGGCGGTGTATTTGTTCGGCAATGCGATGAAGGGTATCGGTAACCATCGATTTTTTCCGAACTTCATTTGAAATGGGTTGCAGTATCTTTTCTAATTCACGGTATATCATTTTCTGGTGTGATTCGCCACCCCTCGCTTGAGTATGCAGCTCCAATTCATCGGAGAAAACACTTAAGCCAATCGCATCTCTCTGATTCTTAAAAATTTGCATCAAAGCCGCTGCCGCATATATAGAGAAGAAAATCTTATTGG
>CAYNHC010000528.1:0-1621 GCA_964396705.1 uncultured Paludibacter sp.
GAAGCGCCCTGTCCACCGGGTTTCTGCACCGCATGTGTTGCATCGAATACAACAGGGAAACCGTAGCTTCGCATTTCGACTAAACCGGTCATATCAACCACAAGATTGTTGTAGCCAAAACTTGTTCCCCGCTCACAAAGCAGGATATTTTCATTTCCCGAATCACGTAATTTGTCAATCACATTTTTCATGTCCCAGGGAGCCATAAATTGTCCTTTTTTTACATTCACAATTTTTCCCGTTTTTGCAGCTGCAACAAGCAAATCGGTTTGGCGTGAAAGAAAAGCCGGGATTTGAAGCATATCAGCTACCTGAGCCACTATATCGCATTGCCATGTTTCATGTACATCGGTTACAATTGGCAATTCTAGTTCTGTCTTAACACGTTGTAATATCTGTAAACCGCGCTCCATTCCAAGGCCTCTGGGAGCCTTTACTGATGTTCTATTTGCTTTGTCGAATGATGATTTGAAAATTAAATGTATCCCCAGATCATTACAAATATTTTTTAATTCGACAGCAACTTCCAATGTCATTTGTTCCGATTCAATGGCACAAGGTCCGGCTATCAATACAAATCGGCTATTTCCTCCTATGGTGAATTTGTTCTGCACATTTATTTTTCTGGTCTCAGTCATTTTTTAAGTCCTTTGAAGTTAGTTTATACTAATAAGGACAAGTAAATTCTTGTCCTTATTTTATATTTTAAAATATCCTGTTTAATTCTGATATACTCTTACCCAGTCCACTTCAAGTTGACCGGCGCTACCGTGCATTTTTTCAGGAATAAAAGAGTTAAATACTAAATACATTTGTTCAGTTGGGATGTTGCTTGTAGTGCGATAAACTTCTATATTATTAATCATCCAAATTAATTCATTGCTTTTCCAAATCAGGGTATAAATAAAATAATCTGAAGGATTTATACCTTTAATTTCTACTCCATCAACGATATTCTTTGTAACATTACCTACAGTAATTTGTTTGCCATTATAATGAAATATATTTATATGTGGCAGTTTATCATCGGCACCCAACCAGAATGCATGATGAATATTTCCCGTACAACGAAGTTTGGCACGAAAAACACCTTCTTTTTGTTTAAATTCGTTAGCAGTTTGCAACACATCCGATGAATACTCAAAATCCTTTTGAATAAAACCTTTTTCAGGGTGCCATGCTGTGGAAGTTAGTTTTTCGTGTTTTGTCAGTATTTTTAAAGTATCGCGTTCAACCGATATATTTCTTCCTGCATTATTGCCTTGCTTCTCATTTGCAAAAGAATGATTCCCGATTAGTTTTGAATTTTTATAATGAAAGCCATAATTCCAACGGGATTTATCAAGCGTATTCCATTCAAATTCGTCATTGAAAGTAAGCTTCAATGATTTATATTTTTCAAATCTTTCGGGTTTTTCATTATTGTAAAAAACAATATCCGGATTTTTTGCAAGTTCATAAAATCGTTGTTCCTTTTCAAATTCTGGTGTAGAATGCCACCTTTTATCATTGGACCAAAAGTCGTTAGATTTTTTAAATTCAGAGGTCGCTACCACTTCTTTCAATTGCATATATTCTTTAATTATATACGATTCGTGGTAACGCATATAAGTTTTGTATG
>CAYNHC010000529.1:0-1620 GCA_964396705.1 uncultured Paludibacter sp.
TCAATTATCTTTAGATTTCTTATTTTAGCTTGTTTCAAAAAAAAACATATCTTTGCTGATAATCAATACTTCGTTATAAAAACAAGTATATAACTGGTTAATATCTGTTTAGATAATAAATATCGATTTTCGATATTCTTTGCGTATTAAAACTCACGCAAAGGCGCTAAGACGCAAATATAAATGCAACTATCTGACTGTCAATTTTAATAAAATTTGACGCAAAGAGAAAACTTAACAGTTTTCTTGGCGACTTAGCGCCTTTGCGTGAAAATCAATATTTTATACCGAACTATTGGATAATATCACATTTAGAAAAACCTTTGATGAATTAACAAAGTTTATATTGCTAATTTTTATCGTCAGTATTGTTACTGCACTTAAGCAGATATTTTTTTAGTGTCTCAAATTATTTTCTTTTATCTAACTACAAAAAATGAATTAAAAAATGGATTTATCAAGTTTATTAAATGGCAATGAAGGCAAAGCTTTGATTAGCAGTATTGCCGGACAATTAGGATTGGATGAAAATCAGGCTGCAAATGCCATAAAAGTGGCAGCTCCAACTATTTTAAGTGGAATTAATAAGAATGCGCAAACCGAAGAGGGGGCATCTAGTTTAAATAAAGCGTTGGAAAAGCATGACGGAAGCTTGCTGGATAATTTGTCGGGGATGCTTTCGAATAATTCGGAAGATTTACTTAAAGATGGTGGAAGTATTCTTGGTCATGTATTCGGAGGTAATCAGGGTACAGTTCAAAATGCTGTGTCACAGAAAACGGGTATCGATGCTTCACAAGTTGGGTCACTCATGTCGATGCTGGCACCTATAATTATGGGATATTTGGGTAAACAAAAGAAAGAAACCAACTCCGGATCAGGCGATTTAGGTGGTCTGATTGGTGGATTGTTAGGCGGCGGAGGATCTAAATCTTCTGATGGAGGTATTATGGATGTAGTTTCAGGCTTTCTCGACAAAGATAAGGATGGAAGTATTGTAGATGACATTTTCGATATGTTTAAGAAATAAAATCCATTATCTTCAATCGACAAATAATTCCTATCATTGCTGCATTTTGTAGCCGATACAAAATGTAGATTTAAAAATCGATGATTAAAAAAAAATCCTGTCATATTATTATGACAGGATTTTTTTATTATTAGATTTTAATGCTTAATATACACCTTCGGCTTTTAGTTCCTTTACCAATAAATAGTAGAAAATTGCTCTGTATTTATTTCTGTTTGAAGCACCTAACTTTTCAATAACTGCGGTTATTGCAGCATCAATTTTAGTTTCATCGGTAACTCCCAGTTTTTTGATACAAAAATTGTTTTTTACATTTTCCAATTCTGTTTTCTGACTGCTCGAAACAAGTTCTGCATCCTGATTGTAAATTGAAGGGCCTAAGCCTTTTGCTACTTTTTCTAATAAATCAGCGTCGAAAGCTATACCTAACTGCTTTAGTTCTTCGGCATACTTTGCCATTTTTTCATCAAATTGACTCATAATTTAATTTTTTAGGGTTAATAATTTATATAAAGAAATTTACTTTACATTCAAGTTTATTGAACGGAATCTCCGGTTAGAACGTCCTTTACTTGTTCGAAAATTCCACC
>CAYNHC010000530.1:0-1620 GCA_964396705.1 uncultured Paludibacter sp.
GCAGTAATGGTTATGGTAGTATCTTCAGAGCAATACTTAATGGATAGTGTATCAACAATTTGTTTAATTTTGGCTAAAAAAATATCAGAAGACCCACTACTTTTATTTATTGCCTGAATTTCATCAAATTTTACCGTTCCACTTTTAAAATCGCCTGCAATATATACATTTCTATCCTTATCAACTGAACAGCTAAAACCATTTTCATCGTTTGAATTTCCAAAGTTTTTAGCCCAAACAATTTTACCTAAAGGATTGTATTTTAAAACGATAATATCTCTCCCCGAAGTATTTGTATTTCTTAATGTTATTGTATCATATTTAATTGTTTGTCCTGAAAATGAACCACAAACATAAACATTTCCATTTATATCAGTATCGACACCATAAAACTCATCACTACCCGATGATTGATCTGAACTTAATGCCCATAGCACATTTCCGGATAGGTCATATTTTGTTAAATAACTTTTTGTGTTAGAAATATTTGTATTGGTGAGTGTTTTACTTCCAAAAATAATTGTAGAACTTTGAAAAGATCCACAAATAAATGAATTCCCATTCGGATCTATAGCAACTGATCTATTATAATCATTACCTTCATTCCCTGCACTTTTTGCCCAAATAACATCGCCATTTGTATTTAATTTGGTCAGAAATATATTTGTAGTAGTTGAAGGGTCGTCGTAAGCCTTTAAATTGTTGGCTGTATTTGTTAATTCATAAGTACCGATGGTCATTCTTTCACTTTTATATGTACCTGAAATAAAAGAATTTCCATTTTTATCTGTTTTTATTGCCCTCCCAACATCATATCCGTTACCACCAAATTTTTTTCCGGTTATTGCATTCCCATTACTATCAAATTTTATTAAAAAGAAGTCCTGGTAAGGTGAAAGTGAGTTTGTAACTTGGACATTTCCAAATTTCATAGTATTATCCTGAAAATGACCAGTTGTATATAAATTGCCAGAATCATCAATTCCTAAACCGAACATATCACAACTTATGTTTGTTTCGGGTTTAAGTGCCCATAAAACTTCACCTTCAGGGGAATACTTTGCAAAAAATAATTTTCCATTAAAATAGGGCAAATTATTGCTCAGAGTAAATTTACCTAAAGTAAGATAGTCAGATGCAAAACTTCCTCCAATATAAGTGTTTCCTGATTTATCATTAATAATCGCATTAAGACTATACGAGTTTCCACTACCTCCTCCTTTAACCCAAATCAACTCACCCTTTGAGTTATATTTGGCTAAATAAGAGGTTGGATATGAAGTATAACTATTGGTGAGTATAGAGCTATTAAAAGAGAATGTACTACTAAAGCTTTTACCTGCTACAAATACATTTCCATCTTGGTCAGTAGATGTAATATACCCTGCATCGTTGCCTGAACCTCCTGCTGTTTTTGCCCAAACAACTGTTGGTTTTTGCGCATTTAAATTTTGAAATAAAAACAATAAACAGACAAAAAAAACGCTTATTCTCATAATCTTATTATAGGTTTGATTATTAGATATTTATTATAACATTCTGAATGAATTTTAAATAAATGAATTTATTTCCCCTTTATCACATCAAATCCTTCGCCGTACACTCCAATAGCTGACGATT
>CAYNHC010000531.1:0-1603 GCA_964396705.1 uncultured Paludibacter sp.
GCCTTTCAGGCAATATTTTACACATCAGATACTTAGGGACGTTTGATTATTTTTTGTCATGTACTAAAGTAATCAGGAATAAATAATGATATACTTTGATTTTTATTTTTGATCAAAAATATCAAGGGACAAGCGACTTCCCTGTTGCTTGATGACTCTTCAAGCGACAGGGAAGTCGCTTGTCCCTAACTAAAATCTACAATCCTGCGGTATTTGGAAACATATCAATAAATATTATGTACTACTTATATCCGCATTCTTAAGTTTCAAAATCTTCAACAGTCACATTTTCTTTATTCTCCTTCAACCATTCACCCGGAGTTGTACCTGTGATTTTTTTGAAGGTTAAGAAAAAATTAGATGCCGATGCAAAACCGGCATTTTTGCCAATGCCTTCCATTGATATTTTACGGGACGTATCACTTAATATTAATTCCTTCGCATAATTCACCCTCATTTCGTTTTTAATGTCTGCAAATTTTTTATTCATAATAACATTGAAGCAATATTGAACATGATGGCGCGGCGCATTCAATTTATAACAAATATCCTGTACTGAAAAATCCATATTCAAATAGGGCTTTTCCAGTTCTAAGTAATTCATTATCCTGTTTGAAAGCAATTTAAAATAATCATTCTCATCTACTTTTAAAATTGTAGATTTTTGAACACTATTTTGTGTAATTGAATCGACATTTCCTTTATTATTAGCAGTTTCTTTAATTAGAACCTTGTTTTGAGGCAAGCCGTATAAAAACCTTGGATTCAACAGGATAAATAAAGGTAAAATGAAATAGATATTTGAAATCAATCTGAAAACCCTTTTTGCGGAAATGAATGTTTCGTGGGGATTTGAATAAATCATCTGATAAACGGCAATATAGATATGAATAAGACTTATCATTAGAAAAAAGGCAACTATAACGCTTAAAGTAATAATCATATAGTTAAATTGGTGTTTGACCAATCCGGTAGAAGCCTTGAACTTTAGATTAAACTTAAAAATAAGGATAATACAGTAAATTAAATAAATTATAAACTGTACCGGTCGTACTATCTGATTGATCATGTGTGGGTAAAACAATTTAAAATCGTACTCCATATAAGCATGAAAGTTACACATCAACTTTTCGGCAATAGAATATTTATAATCAAAGGAAGTAAGCAGATAGGGTACTATGGCAATAAAATTAATTACAAAAGGAATAAAATGAAGAAAATCATATTTTCTGAATCTTAAAGAGTCAGTAAGTGTGGTTCTCACATAAAAGAATAATAACACAGGATATAAATAATAAAATGGAGCAAAATTATTGAGGAGAACTGCAAATAACCATACAGATCCACCATCATTAAATAAGCTTGTAGTAATACCATAAAGTGAAAATATTAACAAAAACAGACTCAGCAAGAGTATTCTTCTGTTCTTTTTCCAGTTGAATATTAACAATATGACGGAAAGAAAAATATTTAAAAATGAAATAAATGTTACAAGAGAATAATTCATTGTGTGAACTTTAAAATGAATAAAATGCAGATGATCAGTATCTTTAGTAATATGCGGATTTGAATTTTATTTTTAAAATTAATCCTGTTTTTAAAA
>CAYNHC010000532.1:0-1603 GCA_964396705.1 uncultured Paludibacter sp.
AATGTTTAAATCTGAACATCTCGTCCCATGCCCACAAATGGGAAATGGAGAAAAACAGCAACAGCATTACTGCTATAAATTTGAGTGTTGATTTAAACCTTTTCATAAAAAACATTCCAAATTACACCACTTATTATTGTTTTTAATTCTACTTTACCACAATAAAATGTTAAACCACAAAAGGACACAAAAGGACACAAAAGAATCACAAAAGGATAATATGTCAATTTAACAACACATAAATACGATTTTTTTATTATTTAAAATCATTTCTTTTGTTGACTTTTGTGTTCACCGATAGCTATCGGTGTGGTTCAATTCTTATAAATATTTTTTATATTCTCAATTTGGTAAAGTAGAATTAAGTAAATTGACTTATACAAATATAAAAGTTTTTATTTAGAATCTACTATTCCTGATTCATTCGCAATAGCGTTATGCTTTTGAATCAATCAAATCAATTATTTCTTCTCCAACAATTTATACACTTCCTCTCTCACTTCCACAATTGTTCCATGTCGGATACCTTTGGGCAATGAAATCTGATCCGAAATATCCGTCCAGTTTACTAAGTCGGCTGAAGATATTGCTCCGTATTTATGGTCGCGGTATTTATCGAAATAGACTAACCAGCTACCCTCTTTTTTCATTGATGTAGGTCCTTCAGCCCAGTAATTGCCTGTTATTGGTTTACTTGCTGCGGTGTATGGTCCGGTCAACTCATCAGCATACGCTATTTTAAGATTTTTTTGAACTGGCTCGCGGGTTTCGTCTTTCAAAAACATTACGTAACGCCCATTTTCACGTACAATTGTTGCATCAATTACATTAAAACCTGGTTCGTAGAGCAATTTTGTATTGCTGAAAGTTTTGAAATCTTTGGTAGTAACATAATATATGCGGTGGTTATAACCATTTTCGAGTGACGAATTTGTTTCGGGGTATTTGTCAGTTATTGTTGAAGCCCAGTAAATCATATAAGTCTGACTAAATGGATCAAGTGTGATTTCGGGCGCCCAGGTATTTCTTGCTCCTTCTTCTTGTGTCATTACAGGCAAATATTGCTGCTCCGACCAATGAATTAAATCTTCGGAAGACGCATAACCAATGCCTTTGTCTGTCCAACTAACCGTCCAAACCATGTGAAATTTACCATCGAGTCCCTGAATAATACAGGGATCGCGCATCAATTTGTCGTTTGAAACTGTTGGTGCGAGAAACGAAGAATCATTGTTGAATGGCGTCCAGCTAAGTCCATTGGTGCTTCCGGCCAGATGAAGTCCATCTTTGCCATTGTTTTTAAAATAGGAAAAAACATAATAGTTTTTTTTCTCAGGGCTTACAATATAGGATTTTCCTTTTTCTGTGTTCAGTTGAAGTTCATAAAACCCTTGTGAGTTTTTTGTCGCGGGAAGATTATTAATACTAAATAATTCATTAGAGATTAATTTACACTCGCCTCCTGAGTTGGATTTAATAACAGCTGTTGTCAGTTTATTGTTGCTCCACACCATCGAAATTTCAAAATTTCCACGGGCTTTTAATCCTGAAACCGAACCTTCGTCCCATGCCATAGGTAATGCAGGAAGGAGTCTTATTTCGT
>CAYNHC010000533.1:0-1583 GCA_964396705.1 uncultured Paludibacter sp.
CGTTCGGAAGATGGAGCTATGATCATTGAACCTGTAGTTGATAAGATTCCGCAAACCAAATCTGAAATTGAAAAATTACGTTCAGAAATTAAAGCCAATGACCTTGCATACAAATTGGTGGTTTCAGCCGATTTCAAATATACACTTATTATTCTGAGTTCGGATAAAACGCTGAATGATTCTGAATTAATGACCAAAATTCAACAGACACTCGATCAGTTTCCAGGTGCTGAGAAAGTGAACATTACAGGTCAACCTTACCTCAGAGACGATGCCAATAAGAAAATTAGCCGCGATTTATTGGTGTTACTTCCGCTCGGTCTTTTAATCATGTTTTTTGTCCTTTGGGTTTCGTTTCGCGAACTGAAAGGTGTTCTTTTGCCATTTTCGGTGGTGGTTTTTTCCATCATTGTTTGCATGGGTTTAATTCCGGCTTTCGGGTGGGAACTCAGCCTGATAGGCGTTTTGATACCGATTATGATGATTGCCATTGCCAATAATTACGGTGTATATTTTATTGCCCGATACCAGGATTTGAATGCAAATGAACCCCAACTCAGCATGAAAAAGATAGTACAGTTATGTGTATCCTATTTGGTTACACCTGTTACGCTTTGCGGACTGACAACCATTGTGGGTATTCTGGGTTTGGTTGCTCATTTGCTGTTGCCGGCACGACAAATGGGGATTGTAACCGGAATCGGGATTAGTTTTGCGCTCATAGTGAGCTTGTTATTTATTCCGGCTATGATGTCGTTGATGAAAAAAGGAAAACCACACAATGATTTGACAGGCGAATCGAAAGGTATTATTTCAATATTGCTGCATAGAACCGGAAGGTTTGTAACAATTCATCCAAATTCGGTCATTATTATTTTTGTAGTTTTCTTTGTTCTAACTTCTTCAGGTCTGATATTTTTCAGAGTAGCTCCCGATTCGAACAGAGTTTTACCGAAAAATCATTCTTTTAACCGTGCTATTTCTATTGCCGATGAACATTTTGGTGGAAGTAAAATGATATCGGTGATGTACACCGGTGATGCTAAAAGTCCGGAATTGCTCAATAAAATGAATCATTGCGAGATGGAACTTAAAAAAATGCCGCAAATAGGAAGTGTTACATCATTAGCCACCATTATCCGTAAAATGAGTACCGCCTTAAACGATTCATCGAGTACAGAATTTAACAAAATACCTCAGTCAGGAGATGCTGTAGCGCAGTATATTGAACTGTATTCGATGAATAGCGATGCTGACGATATTGAACAATTCGTAAATTTTGATTACACCAAAACACTGATGACAATTCAATATCAGGCTAAAAAACTGGGAGATATCAATCAGATATTAAAAAAAATAAGAGAGATTAACGGCAACGAACAGACGAATGTAACGGTTGGAGGATACAGTTTGGTCGAAAAGGAAATCAGCGAATCCATAGTCAACGGTCAGATTTACTCATTAATTTTTGCATTGATTGCCATCATCATTTTGCTCGGCATTATTTTCAAGAGTATAATTGCCGGCATTATTGGAAGTTTACCGTTAGTCTTTGCCGTTTTCTGCACTTTTGGACTCATGGG
>CAYNHC010000534.1:0-1559 GCA_964396705.1 uncultured Paludibacter sp.
AAGTAGATTTAGCAGCCAAAACAGCCATTGTAACTTTATCGAAAGAAGTAAATGATGCAGATCTGAAAAAATCGGTGGAAGATGCAGGTTATGAAGTAACTGAAATAAAAGATTAAATAAATTATTGCTCTCCTTGCTCCCGCACGAATTTTATCGTGTGGCAAACTTTCAATCTCATAGCTTAACTCCCATGCGATACAATCGCACGGGGGGGCTGGAGTGGTTTTGCTTCGCTTTATACAACTTGGGCAACTAAGCAGGCAAAAGTTACTACAGGCGAAACGGTTACCCCCGCCCCCGGATATATTTCATTATAAGAATGAAACTTATCTCTTTTTGACGGAATTTATTTAATCCCGTTGTAATGTAAATTGATATGGCTGAAATTTCAAAAAAAGAGTTGCCTCATTTTTTAATTTCTACTTTGCACAAATAATAAAAAATAATACTTTTGTGCACAAACATTGAACATTTACTTACATTATGAAAAAAACTTTGTTTATTATCGGCTTAGCATTTATTTGCACAACTGTATATTCTGTAAAAAAAGATACAATTATAGTTTATAATCCGAAATTCAACACTGAATTTGAAAAGTTGGTTTTTGATAACTATTTGAACAACAAAACTGTTGATGTCTTTTCATTAAGTTTATGTGTTGATACAGTATTGAATGAAAAATTAGCAAATGAGTACAGAAATTCAGTTTCTAATTTTGTTTCAATGTTAAAGCCTGAGATTGAAAAAACAAAAAGTGAGAAATCTAAAATTCAAAAAATTTTCAAAAAAGCACATTTGCATTTTTTTCAGAAATATGATATTGATTCGTATTGCGGTAACTTTTATTCCGATGGCATATTCAATTGTGTGACCGGCAGTGTGTTTTTCTCATTAGTTTTGGATTCACTTGGAATACCTTTTACAATTAAAGAAGAACCCACTCATACTTTACTTTTAGCTTATCCTGACAAGTTTTCAATTCCGGTAGAATCAACAGATCCTTCTATGTTAATTTTAATTCCGGACATAAATTACAAAAAGAAATATGTCGATTTTCTAATTGAACGCAAGTTAATAAGCAAAGCTGATTTACAAGCAAAAGGGTTGGAAAATATATTTAACGACCAATACTATTCAAAAACCACCATTAGCCCGGTTGAACTAATAGGACTTTTGTATTACAACAACGGTACTAAATACCTGACGGAGCAAAATTATAAAACTGCATTTCAACAATACGAAAAAGCTTACCTGTTATATCCGTCAGAAAGAATCAGATATATGTTGGAATTAAGTTTATTGGCTTTTGTCTCGGATAAATCACAATTTAAAATTGACGATCTTGATTATCTGGCAAAGTTGAGTTCATATTCTTCAAATCCGGCTTACGATGATTTTGTTAGCGAACAATTTAAAAATTACACGTACAAGTATCTCATTAATGAAAATAACGAAGAGAAATACGATCAAATTTATCAGTCATTGATTAACGCAATTCAGGATAGTACGGTAAAAGCAGATATTTCAACGATTTATTTTGGCGAGAGGGGACGTGTTTG
>CAYNHC010000535.1:0-1027 GCA_964396705.1 uncultured Paludibacter sp.
CCCGAAAAACCAATTTGTATTTTAGGGCAAAATACAAGCAAAAATATTAACAACTCAACAATGATAACGCTAAATTCGAACGGTACAATTAGTGGTTCGGTAACAGGAACCTGGGAACAAGCTTTTGACAGCCCTACAGCATTAATTACAATAGAAAATCAAAAATATAAGGGTTATTTCATTGCTGCAAAAGACGAAACAGGAAAGAAAGTCATGTCATTTACAGCAACAGGAACAAATAATCAAACTATATGGGGAGCTAAAAATTCTGAATATTACGGAACTCCTAGATCTGCATTTATAGATTACACAAACAAGAACAGTAAACTATTTTATAACGAAAATGCTAAATCAGATCATGGAAAAGCTATAAACTTAAGTGGAACAAATTTATTAAGTGATGTATCGTATTTTATAACAAATAAGTACAGTGGTAAACTTATCAATCTTACAGATGGAAATACCGCTGATGGTACAAATATTCAGCAATGGACAAAATCTAATGGAAGTCAAAACGAATGGCGAATGATATCAGTAGATAATGATTATTTCAAAATAGTTTCTCTTGTCGATGAACAAAAATGTTTAACCGTATCAGAAAATTCTGCTCAAGATGGTTTAAATGTAGAACTAAGAACATACAACGCACTAGATAATCAACTTTGGAAATTAATCAGAAATGCGAACAGTTATGCAATAGTATCAAAATGTTCTAATGATACCGGATGTCTTGATGTTTTTGAGTGGTCAACTCTAGATGGCGGCAATGTAAATCAGTGGAATTGCTGGGGTGCTAGCTGTCAACTTTGGTTTATTGATGCAGTTCACCCAGAAGTAAGTACAGATACCTATACAATAAAGAATATTAACAGTGGATTATTCGTTTCGGAAAATAACGGGAATATAGTTCAAGGTTCTTCACAGTCTTGGAATATTACACGCTTAAGTGATGGTAAATATACGATACAAACTTCAGACGGAAGAGCTATAACAGTTGAAAATGGTACTTCTGAAGATGGAACAAATA
>CAYNHC010000535.1:1037-1558 GCA_964396705.1 uncultured Paludibacter sp.
ACTTAAACCATATACCGCAGACAATTCTCAAAAATTTATCCTACAGGCAAATAAAGATGGTTCATACTCATTTTTAACATCTGTTTCAAATGGCTTATCATGTTTAGATGTCTTTGAATTAAGTACACAAATGGATGCAAATATTATTCAATGGAGTTATTGGGGTGGTTCTGGACAAAAATTTGTATTACTTCCATCAGAAAAAATCACATCCGAACCGATTATAAAAAAAGGTGATATAAACGGTGACAACAAAGTTGACAATATGGATTTAATATTTTTATGCCAGTTTTTAATCAAAGATATAAGCTTTGACGAACTACAAGTGAAAGCTTCTGATTTAACAGGTGATGGAATGATTGATGTTGCAGATTGTGCTATTTTGAAACAACATATAATGGGAGATAGTGTATTAAGTAAGTAATTTTTATACAATTAACCCCTTCATAAACTTCGATTTCACGAGGTTTATGAAGGGGTTTTCTTTTTCAAGTGTCAAAGATGAGATTATAACATATCTT
>CAYNHC010000536.1:0-1555 GCA_964396705.1 uncultured Paludibacter sp.
AAAGGAGTAAAAAACAAAATAATCCGCTGCGAGTACGATACGCTGTATATTATTAACCGTTACGGTGTGGATGCTTTTTATAAATGTGCAGCCGACTTACAACGTGTAAAAAATCTCTCAGGCTCTTTGGATAGTCTGACGCTGAACATTTACAGCATACAAACAGATGTAAACTCCATGTATAGCAATATAACGGATGTTACCAGCTTTATAAAGAAATACAATACAGAAACAGAAAAAAACCTGACAACACTTACCCTCGACAATAAAGCATTGAACGAAAACCTGCTGAGAGTAAACAACCAATTATCGGAAGTACAGGCAAAACTAAAAGCCCAAAGTATGAAAAACTTAGGCACTAACTTAATGTGGGGTGCAGGAGGCATTACTGTGGGTGGATTATTGATTGGATTGCTGTTAGTTAAATAAAAAACTAAATTTAATATCAAATAAGTTAAATAGTTAAAAATAAAGTTTATATTTGCGGGACGGGAAATCGAACTTAACATATTGTATTATATAGTCGATATGTGCAATAAGATAATAAAAATAAAGTAGATATATGAGAAGTAGAGTAATGGAGTTACATGTATTTTGGTGTTAGCCAACATTTAAAAAAAACAGATATGGACTGGAAAAACTACGAAACTACAATTCACGAATATCTTACAAAGCAGTATCCTGACATGAATATTTTACACAACCAAACCTTGGTTGGTAAAATGTCAAAAAGTGACAGACAAATAGATATTTTAATTGATGAGACTATTGCAGGTCATAGAATAAGAATTGTTATTGACTCTAAATTCTATAAAGATACGAAGATTGACGTAAAAGACGTGGAATCATTTTTAGGAATGTTAGCAGACTGCGACGCACATAAAGGATTGCTAATTACGACTAAAGGTTATACCAAAGGAGCAATTAACCGAGCATTCTATGACAGCAATAAAGATTTAGAATTAGACATTCTTAATTTTGATGATTTAAAGCAATTTGACGGATTTGGAGCAATAATTCATAAAGGAAATTGTGGAGCAATTATAACAGCACCATTTGGCTGGATTATTGACGGGGCAAAAACACACCCTGATTTCTTAGCTGCATTTTATCAACGCGGACTGGAGTTAATGACAGCTGCAACTAACAAGGAATGGATTTACGCAAGTATTGAGATTAAATCTGACATAACAAAAACACTTAAAGAATTCCTTGACTTTCAAGAAACTTATACCAAACAAGATCTGCCCAATTCTGTCATAGAATATGAAGAAAGAAAGATTAACAAAGACAAAACTATTACATTTCGAGAAGTCAAATATGAAAAGTACGACCATAGAGAAATCACAGGTTTTGTAGAATTTGATGATTTTATTTTTTACGCAGTCTTAATTACGACAAAAGAATCGTATTCAAAAAACTTAAGGAAACTTGAATTTGTGTTAGACAGGATTTTACCAGTGAAAGTAAATCATGAAGAAATAAACGTTGGCTAACACACGCCTATGTTCACAGGCTGGCTGATGTGCACTTAGCGGGTTTTGCGCCCGCATTC
>CAYNHC010000537.1:0-1554 GCA_964396705.1 uncultured Paludibacter sp.
TCCGTTCAGCATTTTAAGTAAAGTAGATTTACCGGCACCATTATGTCCGATAAGCCCAAGGCACTCACCACGTTTCAATTGAAACGATACATCCTTTACTGCCCAAAATTCATCTTTGCGTAAATCGGTTACAGTGGCATCTTTACCTGCAATAGCCCGCAACGAATCCATAAACCCATAACGCATAGAGCGTTTCAGATCTTTACAGAACCGTTTCGAGACGTTGTTTACTTCTATTAATATTTCTTCTTGCATATACGAATTACACGAATTTTTAAAGATACGAATTTCACGAATTAAGGATGCGTTTATATTCAAGGTTTTTAGTACCAAAATTGACAACTAAACCTAATTTTAACTTTGTTGCCTAAGTACATGACAAAATTTATAATTAAAAGATATTCAGATAAATAGAAGAATGCGGATTTAGCGATTACGGCTAATTTACGCAGTTTATATTACAACTGAGTTGTAATTTCAATACTTCATTATAATATCAAACATAGTAAATTTATCTGCGGCATTAATCAATTGAAAATAACTAATATATGGCAAAAAAAAAGGTTGCATTATTCCTCCTTTCATTTTTTTTCAACTAAAGCATTACAAATATAAATTATATCAACGTCTTTCAACTCAACAAATATTGGTAAACAAAGTACGTTTTCTGACATTTTAGTAGCTAAAGGCAAATTTTCAGGTACAGCAGAAGGTAACCTATTATATGGTTCAAAACTGCTAATCAATGGATAAAAATATCTTCTTGAAAAGATATTATATTCCTTCAACAATTCATAAACTTCATCGCGGCCTTTACCGAATTTCTCTTTGTCAATAAGAATAGGGAAGTAAGAATATCCATGCGTTACTTCGGGCATATCTTCTAAAAAACGTATTCCTTTAATATCTTTTAAAAGCGAGCGGTACAAATTTGTAATTTCTTTTCGGCGGGCAATAAAACCATCCACATATTTCAGTTGTAATAGTCCATAAGCTGCCTGTACTTCGTTGAGTTTTGCATTGATTCCCGGTTCTTCTACAATAGTTTCATCTCTGAATCCAAAGTTTTTCAGATTGTCAATATGATGTTTCATTTCTTCATTATGGCAAATAATTGCTCCTCCTTCGATGGTGCTAAATACTTTGGTAGCATGAAAACTTATTACTGATAAATCGCCCTGATTTAGTATGGAAACGCCCTCTTTTTTAACTCCAAAAGCATGGGCTGCATCATAAATTACTTTTAAATTGTATTTTTCGCCAATAGCTTTAATTGCTTCGATGTTACATGGATTACCATATACATGAACAGCCAGAATGGCAGTAGTACGAGGAGTAATTGCAGCTTCAATTTTTGCAGGATCAATATTAAGGTGTTGTGGTTCAATATCAACAAAAACAGGAGTTATATTATTCCACCATATCGAATGGGTGGTAGCCACAAAAGAAAAGGGAGTGGTAATTACTTCGCCATGAATATTGAGTGCCTTTAATGCTGAAATCAAAGCCAAAGTACCGTTGGAGAATAAAGAAATGTATTTTACACCTAAATAG
>CAYNHC010000538.1:0-1541 GCA_964396705.1 uncultured Paludibacter sp.
TATCTACTTATTAAAATTATTTTATCTTAATCAAATAAATTTTTATGAAAAAACTAATTTTTAGTTTAACACTATTTCTGACAGGGACAGTAACTTTACTATCACAAACGAGCAAATCTTTCGAACTGAATGCGGGAGTCGTAAGTCAGCAAACACTTAAACTGTATTGCGAAAATGGTGTTGGAATTGATATTGCCGGTGATTTTTTAATGAACAAGAAACTACATGTAAAACTCACTTACCTTACCAGCAGACTTGGGAGTGCTCTGGGAAGTAATGCAATAAAGCAGGATTATTACTTGTTGGGATTTGACTGGCGATTCCGTTCGCAACGTGATTTTCAAATTTTTGCCGGATTAAGCACAGGTTATTTTATGGCTGATTATGAAGAAAGTATGTTTAACACGTTACCCTCATCATCAATTGTAATTGCTCCTGAAGTTGGTTTGGTTTACAAATTCAAAATTCCAATTTCTATAACTGCTACAGGTGGATACAATGTAATCAATGGCGATGGGTTCAATCATCCCGGGACATTATTTCCGCTTTATGGTCGATTGAGTGTGCTTTACGATTTAGGAACATTTTTTGGAAAATAAAATCAGAAAATTATGAAAACAAAATTAATAATATTTTTATCCGTAGTGATAGCTTTCTTTTCGTGTAATCCGCAACCAGAGATTGACAACGAGACAATGATTGATGGGAACAAGTTATTTGATTTGTCGCTTTACCATCCTGAAAATTATTTGGTTTCGGAATATATCCCCAACCCTACCCCAACAGAACAAAACACACCGGTGATAATTGCCGCACATGGATATTCGGCTACTACCTTCGAGTGGGACGAATTGCGTGAATATGCCGATTCAGCAAAGACATTTTACGTATCACAGGTTTTACTCGGTGGTCATGGTCGTTCGTACAACGATTTCAAAGCCGCTACATGGGAGGTTTGGCAAAGTTCTATCATTGATGAATACATTAAATTAAGTATTAAAGGGTTCAAAAAAATATACCTGATAGGCTCTTCAACCGGATGCCCTTTAATAATTAATATGTTTAAAACCGGATTTTTTGAATCATACACCACGCCAAAAGCGATTTTTCTTATTGACCCGATTGTTGTTCCGGCCAATAAACAGTTGACGCTTGTGGGTATGCTTGGTCCTGTTTTAGGATATACTACCACAGACATGGCTGAAGGAGAATTAGGAAAATGGTACGCTTTCCGTCCGCAGGAATCACTAAAACAATTGATGGAATTAATAGATTTAACCCGAAAAGATTTACAAAAAGGGTTGACAATACCGGCAAACACTGATCTTAAAGTTTTCAAATGCAAGTTAGACGATAATGCCGACCCTGTGAGCGCAGTGCTGATTTACAAAGGATTGAAAACATCGACAGGAGATAACATCGACATGGAGTTAGTTAATTCCGATTTGCACGTTTTCACCCGTTTAAAAGGCAGAGTTGACGTAACTCCAACAGATTTCTCACTTCAATATAAAACATTTAAAGAGATTGAGAGTAAAATG
>CAYNHC010000539.1:0-1539 GCA_964396705.1 uncultured Paludibacter sp.
ATTGTGTATTTTTGGCTGTCCGTTATGTGGATTTTTGGCATGCGGACAGCCATTTTTTTGAAACTAAACTATATGTCAAACGACAAGAAATCAGAACGTCTGCTATCGCTCGATGCCCTACGAGGCTTCGATATGATGTGGATCATCAGTGGCGAAATTATCGTGCACGCACTTGCTAAAGCTTCCGGTGATCCGGTTTCTGTGTGGATGTCGAACCAATTGCATCACACACCATGGAACGGATTCACGTTCTATGATATGATTTTCCCGTTGTTTATATTTATTGCCGGAATTTCTATGCCTTTTTCGTTGGGACGAAAGCTCGAAGGCAAATCCGGCACAGAGTTAAAATCAGCAAAAAAAGAAGCTTACTTCGCTCTTATAAAACGTGCTGTAATTCTTATTCTCTGTGGAATGGTGGTAAACAAAGCACTGCAATTCAACGACTTTGAACACACACGTTTCGCCAGTGTGCTGGGTCGTATTGCACTTTCCTGCTTTTTTGCGGCCCTTATTTTTCTAAACTTTAAATTGCGAAATCAGATTGCTATTTTTATCAGCATTTTAATAGGTTATTGGTTACTTATGATATTGATTCCTGTTCCGGGATATGGTGCCGGAGTTTTAACGCCCGAAGGAAATCTGGCCGGTTATATCGACCGGTTATTGTTACCCGGAAAGCTTCATCGGGTGGTGTATGACCCTGAAGGGATTCTTTCAACTATTCCGGCAGTTGCCACCGCGTTGTTAGGTGTTTTTACCGGTCACTTTTTGCGTTTCGAATCAGCCAAATTATCCAAATTGCAAAAGGGACTGACAATTGGATCGGTAGGGGTGGTTCTTTTAATTCTGGGTCTTATTTGGGGAATATTTTTCCCCATTAACAAAAATATGTGGACAAGTTCCTTTGTGCTTTTTGCCGGAGGATGGAGTTTGCTTTTATTGTCAGTTTTTTACCTGATTATTGATGTTTGGGGATTCAGAAAATGGAGTATCCCGTTTGTATGGATCGGTATCAACTCAATATTGATTTACATGGCTTCGCATGGTGTGATTAATTTTGAATCCACTTCGGTATTTCTGTTTGGCGGAATACTGAAAAATCTGTCTGAAATCTGGCAGGAGGTTTGGATAGGCGCAGGAATTTTGTTGATTCAACTTGCGTTGCTCCGGTTTTTATATAAAAAGAAATGGTTTTTAAAAGTATAATTATTTCAATTAGCTTCCTGATATTAAGTATTGTAACTCAGTAAAAATACTTGTAACTAAATACTTGTAACTCGTAACTTATTTTAGATATGAATTTTAAAAAGATAGTTTTCTGCATTGCTTTTTTAAGCATATTTTCAGGGGCTTATGCTGCATTAAATATTGCCGCATCCCGTGAATTAATTCAGCGCATTATTCCAACCCATGCAGCTCAATTCGACCTTGTAGAGTTGAGTTCAGTAAATGGCGATGGATTTCAGATTTATAGTTTGAATGGTAAAATTGTACTTGCCGGAAACAATGGTGTTAGTATTGCTTCTGCCTTGTATT
>CAYNHC010000540.1:0-1538 GCA_964396705.1 uncultured Paludibacter sp.
GACTTATTCCGGGTATTATTTTGCCATTTTTATTTATTTGGTTTTATTTAGATGGATTATATCCAGGATACGATGGAATATGGAATACATTAAAACAGTTATATCCTGGAATATTATTAGGAAAACTACTCATGCTTTCAATTTTGCCAAATTTAATAATTGTATTTCTGTTTTATAAAGCCGATAGTTTCAGAATTGCAACCGGATTTATGGTAAGTGCAGTATTATATTTAGTGGCAAGTATTTTTATGTTGTAAAGTTAGGGCACATTATAAAAAAATGAAAAAACTAATTCTCATATCAATAATTGCTTTTTCAATGAGTTGTAGTAAACCGACTCCAATTGACTCATGTTTCACAACTAAATATTGGAATATTTCTGTATCTGAGAAAGATACAAATCTATTTAAATACTTAAACCAGCCATTGTTTTTTGAAAATGGGAATGTCTACTTTGACAATAAAGAAATAGGAAAATATTTATTATCAAACGACACAATAATTATATCTGACACTGCTTATTATGATAAATGGGTTATTAAAAATGGCATTGACAGTGATGCAAAAACTAAAATAGATTTTGACAAAGTCTATGATAGAGATAGTGTATATAGAGTGATTTATATTTATTTAATTGGGAAAATTATTAAAGCAGATCAGGATAGTCTGATTATTGAAAAAATTGAAGGATATGGAATACCATTTAGGTTCAACAAAATGTATAAATTTTACAACGACACGTTACTTTATGATTCAAAATTAAACATAGACTCGATTGAATTTTCTAGTAGTTTATGTTTTGGAAGTTGTCCTGCATTAGCTATTAAAATTACCAAAGATTTAAATTATTATTATTGGGGTGGTAGAAACTCCAAACCTAAAGGTTTTTTTAAAGGTAAAATCACTAGACATCAATTTGATTATTTAGAAAATACTGTGCGTATTTCAAATATTAACCTTCAAGATTCTACTAATAATCTTCCATCAGACGCTCCATTAGTTGATTTACTTATATATTACAACAAAACAAAATCAAAACATTTCATTGGATATTTACCATATTTCCCTCCGAGAATAAAAAACATTGGATATAAATTTTTTGAGATATACGAAAACATACAAGTTGATACTACTGATTCAAATTTAAAATTTAAAGTTTATAGGGATATGCCTGAAAATATTCCGCCTCCACCACCTCCTTTAAAACCAATTATATACTAAAATGAAATTATTCAAAAGAAAATTACGATGCCCTAGCGCACTCCTAAATATATTTGGAGGTGTTTCGCATTTTGCAGTCTTTGCGCCCGCATTCACCTTGTCGCTTTGCGGCATTGAATGCTCCTGCAAATCGCCAAATGCGCTTAGCCTTAGTTCGATACAAGAATAAAGATGCAAGGAACATACAACAATGAGTAATTCTTAACTCTCAAACTCTCAAATTTTCAAACTCTTAAAAAAAATGCGTTATTTTATCATTGCAGGTGAAGCTTCAGGCGATTTACATGCCTCAAACCTGATGTGTGAACTTAAAAAAG
>CAYNHC010000541.1:0-1537 GCA_964396705.1 uncultured Paludibacter sp.
AAGCGAAAGACGTGGTCATTCACACCTACAAAGAGTCGCCTACCCTATTAAAAGCCGTTCCTACAGCAAACTCAATTTCGTTAACCTGGACAAACAGGACTAGTGAAAACGACAGTATTCGGATAGAACGCAAAACAAAAAATTCTGATTTTGAAACTATTGCAATGCTTGCTCCTGACACAAAACTGTATGCCGATTCAAACCTCACATCAAAAACGGCATACTATTACAGGCTGCGCACCAATTTGAAGGATTCAATTGAACTTCATTCGTACCCCATTATGGCAACTACGTTGAGTCCGGCTTCGGTCAACCAGTTGAAAGAAAGCAATTTTGAGGTGTATCCCAATCCGGCATCCACTAACGTGAAGGTAGTTTTCGAAAGCGAACAACCCGCCACGCTCGATGTTTATAACGTAACAGGAAGCAAAATACAATCAATAACGCTTGCCGAGAAAGAAACAACTGTCTCGTTGGCAGGCTTCCCGAAAGGAAGTTATCTTTTCAAGCTAAGTTCAAATGAAGTCACACAAACGAAGAAGGTGATGGTGGAATAAAGAACTATACACAGAGTGTGTTTAATCTCTATTTTGATGAGACAAATTCAAGCACCTTGATTTATAGAACAAAGTAATTACACTCTAGTAGATTCATATTGACAAACAATAGTGTTAACAAAGGCGAAGCAAGGGAAATAGTGGAAAAGGAAATTACTTCAAAAACCGCTTAATATCCTTTATGTCGCCTGCTAACACTATTGTATCGTTTTCCTTAAACACAATTTCCTTCAAATCTTCGTTCTCTGCAGCTTGAGCCGATGAATATACTATCCGTCCGTTTCGTTTTAAGGCAACAATTTTGAGATGCGAGTCCTTCCTGAATTCGGATGGCGAGAAACTGCCCCCGATCAATAGCTTTGGCATAGGAAGATCAATGATTTTAAAGGTTTCTGAAATCGAAAACAAATTTTGAATGCCTTTGATGGGCAGTTTTTGTGAAAGTGTTCGAGCCGATTCATATTCAGGGTTAATGGTTTCGCTTATTCCTATAGAATTTAAAACCGTAAGGTGAATGGAAGAACTCTCACGACTAATTACCCTTTTCGCCCCAAACTTTCTGAGAAGTGCGGCTATTTTCACCGAAATACCAAAGTCATCGCCAATGCAAACCACAAACACATCGGCTTCGTTCAGCGGCAGTATTTTTAAAGCGTGTGGATCGGTAGCATCAAGGCAAATAGTGTTCACAATTACGTCTTTAAAAAATTCAACACGTTGCAGATCATTGTCAACACCTAGCACATCGTGGCCCTGAGTGGTCAATATTTTTGCCAGCGAAGCGCCAAAATTTCCTAATCCAATTACAACTATATTCATTTTTTGTATATGTTTTTTAATCTTTAGGTAATAATCAAATTCTCTTTAGGGTAGCGGTACAACAATGAACTGCCAATGTTTCTTACTGTCGATAGCAAAAGGGTGATACACCCAATGCGGCCAAAAAACATGAGGATTACCAAAATCATTTTTGAAGGATC
>CAYNHC010000542.1:0-1536 GCA_964396705.1 uncultured Paludibacter sp.
CCAAAAGTACGCATTTTTCACGATACTTTCAGAATAGTTTTAAAAAGCAGAATAGCAAACCTTAAATTTCCTATTTTTTATTTTTTTTTGCCATTTCCTTTAGGAAATTGTCTAAACCCATTGTCATCGATGGAACGCCAGGTACGGGTACTTCAAGATCTAATCTCAAACCGGCATCATGCACTGCCTGTGCAGTTGTTGCACCAAAACACCCGATTTGAATGTCGCCCTGTTCGAAGTTTGGAAAATTTTTCAACAAAGAGTTGATACCTAATGGGCTGAAAAATAGCAACATATCATAATTAAACTCTTCGTCTGGACCAAAGTCATTACTTACCGTACGGTACATAATAGCTTTCTGATAACTTATTTTCGATTTCTCGAGAATGATTTGGGTTTCCTCATTCTGAACCTCGGAAGTTATAAGCAGATACTTTTCATCAGCATGTTTGTTCATAATAGTAACCAAGTCAGTCATTTTGTTGGTTGCTGCGTAAAACACCTTACGTTTGCGATAATGAATATAATGCTGTAAATAAACTGCTACCGACTCTGAAACGCAGAAATACTTCATTGTTTCGGGAATGGTAATACGAAGCTCTTCACATAGTCTGAAAAAATGATCTATTCCATGACGGGCATTAAAAATGATAGCGGTGTAATCTAATATAGATATACGTTGGGTACGAAATTCTTTAGCAAAAATTGGTTCAACTTTAATAAAAGGTCTGAATTCAATCTTTACATTGTACCTTTCACTTATATCAAAATACGGAGATTTTTCACTTGTTGGCTGGGGTTGCGAAACAAGTATCTTCTTTATTTTCAAAGCAGTAAACTTTTACAATTAAACACTTTACATTATGAATTTATACGAGTAGATCAAAAGAACAACTGGTAAAATTTCAAGGGTGCAAAGATACAACAATATATAAAATGTAGCTACAAAATTATCGAAAAAAATTAGAAATAGTTTTATTATGTAAACTAAAGACGCTAAAATACAGAGAAATACACCAATTAATGAAACGTAATACCTCAGATTTTCAGGAGTATAGATTTGAATTACCAATAAAGGAAAAAGGGCGAAACTCAAATATGTAAGTACATTAAAATAATTTTCTAAGCCAAGTTTTTGTTTGGAGGGGTGAATAAAAACATATCCAATAATCTTTATTGTTATAAATTTTATCAAAAAGAATCCTGCCGTGACCCCTAAAACTCTAAGAAAAACATCAAATTGAAAGTTAGATATGTCAGAATGTAGCATCAGAAAAGAATACAAACTGAATACTCCTATTGAAAAAATAATCAATAATGAGCGTGATTGAAAATCGCTGACAGTACTTTTATTGAAAATACTGACACGTTCTTTTACCTTAAAAAAGTCCTTTATAGAATTGGTAAGCCAGCCTGAAGAACGAAGCACTGAAATTACAGATAAACTAAGAAGAATGAGTAAAGTAATAAAAACCCAATTTTCATTTGCAGGAAGTGAAGGATGTGAAATGCCTTCGAAACCATTGAAAGTAATAT
>CAYNHC010000543.1:0-1536 GCA_964396705.1 uncultured Paludibacter sp.
CATTTCGGGATGCAGGAGGTTTGTGGGAACAACACCGCATTGAAGATGTGGCTACCCCCGAAGGATTCCGAAAGAATCCTGAACTTGTTTTGCGATTCTACAACGAACGCAGGAAACAACTTCTGACTGTAAAGCCAAATCAAGGACACCTTGGTCTGGTACAACTCGAAAAATATTATGATGTTCAGATTATCACTCAAAATGTTGATAATCTGCACGAAAATGCCGGAAGCACAAAGGTTTTACATTTACATGGCGAGTTAATGAAATCGCGTTCCACCGGTCCGGGAGCGGAAGTTTTTGACATTCATCCTGAAAAAATAGAATTAAACATAGGAGATAAATGCCCTAAGGGTTACCAACTCCGACCACACATTGTTTGGTTTGGCGAAGCAGTTCCTGAATTTGAAAGAGCAATAACAATGGCTGAAAAAGCAGATATTTTTGTTATTATCGGCACATCTATGCAGGTTTATCCGGCAGCAGGGTTAATTCATTATGTACCTGCGGGCGTTCCCGTTTACCTTATTGACCCGAATGAAGTGAGTGTAAACTCAATGAATATCGTTTTAATTAAAAAAGGTGCTTCGGAAGGCGTGGAGGATTTGAAGAAGAGGATTTTGTAGGAAGACGGCAGATAACGGATTTTTAACTTTTCCAAAGTCCCCAAACTTTGGAAAAGTTAGTTTTATTTTTACCTCGATACGCTTTTCACACCTTTCACTTGTCTGATTTTTTTGACTATCGCTTCGAGATTTTTTGTATCGCTGACCATAATTGTCAGATTGCCTTGGAACAATCCGGCATTGGTGTCGATTGATATAGAGCGAAGTGTAATGTCTTTTTCTTTCGAAATGAGCGAAGTGATATTGGTTACAATGCCAATATCGTCGTGACCCACAATGTGCAAAGTGATTGGATACTGAGACCCGACTGATTTTCCCGACCAACGGGCTTTCACAATACGGTAACCGAAGCGCGATATCATTTGCGGTGCATTCGGGCAATCGGAACGATGAATTTTTATTCCGCCACCTACCGATACAAACCCAAAAACATCATCTCCATAAATTGGATTACAGCATTTTGAAAGTTTAAAGTCCACATTCTTTAAATCCTGACCAATAACGAGCACATCATCTTTTCCGAAATTATCTTTTGAAGACGCCTCTTTCGAAAAACTTTCGGCACTGCGCATCTCAGGCTGCTCCTGAAAAGTTTCTTTCTTTTCTAATTCAAGATATGCTTCGCGTACATGTAAAACATCTAATTTTTCCTGTGCAATTTCCTGATAAAAATCACTGACGGTTTTGAAGCCCTTTTTCTTGGCTAATTTAGATATTTTCCCCTCTTCGAGGTCAATTTTCCAGTTTTTAAATCGACGTACTAAGGTTTCACGACCAATTTCAGCATCTTTATATTCAACTTCTTTCAGCGCCTGACGTATTTTATTCTTGGCTTTCGAAGTTGTAACAATATTTAGCCACGAAACATTTGGCTTCTGAGTAGGCGACGTAAGCACCTCAACCTGGTCGC
>CAYNHC010000544.1:0-1534 GCA_964396705.1 uncultured Paludibacter sp.
TCTACGGTTAGTGTGCCTTTTTCCACATAAGCAAAAACCGGGAAAGTATGAAAGTGCCAACCTGTGGAAGTGCCGGATAGAACGGTAATGCGGTAAATGGATACTTCAGCGTTCTCAAAGGTTGGATACTGGATTTTTTGTCCAATGGATGTGGTGTCGGTTTTCAGTAGCGGTTCCATTTTAATGCCGCTGTTATATTGGGCATTAACGAATAAACAAGCTCCAACAAAAACAATAATAAGTAGTATTTTCTTCATTTTATGTTGTTTTTGTTCTCTTTACCCTAAATCAATATGTTCTGCTTTAATCTCATCGTTTAGAAAAACAGATGCTGAAGCTGAGAATTTTTCAACCGACTCTGTTGTCAGATAACGTATTTCGCCGTTTTTCGAACATTTTGTATCCATATCGGGATGGCGATTCAGGTAATCGGCCAGACTTTTGGCAATAATTTCTCCCTGCGAAACTATTTGAATACTCTCAGGCAGGTATTTTTTAATTTTAGGCAGCAGCAGTGGATAATGTGTACAACCGAGCATAATAGTGTCGATTTGATTATTTTGTTCAATTAAATGTTTTAGATTTTGTTGTACAAAATAATCAGCACCTTCAGAGTTGTGTTCATTATTTTCAATCAACGGCACCCACATTGGACAAGATTCTGAGATTACGACAATATTGTTATTAAGTTTTGCAAACTCAAGAGGATATGAATTAGATTGAACTGTCCCTGAAGTGGCAAGTAAACCTATGTAATTTGATTTTGTGATATTTACAACTGCCTCAACTGTTGGTCGAATAACACCCAAAACTCTTCTGCTTGGATTTAATAAAGGTAAATCATTTTGTTGAATAGTACGTAAAGCTTTAGCCGAAGCAGTATTACAAGCCAATATCACTAAATGACAACCCATTTCGAATAATTTGGTAACACATTCAAGTGTATATTTATAAACAACTTCAAATGAACGTGTTCCATAAGGAGTTCGGGCATTATCGCCAAGATAAATATAATCGTATTCCGGAAGTTCAGTTCGGATTTTTTCGAGAATTGTCAAACCTCCATAACCAGAATCAAAAATGCCGATTGGGCAACCCCCAACCCCTAAAGGGGAGTTTACCCCTAACCCCTGAAGGGGAACAGAGTTAGTATTGTTTTGAAATTCTTTTTTATTATTCATATCAATGGTTCGTTGCAAAATTATCTATATTGCTGTTTGTCAACCCAGCAAATGAACAAAAACGATTTATCGTTTTCCTCTGCGCCTTATTTATTTCACGCAAAGACGCCGAGACGCAAAGTTGATATAAACTCTTGCATTACAAAATTCTATTTTAAGACGCCATGAAGAAAAACCTTTGGTTTCTCTTCGCGACTTCGCGACTTTGCGTGAAAAAACATATTTTATAACGAAGTGTTGTCATATTAAATCAAAATAAAATGAATAGTACTAATTAATTCCCCTTTAGGGGTTTATGTTCTCCCCTTTAGGGGCTGGGGGTATTAATCAAACATCTGTCCCGAATTATTACT
>CAYNHC010000545.1:0-1532 GCA_964396705.1 uncultured Paludibacter sp.
AAAACTTTGTAATTGATTGTACTCCCTTCAAACTTTACAAACTTTATAAACTTTACAAACTTTATAAACTTTACGAACTTTACGAACTTTCAAACTCTAACCAACTTTCCACCTCAATGAAAGAATCCATTTTACACTATATTTGGCAATACAAATTATTTTCTGCTCATTCTCTGATTTCAAGTGATGGAGAAAAAGTAGAAGTAATTGATGTTGGTAAGGTAAACACGGATGCGGGACCTGATTTTTTTAATGCTAAAATTAAAATTGGTGATACACTGTGGGCAGGAAATGTAGAAATACATACCCATGCCAGTGATTGGAAAGTTCATAATCACCAGGCTGATGTTGCTTATAATAGTGTGATTCTTCATGTGGTGAAATTTGCTGATATTGATATTTTTAGGTTAGATGGAACAAAAATTCCTCAGGTTAAATTAATTTATCCGCATCAGATTGAAGAAAACTATGAAAAGCTGATTTCTGAACAAAAGTGGATTCCTTGTGCCGATAAAATTACTTTCGTCCCCGAAATATTTATTCAAAGCTGGAAAACAACACTCCTTACCGAAAGGTTGGAGCAAAAAATGAATTCTATCCTGACATTGTTAAATAATAGCAATCAACATTGGGAAGAAGCATTTTATATTACACTTGCACGAAGCTTTGGGTTCGGAACGAATAGTCAGGCTTTCGAAGCTTTGGCTAAATCATTACCACTTTCGGCGCTGGGAAAACATAAAAGTAACTTATTACAAATTGAGGCGTTGCTTTTTGGTCAGGCAGGGTTGTTGAATGACAAAAATACAGATGATTATTGCCTTCAATTGAATAAAGAATATGAATTTCTGAAAGCGAAATTTAATCTTCAGCCTTTGAAAGTTGGACAGTGGAAATTATTACGGCTGCGTCCCGATAATTTTCCACATATACGTATTGCACAGTTTGCGGCTCTTACCCACAGTTCGTCGAAACTATTTTCACAAATCATTGATCAGCCCGAAATAGAAAATTTATATAAATTATTCAGATGCGAACCTTCCGGATATTGGCAACATCATTATTTGTTCGGACAAGAAAGCCCACAGAAAGCAAAAACTCTTGGAAAAACATCCATTAACAGTATATTAATCAATACTGTAATCCCGTTTTTGTTTTGCTATGCTTCACAAAAAGGAATACCTGAATTAAAAGACAAAGCGTTACAATTGCTCGAAAATCTGCCTTCAGAAGCCAATTCGGTAATTGCGGGATGGAAAAGTTTAAGTATAAAAGTCGATTCTGCATTCGATTCGCAGGCATTCATCCAATTGAAAAAGTATTATTGCGACGATAAAAAATGTTTGCGTTGTCGGATTGGACACAAGGTACTGACAATTTAATTTTTAGATTACTTATTTTTATCAACACATAAGTAGTGAGTATTAATTTAATAATATATTTTTATTATGATTATCCGCATAATGACCTAATGACTGATCATCTGCTTGCATACGACCGACCTTGTCTGGTGAGCCGAAAAACAAGTGAGA
>CAYNHC010000546.1:0-1514 GCA_964396705.1 uncultured Paludibacter sp.
CCTCAAGTGCTTTTGGATCTGGATATTTTTTAGCGGTAATTTGAGTCAGCTCCTCTTCCGAAATATCAGGTTTCGATTTAAAACCATTGTACCAAATATCATATGGGCGAAGTTTACGACCTAACTTTTTCTGGATTAATACAGCCACTTTTTTAACTTCAGGCGAACTCAACAGATTCTTAAACAAGGTTTCCACATCTTTTTGCGGAATTTCCATATATTCGTTGAAATTTCGTTCCAATGCTGTGGGTAATTGTGGCGAGTAAATATCTAATTCTTTGTTAGCCTTGAAGTTATTCAATAATACTTCATATCGTTTGTTATTCTCAGGAATTGAAATCGCAGGTTTTCCATCAAGATAAATTGAATTTGACTTGGGATTCCAGGTGAATTTCTCGTTGTTTATTACTTCCGCGGGGATGGTTTGGTCAATAATTCGTTTCATTACCGAATAAATCATTTCCTGCTTTTCATGTCCGCGTTTTTTATCGGCATAATCCGACTTTAACTCATCGCGCAATCCCCAATGGCTAATCAGCTTCATATCAGCCGGAAAAAGTTTTTCACCTTTATCATTTTGCAATTTACCCATGCAAATATTGTATCCAGATATATAAGAATCGGCCGAGGCGAGCGTTTGCGAATGATGTTGAATTATATCCGCCGGAATGCGTGTCCTAAACCGATCACCCAAGCGGGCATAAGCCCATTGTTTACGAGTCCACTGTTTGCCAAGTTTGGTTTTTTCTTCCAACGAGTAATATGGAAAATTGAGCGCAACAATAAATGCAATTTTATTTGCAAACAAATCATCGTCGAGATGTGAACCAATATTATATCCTCCGAAAAGTTCATCAATCGGAGTAATTTCTCCACCTGAGAGTTGTACCGGTTCTTTGAGTTGCAAATCAATTTTATTGTTATAACCGTTAATAATCTCAAGATTCCGCTGAAGTTTGTGAAATAAAATATCTAACTGTACTTCGTCGGCAATAAAATTTGTTTGGCAGAATTCACTGAATTCGTCAGTTGAGCCATTTTCCTTTCGCCATAATTCGGCCACCTGATTTACACCACGTTCAATACGTAATCTGGAAGTTTCTCCGATTTTACCTGTCATCGAATTAGCCACATTCTGTGAGAGTTCTGCTTCAATAAAAATATTCTTTCTCATAGTTCTGGGATTGTCTGCTTTAGTTGTAACTGCAATAAAAGATGATGACAAACAGATTGTCATCATTGCCATAATAATATTTGTTCTCATTGAATTTGTTTTTAAATTTAATGATGCAAATATAATGTTTTTATTTTCTTGATACGAAAATGAATCTGGACAAACTAATACTTTGTGGTTATCAGTTTGAATTGTAGAAAGTCAAATACGACTTGAATAGATTTACTTTTAGTGGTATAAATGCTTTTAATTGAAATTAATAAATCTATATTTGATATATTTAATTATGATTATCCGCATAATGACCTAATGACTGATAATCTGCTTGCATACGACCGAC
>CAYNHC010000547.1:0-1503 GCA_964396705.1 uncultured Paludibacter sp.
ACCCTCTTATTTCTCATCATCTAAAGTCTTTATTCTTGTCTTTGCTCTTTGTTCTTTGTTCTTTGTTCTTACAAAAATTTCTTCAAAATTTCTTTAGGAACAGCATCTTTGTGAACAACTATATTAATGGTTTTATGCAACACAAACGATTCACTTGCATACCAAATTCCTTTGTACTTATTATCAGTCCCCCATGAGTTTTTTACCAAATAATATTTAGTTCCGTTTTGATCATTGGCAGTTCCAAAAATTACCATACCGTGATCATCGGTAGTTTCGTAATTATCAAAACTTTTCTGACGTAATTCCTGTGTTACATTTACTTCCGGTTGAGGTCCCTTCACTTTGTAAATCTTCTCTTCCATTTCTTTTTGAGTAATATTCAACCACTTGGCCTGGTCTGAACCGGGAAGATTTTCTTTTTTCACTTCAGGATTCACTGCCACACCACTGCGTGTAAAACCTTTTTCGCTTACATCAGAACCCCATGCAATTGTAAAGCCCTTTTCCACTGCATTATCCAATACCCTGGCAAATTCATCCATTGGCAAATTATATGATTCTTCCCAACGCCAATTGTCAGGAATTTCAATAATGAATTTCGAATAAAAAGGATGATGCGTAAATGACGTTAGTGAAATATAATCGTCCATATTTAACCCAAGTGATTGCGCATAAGTGAGTGGTGTGAATTTTTTACCGTTTACGCTAAATTCAGCTGGATATTTACCAAGATAAGCATCCAAAATCCCATCGAAACCTGTTTTCCATGCAGTAGAGAGTTTTTTATTTGGATTCTTAATCAATGTTTTTACATATGAATCGGTTAATGCATCGAGTTCAGCATGACGGTGTTTATCTTCACCGTAATTCAATCCGCTCATTTCAGATTCAGGTACAATCCCGTAATTTTTAAAGGCATACATAACATCGTAAAACGAACCGCCACCTGCAAAATTGATAGTACCATTCATGCGAACGAACTTATCTGCTTTGTCGGAATAAGAATGATGCACCACGAACATTTCGGACAAATCCACTTCGGGTTTGCCCAAACGAAGTAACTCTGCTTCGAAAAATCCCAGCGCAGAAAAACTCCAACAAGTTCCTGAACTTGCCTGATTCTTTACAGGCGTTATTTTATTTTCTTTTGTAGTTGTAAATCGAAAAGTATCAACAACTGTCGTGTCCTTATCAGCTGCAAAAACAGTCATACTGCACACAGCAATAACTGTAACAATGAAAAGTTTTCTCATAAATTATATGTTGTCCATTTGGGGAATCACGTTTCGTGTTTTCATAACACGAAACGCGAAACCTGAAACTTGAAACTTGAAATTTTTATTTAACAGGTATATTTTCTAAAGTCGCTTTCAAATAATCCCAAAACAATTGCACTGTTGCAATGTTCACTTTTTCATCAGGAGAATGTGGATAACGAATGGTTGGTCCAAACGAAATCATATCCATTTTCGGATAATGTGTACCAAGAATACCACATTC